>NZ_JAGFIP010000010.1:0-171212 GCF_017582705.1 Paenibacillus sp. F411
GCACCTTTCTCGGTATTCGTTTCGGAATCCAGAGTCAGGGCCGGGTTCGCCAGAGCGACCGCTTCGTTCTCTTTGTTCATATCCAGTGCTTGCTGCTCCAGTGGCTGCAGCACGCCTGGTGTCGCGTTGTCGATCAGCTTGCCTACAGCCAGCTGGGTGTAAGGGGAGAGCATTCTGTCAAAAGCTTCTTTGTCGGTATGCTGAGCTTTACCATCCGTAACGGTATAGGTTTGACCTTCCAGACCCCAGTAGAAGAGGTTGGACATTTCTTCATCCATCAGCTTGTCGAAGAATTCCAGTACTTTCTTCAGCTCTTCTTCGGTTTTCACCGCAGACTTGGAGATCAGGAAGAAGCCGTTGTTTCCTGCTTCGGAGTAGATCGCAGTGCCGCGTGGTCCTTCAAGCAAGGAAACCATGTCGACCTTCGCATTCGGATCTACCTTCTGTGCACCGCGTTCGCGGGCTACTGCTGTGCTGGTTACCTGGCGCATGGTGCCGGCTTTACCGGAATCCCACAGCTTGAACCAGTTATCACGGGATGTAATCGGGAAGTCCTGGTTAATGATCTTCTCGTCAAACAGCTTGCGGTAGAATTGCAGCGCCTCCAGATAAGCTTCGGTTTGGAAGGATGGAATCAGCTTGCCATCTTCCACGCCCCACTGGTTCGGTGCACCGAAGTAAGCAGTGATCATATCCATGTTGAACAGTGCGTTATTTTCGATCAGGCCGTAGGTATCGTCTTTCCCGTTACCGTCCGGATCCTGAGTAGTGAACGCTTTAAGCATGTTGTAGAATTCATCCACCGTTGTTGGCTCTGGCAGACCGAGCTTTTCCAGCCAGTCTTTACGGTACGTCATGGTGTTGCGCGCCAAGTCACGAACGGATGGAACGCCATAAATTTTACCTTGGACCTTCATGTTGTCATATACCTGCGGGTTGATCGCAGACAGGTTCGGGTAGTCTTTCAGGTAAGGACCGATTTCCCAGAACACGCCGGTTTTGATCGCATTGACAACCGGTACTTCGTAGAACGTTTTGATCGCAGTCGGGAAGTTGCCGGAAGCGACAGTAACGTTGAACTTCTCTGCGCTGGTTGAAGATGGAACCGATTGAACGTCGATATTAGTATTGGTGTACTCTTCGATCATCTTCATAATGTCGGAGTCATTCTTTGGCGGCTCCGTCTCATAGTGGAACAGCAGGCTCATTTCAAATGGCTTGTCAGAATCGGCATTCGTGCCGTTACCCTCGTTGGCTGTGGAGCCTCCGTTACTGCAGCCTACAACGCCAACAAGTAACGCAGTGGACAATAAGCTGAAAACTTTACCTTTCTTTTTCATGAACATAACCTCCCTTATCTATTTAGCCCTTCACAGAGCCAAGCATGACGCCTTTGGCAAAATGCTTCTGTAAAAACGGATACACGAGCATGATTGGAATCGTTGCAAACACGATTACGGCCATTTTGATGGACTGTGGTGGAAGCACCGTTTCATCCAGGGATGAGCTTGAGCCTACGGAGCTTTGGGACAGGATAACAATCTGTCTCAGGAGCACCTGAATCGGCCACTTGGTGTTATCGCTAATGTACAGGATTGCCTGGAAGTACATGTTCCAGTGACTGACCGCATAGAACAGCGCGAAGGTAGCCATAGCCGGCAAAGACAACGGCAGGACGATACGAACGAGCACGACCAGGTCGTTGGCGCCGTCAATCTTGGCGGATTCTTCAAGTCCATCCGGAATTTGCTGGAAAAAGTTCTTGAGAATGATCAGATAGAAGGCACTGATCGAGGTCGGGATGATAACCGACCATAGGCTGTCAAGCAGTCCGGTCCATTTTACCACGAGGAACGTCGGGATCAAGCCACCGCTGAACAGGATGGTGAATACTACGAACATCAGGATCAGTTTACGTCCTCTCAGATGTACCTTCGAAAGCGGGTAAGCCATCAGGCTCGTCATGACCAGGTTGACGATGGTTCCGCCGACGGTGATCAGAATCGAGTTATAGAGACCCTGCATCAAAGTGTCTGTCGAGAAGATGTATTTATAGGCGGCTAGAGAGAAGCCCTTGGGAAACAGGATCAATCCACCCTCGGCAATGCTCTTCTCATCGGAGAAGGACAGGGCCGTAATGTAAACGAACGGGAACAGCATGACTAGTGAAATGACGAGCAATAGAAACATATTGACCCAGTCAAACGCCTTTTCACCTGCAGTTTCTTTCATTGCACTGTTAGACATGATCTAAAACACCCCCTCTTCGCCTGCCTTCTTGGCTGTATAATTCGCAACAAGTACGAGGATCAGGCCGACGAGTGATTTGAATAGTCCGACCGCGGCGCTGTAACTGAAGTTACCTTGCAGCAAGCCCACCGTGTAGACATATGTGTCAAAAACTTCACCAACTTGACGGTTAAGCGCGTTGAGCAAGAGCAAGATATGCTCGGCGCCCTGCTCCAGAATATCGCCAAGTCTCAGGATAAACAGGATAATGATGGTGCTCTTCAGCGCAGGCAGTGTAATGTGCCACAGCTGTCTCCAGCGGTTTGCACCGTCCATCCGGGCTGCTTCATACAGCTGAGGATCGACACCGGCCAAGGCTGCCAGGAAGATGATTGTACCCCATCCAGCTTCTTTCCAGATGACCTGGCCGATTTGAAGCGTTCTGAACCAGTCTTCACTCATCAGGAAGTTGACCTTGTCATTCCCCGTTGCTGCGATGGCTTCATTGATGAAACCGCCTTCAGGTGTGAGGAACAAATAACTGATACCGACGATAACGACCCAGGATACAAAGTGCGGAATGTAGATGATCGTCTGTACGAACCGCTTGAACACCTGATTCTTCAGCTCATTCAGCATGAGAGCGAGAATGATCGGAATCGGGAAGAAGAAGACGATCTGGTACAGCGACAATAATAAGGTGTTGCGGAACAGCTGCCAGAAGGTAGGCTCGGAGAACAATCGATTGAAGTGCTTCAGTCCGACCCAGGCGCTGTCCAGAATGCCCAGTGCAGGGGAATAGTTTTGAAAGGCAATGATCACGCCCCACATGGGTAAGTACTTATAGACTAGAAAATAAATAATGCCGGGTAACAGCATTACATATAACCAACGGTCTCTCAGCAAATCACGCCGCCAGCTTCGTTGATTGTTTTGAATGCGCTGCATGTGGCTTCCTCCTCTTTGCTTTTGTACACCAACCTTAACCCCATCCGGATCAATAGTCTATATGCACCTTCATCACATCTCGGGGGTCGTCTGGTGCATATGAAATAGGCATAATAATCCCTGGAATGGCCAAAAAAGTGCCGAAAAGCCCGGTGTGAAGGTCATCTGCTGCACATGTCGAGATAATGATTATAGACACAAAAGCGCATCCCCTGAGTGGAAGAGGATGCGCTTTCAGATGCTATTCGTTCATTTTCCGGTAACTGGAAGGGGTCATGCCTTCCATTTTTCGGAAGTACCGGATGAAGGCAGTGGTGCTCTGATAGTGAAGCTTCTCGGCAACCTCCTGCACCTTCAGATCACTGGTCGTCAGCAAATGCTTGGCCATCTCCAGCTTGGTGATCGCCATATATTCGCTGAAGCTCATGCCTACTTCCTTCTTGAAGACGCGGCTTAGATAATTGGCATTGAAGTTCATCAGATCGGCAATGGCTTCCAGCGTTAAATTCTCTTCAAAGCGGCTTTGTACCAGCTGCTTGATCTGCTGGGCAATCTGGCCTTGATGCGATTCTTCCCGGGTGGAGAGCAGCTGGAATAGCTGCTCCATGCCGACGGAGGTAAACCACTGACCCAGCTCCTCGAACGTAGTGGTACGGAACATCGCCTGAACGTACTCCACATCCAGCAGCATTTTCTTCAGCGACTGCTCATCCCATTGCAGCAGGCTCATCATCTTAACCAGCAGCTGGTAGAACAGCACCTGGGCTTCCATCAAGGTGTACTGCCGGGTCTCGACCTCTGTCAAAATGCGGTCCACCAGCTCTTTTGCAGCCTCGCGGTCTTCACTTTGCAGCGCCTCCAGCAGCTCCTGCTCCCAGTGGGCCGGATAAGTCATTTGCGGAAGTCTGCCAGGATCCACGTCCTCAGACTTCATCACACCGCGGTAACCAGTCCGCTGACAGAAGCGCAGCGCAGCGGTGGATTCGGCGAACGCCATAGACACCTGCTCCAGCTGGGTGTGCGGCCGACTGACTCCGAGCTGGATGTCCAGTCCCAGGAAGGCTTGGATTTTGTCCTCAATCTCCTTGCAGGTCTGCATCAGAAGCTCCTCCGGTGCCGGGCCCTCTGCGCTGCGAGGACTGACGAACACTGCGGCACAGCTCTCATTCATAATGACCGGCTTAAAAGGCTGTGACGGCGTGAGAATTTCCTCCATCATGTTTAGAATGGCGTAAAGAATCAGGCTTGAATCCTCTTCGTCGAAGCGGGAGTGCTCCAAAGAATAAATCTTGAGGGTAAATACACTGAATTGCTCCCAATCCGAATCAATATTGTATCGTTCAATATGCTCCTGAATCTCCTTGTTGCTCCATTGACCGAGAAACAGCTTCATTACAAACAGCTCATGCAGATAAGGAAACTGCTTCTGCAGCTGCTTTTGCAGCTCCAGCTTGTTCCCGAGCAGCCCCTGAATCCCGGTGCGGATATATTGCAGCTCATCGGAGGCCTGCGGATGAGCATCGTCCGAATCCGCCACGAGATCCCGAAGCACGCGAATGGGAGAGTAGAACATCTTCGAGCCCTGCCAGGCAAGCCCCAGCGTAATGCTCAGAATGACCAGGCACATCAGCAGAGTGACCCAGCCAATGGCCTTCGATTCCTCGGTAATATCGGACAAGTGTACGAGGGATACATATTTCCAGCCGTTAAAGACAGAGTCCTCCACCATAGCCAGAGCAGGAGCACCGGCCAGCTCGAACCGAACGTTCTCCTGCTGCGAGGTTTCTCCGGACTCTGCGCTTAGCTTCAGCTCCAGCTGATCCTGCTGCTCCGGAGAGCTCAGCGTTTCTGAATTCCGGAATATTAGCTCCATATTCTCGTTATAAATGACGGTATCCCCGTAGCTTTCACTGCGGACGAGCGAGTTAAACAGCCGCGGGGAGAACCGCATGACAAAGGCCCCTTGGGGAGGTGACTTCGTGGTCAGAAAAGGCAGCGGCTTGATCAGGCTGATGCCGCCGCTGGCGCTGGTCACCCATTGTGTATTTCGGGGCTCTGACAGCAGCGCCGTCCATTCGGCCAGCTCTTCCTCTTCGTCCAGGCGCTCCAGTCCTTTATTGGTAATAACCCAACGCTTCTCCAGATTCACAAAATGGACACTCGCCACATAATCAAACACTTGAAATCCCTGAATCGTCTTGATCAGCTCGGAGACGGTTTCAAATTGGGACCGGTCAAGGTCCATATTCAGGGCGGAAACGGCCTGGGTAGAATTGGTGAACTGTGTTGCCATAACATATGCGGTTTCCAGTTTATGATCAATGCTATTCATGGCCGAGCTCAAAATCTGCCGGTTGGCCTCATTGACCTTTTGCTCAACCACGGTTGAGGTCCGGTCATACGAGAATACACCCATGACGATGACAGGCAGGGCACCCAAGAATAAACTGTACATAAACAATTTTTTCAAGTAGCTGTATTTCATCACATTTTGTGTCTCCCCGTGGATAAATTGTCGTGGTATACAAACGGCCGGGTTCCCCTTACCTCGTCATGGCAGGGTGCTGCAGCAAGAAGCTACTCTGCCGATGAAGAGGCGTGAAGGCCTGAGCCCATCAGATAATCCGCGATAAATTCAGCTTGGCGGCGCTGGACCTCCTCGGTGAAATGAGCATGGTCCCGATAAGCGTCAGCTCCGAATTGCAGCGTAAACGTGTACAAATCAATGATCGGCACCTCATGCTGCTCCATGACCTGCGATGCAATCTCGTTATATTCCAGCACATCCCGGTGAAAGCGGTGAAAGGAGGTGCTCTGCGAATTATGAATATCATCAATAATGTCAGTGGTGCTCACCCAGATCAGGGCCTTGGCCATGCTGCGCGCTGTTTGGATAATCCGCTCCAGGTTATCCCGGTAACGGGCAGGAGATATTTGTCTCTCGCCGGTGAGCGGATCGGTCTTGATATCATGCAGTCCACAGTTAAGCAGCAGCAGATCATAGGACACACCCTGGTGCTGCTCCTGGGTTAGATAGTCCAGCACCCGGCTGCTGTCGCCTCCGTTGGCGCCTACGGGCTGGTCGAGATCGGCCAGTGCCTGCTTCTCTCCGCGCTTGCGGTCATAATGAAAGTACGATTCCACCAGCGGCTTTAAAGAAGGACCGTACTGGATAGAGATGCTGTCTCCCACAATGAACAGATGTCTCAACCTAAGCGCCTCCCTTGGGCTCATTTACGATGGCCGGGCCATATTCGCCGGTCGTTACCGGGATATAGGAGACAAAATGATTATCTTCATACCGGTATCCGTTCTCCCACATCAGCCGGTACATCTCCTTCAGCACTCCGCTCATCTCCGGCTGCTCTGCAATGTTGACCATTTCGTGAGGGTCCTGGTTCAGATCGTACAGCTCGTCGATGTCCGTCGGGTTGTACACAAATTTATAATCTTTGGTTCGCACCATACGGTTAGTATAGTAGAGCTCAGTGCCGTAGCACTGGGTGTAGATGGATTCCCGCCACTCCGTGGGCTGCTCATTCTGCAGGAAAGGCACGAGGCTCTGTCCGCTGCACTTGGAGAGCGGCTCTGCGCCTGCCAGCTCAATCAGTGTCGGCGCAATATCCATCAGCATCACGAAATCGTCCACGCTTCTGCCCGGCTCCTGAATCAGCTTCGGATGGCTGATAATGAGCGGAACCCGGTAGCCCTCGTCAAAGGTGCTGATGCCCTTGCAGTACAAGCCGTGGGCTGCACCCAGCTCTCCATGGTCGGAGACGAATACGATGAGCGTGTTGTCCCGCTGGCCGTTTCGATCCAGCGCGTCCAGCACCTCGCCAAACAGATCGTCCATCATCGTGCAGTAGCCCCAGTAGTGGGCAAGGGATTCCTTGACCTCCTGCTCGGTCAGCTGGCTGAATACCTTCTTCATGCGTCTGTAGATGCCCGGCTTATCGGTCATGTCATCCCGGTAGTTGGGAGGAAGCTCAATGTCGTTCGGGTCGTACATCGTAGCGTATTTCTCCGGAACGATGAACGGATCATGCGGTCCCAGTACGCCAAGATACATACACCAAGGATCCTCCTGATCCTTCATCGCATTCAGCTGCTGAATGCCGGCGTCTACACAGTGGTAATCCGGGTGGTCATGATATTCCACCTTGGACGTGCCGTACAATTGAAATTTGGACCATCCCGGACGAAGGATCTCTCCCCGGGCCCGTTCGCGCGTGCCATGCTCGCTCTGAAGCTGGGCATAATGGTCCCGGCGCGAGCCGCGGTCGAAGCCCTGCTCCTTCATGTACAGCTCCGTCCAGCCGCGGTCACTCGGATTCTCCTCAGCCGATACATGCCATTTCCCGCTGTAATACATCTCATAGCCGGCATCCTTCAGCTTCTCGGAGAACATTTCCACTCCGGGGTTGACGGTGGAGTTGATGGCCTGGTCATTGCGGACGTTATTGTAAACGCCGTGCTGAGACGGGTACAGGCCGGTCATAAAAGAGGCTCGGGCCGGACAGCAGTGGGCCATCGGCGGGTACGTGTACGTAAAGCGCACGCCTTGACCGGCGATTTCATCAAGATGAGGCGTACGGCAGGGATGATCCTGCATCGTGACCTGGGCTTGCTGCTGATCGGTCATAAAGATCAGAATGTTCGGTTTGCTGGACGCTGCTGACATGGTTGACACCTTCCGTTTTCAAGTATTTCCTCGAAGTCATCGAAGATCAGGGTGATTTGCTTCTCTCAAGCTGTACATCATCATTCCTTCATTGTAAACGTTATCTCTATCTATTTTAACGTATATTACGGCAGGTTAGTAGAAAAGATTGGCCGCAAGCCTTCATTTCGTTTCTCTAAGGGCGCATTTGGGGGTATAAATGCTTAAAGGATAAGAAGAAGCGAACCCAGTGCCTTAATAGGGGGCAAGCAGAAGGAGGAAGCAGATTATGCAGTGGAAAGGGAGAAGAGCATCCTCAAATGTAGAGGATCGAAGGGGCCGCAAAGGGCCCGGCCTGATTGGCGGCGGCATTGGAGGCATTATCATCGTGCTGGTCATCACCTTGCTGGGCGGAAATCCGGGAGAGCTGCTGGGCAGCCTGGGCGGAGCTTCCGAACCGAGTGGAGCTTACACGGAAACGGCTGAGGAGCAGGAGCTGACCCAGTTCGTGTCGGTGGTGCTGGCGGATACCGAGGAGGTATGGCAGGAGGTGTTCCGCAAGGAAGGTATGGAGTATGAAGAGCCGACGCTGGTGCTGTACACCGGCAGCGTACAGTCTGCCTGCGGCACCGCCGGCGCGTCGGTGGGCCCATTCTATTGCCCGGGGGACCGCAAGCTGTACATTGACCTGAGCTTCTATGACGAGCTTCGCCGCGAGTTCAATGCGCCGGGTGACTTCGCCATGGCCTATGTGGTTGCCCACGAGGTGGGGCATCATGTGCAGACACTGCTGGGCACCTCCGCGCAGCTTAATCAATACCGGCAGCAGCTGAGTGAAGAGGAATATCGGAAGTATCAGGTACGCTTCGAGCTGCAGGCTGATTATTTAGCCGGAGTCTGGGCGCATCATGTGCAGGGTGAGAATCTGCTGGAGGAGGGCGATCTGGAGGAGGCGCTGGCTGCTGCCAGTGCGGTCGGGGACGATACAATTCAGAAGAAGGCCCGCGGCTATGCAGTACCGGAGAGCTTTACCCACGGCACCTCGGAGCAGCGGAAGAGCTGGTTCTATAAAGGCTTTGAGCGTGGAACGCTTCAGGGCGGAGATACCTTTACTTTGCCGGATCCATAAAAAAGACAAACAAAAGTCCCTTCAGAGACTGCAGCTGCAGCCTCTGAAGGGACTTTCTATTTATTATAGAAGAAACGTTAAGCGCCAACTCCGACGGCAATGCGTTCCTCAGCGATCGCTGCAGCATGCACCGGCTCTTCCTTCAGTAAATTATACGTCAGGCACATCGGCTTGCCGGTGCGGGGATCCCGTCCGATCGCCGCGTCGATGTGAAATACCTCACGCAGCACGTCGGCATGAATAACCTCTTCACAGGAGCCGGATTGAACAATCTGGCCGTCCTTCATGGCAATGATGTGATCGGCGAAGCGGGCTGCCTGGTTCAAATCGTGGAGCACCATCACAATGGTACGCTCCTGTTCACGATTCAGCTTCTGCAGCAGCTCCAGCACTTCCAGCTGATGGGCAAGATCAAGATATGTTGTTGGCTCATCCAGGAATATAATTTCGGTTTCCTGAGCGAGAGCCATAGCGATCCACACACGCTGGCGCTGTCCGCCGGACAGGGCATCCACGGAGCGCTGTTTAAATTCCAGCGTGCCGGTCACCTCCATGGCCCAGTCGATCACCTCGTGATCCCGGGCAGTCAGGCGGCCGAAGCCCTTCTGGTACGGGAACCGTCCATAGGATACCAGCTCGCCGACCGTCAACCCGCTTGCGCTCTCCGGTGACTGCGGCAAAATCGCCATCTTGCGCGCAAGAGCCTTCGTATCCTCTTTGACGATTTGCTTGCCGTCAAGCAGGATCGTGCCGTCCTGGTGGGAAATGATGCGGGTCATCGCTTTCAGCAGCGTGGACTTGCCGCAGCCGTTCGCACCAATAATGGTCGTGATCTTCTTGTCAGGGATCTCGGCACTCAACTGTTTAACAATCAGACGTTCACCGTAGCCGACGCTCAGGTTTTCCGTATATAGGCGAGACATGGGTACCCTCCAATAAATGAATTGATAATAGATTGCTTGCTTACTTAGTGATAATCATTCTCAAATATCTGCTAACCTTACTTTAAAGGCTGTTTCATCCTGTTGTCAACTATAATTTAGGTTGTAATGAGCACAAATTCATCGTATATTACAATGAGAATGATAATCAGTGAACCAATGTCCTGATCAGGGAGATGAATATTCGTGGAGCAAGCAAATGTGTTTGATGTGACGATTATTGGTGCCGGTCCGGCAGGGTTGTATTCTGCCTTTTACAGCGGTCTGCGGGAAATGAAGACGAAGATTATTGAGTTTCAGCCACAGCTGGGCGGCAAAATTCATGTATATCCGGAGAAAATGATCTGGGATGTCGGCGGGCTCGCCCCTCTTCCCGGTGCCAAGCTGATTGAGCAGCTTGTTCAGCAGGGCTTAACCTTCTCCCCGGAGGTTGTCCTGAACGAGAAGGTGACCTCCATTGTCAAAAATAGCGACGGGATTTTCGTCCTCGATACGACCTCCGGGACGAAGCATTACTCCCGAACCGTCATTGCGGCTTCCGGCCGGGGCATTCTGACGCCGCAGAAGCTGCAGATTGAAGGGGCCGAACGGTTCGAGGTGTCCAATCTCAATTACACCGTCAAATCACTGAAGCAGTTCAAGGATAAGACCGTGCTCGTCTCGGGCGGCGGCCATTCCGCAGTAGACTGGGCCAATGAGTTGTGTCCGGTCGCGAAACAGGTGTATGTCGTATGCCGGAAGGACACCATGACCGGCCATGAAGCACAGGTGAACCAGCTGATGAACTGCGATAATTCCAGCTGTATGCTGCAGCAGAGCATCAGCAAGCTGATTGCCTCGGATAACCATGAGCGGATTGAGCGGGTTCAGCTGACCTGCCTGAAGACCGGGGAGGTATCCGAGATCGCAGTTGATGAGGTAGTGATCAATCACGGCTACGACTGGGACAAGGAGCTGATCCAGAACAGCCGTCTGGACATCAGGGTGGCAGAGGACGGTTACATTGAAGGCTCCGTGCTGGGAGCCTCCTCCGTGCCGGGGCTGTTCGCTGCCGGTGACGTGCTGAAGCATGAGGGCAAGCTGAATCTGATTGCCGGTGCTTTTCAGGACGCTGCGAACGCAGTCAATCAGGCGAAGCTGTACATTCAGCCGGATGCGTCCAAGATCGCCATGGTATCCTCGCACAATGAGCAGTTTAAGGAACGGAACCGCGAGCTGGTCAAGCAGATGATGTCCACCTAGAAAGGATAAAGTTCAGACAGTGCGCCGCTAAGCGGTGCACTGTCTTTTTGTTATGGAATCTTGCGTGTTAAAAGGTATGGAAATTTCAGGACAGGTGGGGTTTAATAAAGATCTACGTAACGTGAAGCATACTGCTGACCGGCACCGGCTGCCGGCGGGAAAGAGGACCTGGGATGATACCACGTAAATGGCTGACGCTGATGATTGGCTTGACTCTTGTCGTTGTAATTCCGCTGTACTCCGGCATCCGCTTCGATCTGAAAGCCGGCATGACGCCCTCTGCGATGGAGGGAATGCTGAACTTGCAGGAATGGGATTTTGCGGAGGACGGTGCAGTGCCTCTGAAAGGGGAATGGGAGTTTTATCGCGGGCGTCTGCTGAATCCGCCGGATTTTGAGAACCCGGGATCGGGGGTGGAGCACGGCGGGCAGGGTTCCCTTGAGCCTTCCGCGATCGTGAAGCTGCCGGGAGCATGGAATTCCTATATATCTCAAGAAGGGGAGGCGGAATCCGCCTGGGGCTACGGAACCTATCGCCTGATCATTCAGGTTCCTGATGGGGAGGAGAACGCCCTCTACGGTATCAAGACCGGCAACATCCGCACCGCGAACCGGATATTTCTGAACGGGCATCAGATCGGAAGCAGCGGAGAGCCCGCGGCAAGCCGTGAGCAGGAGACGGCCTCCAACATTCCGTACCTGTCCTTCGGACCGCAGCAGGCGGGACAGATTGAGCTTGTCGTTCAGGTATCCAATTATGCCTACAGCTCCGGGGGCATCTTTACGTCGATCTGGTTCGGGGATGTTGAGTCGATTCTGCAGGCCCGGGAATTGTCTCTGTTTCTGGACATAATGACGCTCGCAGGCTTTCTGCTCCCGGGCGCTTATGCGCTGATGCTGTACCGGCTGCGGAAGGAACGTGCGCTCTTGTACCTGGGCCTGGCCTGCACCGCGATGCTGATCTACACAGCCACCCACGGGGAGAAGCTGCTGGCCGCCCTTTTTCCGGGGCTTGGCTACGAATGGTTTACCAAGATTCAGATGATGTCCTCGGCGCTGCTCTATTACTTTCTGATCTATTATGTGGCCGTCTCCCTGCCGGGCATCATTCATCGGTATGCTCTGCGGGCCATACAAATGCTGACCGCGGCCAGCCTGCTGACGGCATGGCTCACGCCAGTGCGTGTCTTCTCGCAGCTGGAGTCTATCATCTTTATGACCTCCCTGGTGAGCGTCCTGTACATGTTCTGCCGTATGATTGTCAGCATCAAGGGCCGGAGTGAGGAATTCGGGCTGCAGGTTATTGGAGTGATCAGCATTCTGATGCTAATTGTCATGAATATTGCCAGTCTGCTGGGCAGCCAGCATTTTCAAACCTTTGGCTCCCTGGAGCTGGTGCTGTTCGTGCTGACCCAGGCTATTTTGCTGGCCCGGCGCTTCTCGGAATCCTTTGAAGAGGTGCAGCATTTGTCCCGCCGGCTGCTTACACTGGATGGGCTGAAGGATGAGTTTCTGGCGAATACGTCGCATGAGCTAAGGACCCCGCTTCACGGCATGGTGAACATCAGCCAATCGCTTGTCGATGGTGCTGCAGGACCGCTGACCCCCAAGCAGACGGCGGATCTGCGCTTGATCGTATCCACGGGGAAAAGACTGTCTTCCCTCATTAATGATATCCTCGATTTTAACAAGCTGAGGAACAATCAGATCACCCTGCAGCCAAAGCGGGTGGATTTATCTGCAGTAACGACCTCGGTGCTGGAGGTCATGGCGCATGTGTCAGGGAACAAGCAGCTCGTGCTGCGGCAGGAGCTGCCAGAGCGGCTGCCTCTGCTCTATGCCGATGAGGAGCGGCTGCGGCAGGTGCTGTACAATCTGGTCGGCAATGCGGTCAAATTTAGTGATCAAGGACAGATTATCGTCACGGCGCAGCAGGACGAGGAGGACTGGATCACGGTCTCGGTCCGCGATACCGGAATCGGGATAGAGGAGCAGCGGCTGGCGTTGATTTTTCAGTCCTATGAGCAGCTGGAGCAGGAAGGACGCGGAGATCATCAGGGCACGGGGCTGGGCCTGAGCATCACGAAGAAGCTGGTGGAGCTTGGCGGGGGCAGGCTCTGGGTCCGCTCAAAGCCGGGGGAAGGCTCCACCTTCTCCTTCACGGTGCGATCGTCCCGGGAGGAGAGTCTGCCTGTGCCGGAACCGGTGCGGGAGTATCCCGGACAGGAAATGCTGGAGACCGAGCCGGACCGTGAACAGGCCGGGACAGCGGCTGCCCGGATTCTGGTCGTGGACGATGATCCCGTCAATCTGAAGGTCATTCACAATCTGCTGGGAGGAGGGGCAATCCGCATCCTTACTGCATCAAGCGGAGAGGAGGCCTGGCGTATGCTGAGCACCGGAGAAGCCGTCGATCTTGTGATTACAGACTGGATGATGCCGGGCATGTCCGGCCCTGCGCTGTGTTCCCGAATTCGGGAGCGGTTCACGCTGTTTCAACTGCCCGTGCTGATCCTGACGGCCCGCAGCCTTCCGGAGGACGTCAAGGTGGGGCTGCAGGCGGGGGCGAATGATTTTCTCAGAAAGCCGGTGGATGCCGACGAGCTGAAATCCCGCGTACGGACTCTGCTGGAGCTCAGGAAAACCGTGCGGCAGGCGATTGCGTCGGAGCTGGCTTTTTTACAGGCACAGATCAAGCCGCACTTTCTCTTTAATGCGCTGAATACGATCATGTCTCATTTGCCGGATCACCCGTCGCTGGCGAACCAGCTGCTGCTGGAGCTCGCTCGTTATCTCCGGCGCAGCTTCGATCTCGAGGGCCGGGAGCAGCTGACCACGCTGGGTCATGAGCTGGAGCTGGTCACCTCTTATCTCAATCTGGAGAAAGCCCGCTTTGAGGAACGGCTTCATGTGGAATACCGACTGGCTGCTGGCAGCCAGCTTCTGGTGCCGCCGCTGAGCATCCAGCCCATCGTCGAGAATGCGGTCCGGCACGGGCTGATGCGCAAGGAGGGCGGCGGAACGCTGGTGCTGGAGATCACAGAGAGCAAGGAAGCGGTGCAGATTACAGTGAGCGATAACGGAACCGGGATGCCGCAGAGCCGGCTTAGCTCTCTGCTTCGGGATGGAGGAAGCCAAGGAATCGGGCTGCGAAATATTCACTCCCGCCTGCTGTCCATGTTCGGGAGCGGCCTTAAGCTTGAAAGTGCGGAAGGGCAAGGCACAACGGTTTCTTTTGAAGTGCCGAAGCATAGGGGCTGAGAAGGATTGGGAAGAGCGGAGGGTTTCTGTTAAGAAAAGTGTCTCTTAGGCTTGCCTACAGGCTTCTTTCCTGTAACTCCCCTTGTGTTATAGATGGAATTTTGGGACAATGGGAGAGGAATCTGGACAACGGATGTCATAGAAAGGAAACAGAAATGAATACACCATCCATTTATGGATTAACCTTAGAGCAGCTGAAGAGCTGGCTGGAGGCTCACGGACAGAAGCCGTCGCGCGCGGCGGCCGTCTGGCATGCGCTGTACCGGGAGCGCGTGACCTCCTTTGATCACATGGCGGACGTACATCCGGAGACGGCAGCGCTGCTGCGGGAGAGCTTTTCTATTTTGACGCTGGCCGAGCATACGAAGCAGGAATCGGTTGACGGAACCGTGAAATTTCTGCTGAAGCTGACAGACGGCAATCTGATTGAAACGGTGCTCATGCGCCATAAATTCGGATTATCGGTCTGTGTGACAACCCAGGTGGGCTGCAATATCGGCTGCAGCTTTTGTGCCAGTGGACTGCTCAAGAAGAGCCGGGATTTGACAAGCGGCGAAATTGTTGAGCAGGTGATGAAGGTGCAGCTGTACCTGGATGCAGCGGGACGGGAGGAGCGGGTCAGCCATATTGTCGTGATGGGCATTGGAGAGCCGTTTGACAACTTTCAGCATATGTCGAATTTTATTAAGGTCATCAAGGATCACAAGGGGCTCGCAATCGGCCCGCGCCATATTACGGTATCGACCAGCGGACTGGCTCCTAAAATCAGGGAGTTTGCCGACAGCGACCTGCACGTGAACCTTGCGCTTTCGCTGCATGCGCCGAACAATGAGCTTCGTACCCGAATTATGAAGATTAACCGCGCCTATCCGCTGGAAGAGCTGATGCCGGCCGTGGATTACTACCTGGAGAAGAGCAACCGCCGCATTACCCTGGAGTATATTCTCCTTAAAGGTGTCAATGATCAGAAGGAGCATGCCCTGGAGCTGGCTGAGCTGGTGGGACCGCGCCGCCATACGGCGAACGTAAACCTCATTCCATACAATCCGGTGGATGAGCACAGTCAGTATCAGCGAAGCACTCCGGACGATATTACGGGATTTTATGACACGCTGAAGAAGCAGGGCATTAGTGTCAGTGTACGTCTGGAGCATGGCACCGATATTGATGCCGCCTGCGGCCAGCTGCGCAGCAAGCAGATCAAGGCACAGTAAGGCGCGGCAATATGCTGCGTATGAATTTATAGAATCAAGGGAGCTGAAGCGATATGGCCAATGAGGAAGAAGTTATTGTGACCGCCGAAGGATTTGCGAAGCTGGAAGAGGAGCTTCAATATTTGAAGGAGGTCAAGCGCAAGGAGCTGGCCGAGCGCCTGAAGGTTGCTATCAGCTATGGCGATTTGAAGGAGAACAGCGAGTATCATTCCGCGAAGGATGACCAGGCCTTTATGGAAACCCGGATTCTTGTGCTGGAGAAAATGCTCCGCAAAGCGCGTGTGGTGGATGCCGGCAAAATGGATTTGAACCGGGTCAGCGTCGGGGCGATCGCCGTCCTGAACGATCTGGAGTTCAACGAGAAGGTAGAGTACCAGATCGTTGGACCGGCGGAGGCGGACGTAGTGAACAACAAGATTTCCTATGAAAGCCCGCTCGGCAAAGAGCTGATGGGCAAGGAAGTCGGAAGCATCGTTCACGTTACGGCTCCGGTGGGCATTATTAAATACGAGCTGCTGGACATCAAGATGAACTAAAGCGGCTGTGATGAGTCAGCGATTGAACAGGCCTCCCGGGAAGCGGGGGGCCTGTTTGTGCGGTGCGTTGCTGCAGACATGGCTGGGGCAGCGCCAAAACGTGTATAATGAAGCATAACGGACGTTGACGAGAGGGAAGGATGAGAGCATGCTGGAAATTATTGAATACACAGCGGAATACATTAAAGATCCATTCGGAATTTTGAGCGGGAAGCGCTATGAATTTGTGCTGGATCTGAACGTTCCGGAGGATGACGAGCTGTACCGGGAGCAAGGGGTATACCTGCGCGCCATTTATCTGGAGGATGAGGACCGGATTGTAAAGTATGATTTTTATGAGCGGGTCAGTGATCAGTATCTCGATTTCGATATGGAGCCGGAGGAGGAAGAAGAGCTGACGCGCTTCTGCCGGGAGCATTTGCCGGCTTAAGGGTTCAAGCAGGCGCACACTACACTGAGAAGACACCGCTACGGTGTCTTTTTTGTTTTTATGGAAGTAACGTAATCCTTTAAATCCGTACGGATCTGGCCCACCCTCCATGTAAATCATTGACGCTTCCCTCTTGTTTTGGTCATGATGAAGGCTTTGTTTGTATTGTGAAAATCTGCTCACCTCGTGATCACTTATCTCCTTCCAACGCCGGTAATATTTAGCTGCGATACAGACAATAAAGAGGCTTAAGGGCAGTTAGGTCCAAAATATGATGCCACTCTGTCCACTTATCCATTCTATTGATGTATTTGAGTGGAGTATTAGTTCATATGGGGTCGAGAGGATTCCAGTCCGGCTTGGTCTGCAGTCCCAGCTCCAGCGGTGGTTGCGGCGTATATTCTGCTAGCAGATGATGCATCGACCAATGAGTGGTCGCGCGCCGTCCGATGAGCGGTCCTGCAGCTTGGTCCGCCGGATGATCAGAATGGCCTGCAGATTGACCGTGGGTTCCTGGGCTGGTTCGGTGTTTTCTGTTGCTGTCATGATTTCCGCTCCGTTTCGTGACCGTAGGCCAGCTGCATGCGTCCGGTAAGTGGATTGGTGAAGCTTTGAGCCCGGATCCCAAAGACCTTATGTAGCAAATCCGGTGTCAAGGTTTCGCTAGGCGTTCCTGAGGCGACCACCTGACCTTTGGAAAGGATGACGAGGCGGTCGCAGTATGCTGCGGCCAGATTGAGATCGTGAAGGGTCACCAGCGTCGTCACCCCCAGTGTTCGAACAAGTGTCATCAGTTCGAGCTGGTGACGAATGTCCAGGTGGTTGGTCGGCTCATCGAGCACGAGAATGCGCGGCTCTTGTGCGAGGGCACGAGCCAGCTGAACTCTCTGTCGCTCTCCACCGGACAGCGAACTCATGTCTCGACTTGCCAGATCGTTGACACCGGCCCGCCTCATCGCTCTTTCAATCGCGAGCATGTCATCCGGCTTGTTGGAAGTCCCGAAGAGGGGGCCGTGGGCAATGCGTCCTGTTGCGACACACTCCGCTACTGTGAGTTCGAGATCGCTAGGTCCGTCCTGCACGACGGCTGCTGTCACGCGGGCCGCCTCTCGCGGACGTAACTCCCAGACGTCACGATCTGCTGCCATCACCCGTCCGGAGGCAGGACGAAGCATGCGGTAAATGGCACGCAATACCGTCGATTTTCCGCTGCCATTAGGACCGATGAGTCCGACGACGTTTCTTTCGGCGGATAAAGAGATGTCTTCGACGATCGTGCGTCCCGCGATTTCGACCGTGATCTTGTCGACGTAGAGTGCAGCGGCTTTCATACCGCCTTGAGTGCTCATGCTTCTCCTCTGCTGGATCGCTTCAGCATCCAAAGAAAGAACGGTGCACCGATGGCGGCGGTGAGCAGCCCGACTGGCAGTTCAGATGGGGCAATGATCAGTCGTGCTGCGATATCGACCACGACGAGCAGCAGCCCGCCGGCTAGAGCAGATATAGGCAAGACCCACCTGTGGTCTGAGCCCACGAACATCCGGACGGCATGCGGAACCACGAGACCGACGAAACCAATTGCGCCACTTACCGCAACGACGACGCCGACGAGAAGCGAGGTGATAACAAACATCACCAGCCGGAAATGCCCGACATCGACGCCGAGACTCGCAGCGGTCTCATCGCCAATGAGGAGGGCATTGAGTATCCTGGACAGCAGCACGAGAACCAAGGTAGCGACACCGAGAACTAGAGCAGGGATACCCAGGTCGCCCCAGTCCGCGGCCGCTAGGCTTCCGGAGAGCCAGGAGAGCACCTGGCTCACGCCTTGGCCGGGTGCGCTTGCACGCAGGACGAGGTAGCTGGTGACGGAGCTGAGCAGGTATGACATTGCCACGCCTGCCAATATCAATCGTCCCGGCGTGACACGACCTCTTCTTTGCGCGAGCAAGAATACGGTCAAGGTGGCAGCAAGAGCGCCACCAAAGGCCGCGATGGGGACGGTGACAGTGGACATAACCCCGATACCTAGTGTGAGCGTCGCAACCGCTGTGACGGACGCGCCGGAGGAAATTCCGAACACAAAAGGATCGGCGAGCGGATTGCGTACCAATGACTGAAGTACCGCACCGGCAACGGCGAGAGAGGCTCCGACGATGAACCCAAGCAGAGCACGCGGTAGCCGGAACTCCCAAATGATTCGTGTCTCTACATCCGTTGCGGTAGTGGAGATGCTCCAAGGCAGGATACGCTCAGCAATCACCGACAATACCCGGTTGGGTGCGATCGGGACTGATCCCGTGGATACAGAGATAATCACAGCGATGGCGCATGCAATGATCAAGACAACGATGGAGTTCCGCCGTCGAACAGTACCGTTCGTGGGCTGGGCTAAGATTGACATGAGGGTCACGACGCAGGTACCTCGAGATTCAAGTCGGAATGGATGCCATTTGCGATCTCAGTAAGCCCTCTCATCACTGAGATGGATGCGTCAGTGTCAGCGACGTGAATCTCCACAAGTTTGCCATTCTTCACAGCAGGCAGGTCGGGAAAATGAGTTATGAGGTAATTGCTGAGGGTCGCGAAATCCTGACCCTCAAAGGTGCCGACAAGAATTACGTCAGCATTGGACGCTGCAAATTCCTCTTTACTGACATAGACGGAGTCCGCTGGGAACACGTTCTCTCCGCCAGCTGTTGCGATTGCGTCGTCGTATATCCCGCCAGCGAGCACGATCAGCGGTCCATCGCCCCCGTTATAAAACGCTACTCGCTGTGTGGGCAAGCCCTTCACAGCGCTGATGACCTTCTGCTTCTTTTCTTCCATTTGGGTGATGAAGTCTTCCGCCCGGTCCGAAACCCCGAATACGATTCCGAAATCCCGCAGGGTGCGGTACGGTGTCTCAAGCGTCATATTGAGAGCATCTGATGAGCTACATAAGTTGGACCCGTAGACCTGGGAGCCGCCCTCTTCAATCTGTTCCACCGAAGCATAGCCCTGCGAGGTATCAAAGGCGAAGCCCTCCAGAGACTGGCCGACTACGAGATCGGGGGCTTGACTGAGTAGAACCTCTTTTGAGGGCCAGCTCATGGAATTGCCGATCAAGGGGAGTGCCGCGGCGGTTTTGGCGATGCTGTCGGGGTAGGCGGCATAGTTGCCGGCTACAGCAGTGATGCGGTCTTCCAGACCAAGGGCGAGCATCATCTCGGTGGGCGCCTGCCACAGGCTTACTACCCGCTCTGGAGCCGCATCGAACGTCAGTGTACGTCCACAGTTCTCAATGGATACAGGGTACGCCGAAGAAGGTAATGCAGTACTGGAGGTTCCTGCGGGATTTGAAGTACTGCTTGCAGGAGCGCTTGTCTTTGGCACGGGGTCCCCCGTGGAGGCGCATCCGGATAAAACGACGACAGCAATGAATGCAATAATAGGCAAATTGAACTTGGATTTGATCATTAGAATAATCCTCCCAATACGCTGTTATCCTCTACACAGAAAATTTTAGACAACGGACTAAACCCTATTTTCATTAGCATCACACTCTCCTTCTGTGATTTCATAATATAGATAATATCGAATGGAAGAAATGACTAATAAGAGCTACCTTCTTTAACTTAGTGAATGATGTGTGACTAAGGCCAGCGACCACGCGGAATCAGAATGCTGCAGTGTTTCATAAATTTCTGTTTCATGTTCAACCGTCTGCACCGGTAGATCACCTTTTCTTCTGTACAAAAGCTGGTCAAGTGTCGACGGCTTCGGTAACATAGGTAGCAACAAGGAACAGTCAAGGAGGGGCCATGCTATTACAATTTGGATACTCGCAGTATGAGAGCAAGGTATATGAAACGCTGGTGACGCAAGGGGAGGCCATGGATGCCTCCGGCATTGTCAAGCTGTCGGGAGTGCCCAAGGCCAAGGTGTACGAGGTGCTGGACCGGCTGGTGGATAAAGGCGTCGTGATGGATACCATATCGGGCAAAAAAAGAACGTATGCCTCGCTTCCTCTGGAAGCGGTTATCGACAAGCTTACGCGGGAGTTTGAGGAGGATATCCGGCAGCTGCGGGAGGCCAGCGTGTCCAAGAGCGCTGCCAACGGCCAGGTATGGAGCTTGAAGTCGTACAGCTCGATCCAGGCGTTTTGCCGGCAAATGATCCAGGAAGCCCGGGAATCGGTGCTGGTGTCCATGTGGAGTGAGGAGTTCGCTGCATTCACGGAGCTGCTGAACCGCAAGGAGCAGGAGGGCGTTCGGGTGGAGGCTCTCGTCACGGGCGATGACCCGCCCGGCGCTGCGCTGTCCAAGCTGTATGTGCTGAAGCCGTCAGCCGGACATGACAAGCTGGAGCGCTTTATGCTGCTCGTCACGGATACCCGGCAGCTGCTGTTTGCCGGTGTGGAGAACGGAAGCTGGCAGGCGATTGAGACGCAGGGGCAGCCGTTCGTCAAGGTATTTGCGGAGTTCTTCTATCATGATATGGCCTTGACGGCCTTCAGCCGCAAGTACCCGGAGGAAATGCTGCAGGATGAGGAGCTTCAATCCCTGCTGCTGCGGCTGCGATATTAAGCTAAAGGGCGGCTGCAGGCACAAAGGGGCGGTTCCCAGGATCTTGAACAAGATCTTGAGGAACCGCCCCTTTGTGAGTTATTGGACAACCATCAGCAGCTGATCCTTACTTGGCAGCCGCAGCCGCCATCTCCCGCTCTGCGGCAGGCTTGGTGCGGCGGCTGAACGAGAACAGCGCCATGCCGAAGGCTAGCGACGCAATCAGGCCGCCAACCCACGGATTATCGGAGACGGAGCCGTGGTCCATGACTGCACCGCCGATGATGGAGCCGGCGGCAATGCCAAGATGAGTCATTGACGAGTTCAAGCTGAACTGGGTCTCGGCATGATCCGGAGCCAGCTGGAGCAGGTAGGTCTGCATCGCCGGGGCGATGGACCAGCTGAGCCCGCTCCACAGCATCATGAACGGCAGGAACAGCCAGAAGGCGGTCTGGGACGTTACGAGCACCAGAAACATGGAAACCGAGAAGCTGGCTGTAATGCCCAGAATGGCCCGCTTGGTGCCAAGCCGGTCGGATATCCATCCGCCCGCGCCGCCGCCGAGCACGGCGGCGATGCCGAACAGGAAGTACACGGCGCTCATCATCTGAGGGCTGATCTGAAAGGTGGCGTCGACGAACGGCTGCAAATAGCCGTATAGCGTCAGATGCCCTGTCAGCAGCAGCAGCCCGATCAGCTGCGCGCTAATGATCTTGCTGTCCTTCAGCGAGGCGAGCAGCCGCCTTAGCGGAACCACGGGACTCGGCGCGGTACGCTTAGTAAACAGCGCTACGCCCCCCATCGAGAGCAGGGTCAGCACCGCAATGACGATGAACGGCGCGCGCCAGCCGAAGGCATTGCCGATCATCATCCCTACGGGCACGCCGAGCACCAGCGAGCCGCTGATCCCCATGTAGATGATTCCGATCGCGCGCCCTTTATGCGATTCCGGCACCATGGCGGCGGCCATAGATACCGAGAGCACGACGATGACCGAGCCGCTCATGGCGGCCAGAGCCCGGGCGGCTACGATGGCGGCGTAGCTTGAGGTCAGGGCGACCATGACGTTGCTGATGAGAAAGACGGCCAGCATGTACAAATACAGCTTCTTCCGCTCCAGCTTCGCCGTCAGGTTGACGAGAATGGGACCGCTGATGGCAAAGGTGACCGAGAAGATGGTAATGAACTGGCCTGCCGAGCTGACCGAAATGTTCAGATCCTCTGCGATCAGATTCAGGATGCCGCCGACGATCAGCTCCACCATCCCTACCACAAAGGCCGCAATAGCAAGCATATATACACGAAAATTCAATGAAACACGTCCTTCTAATGTTCAAAATTTAAGTTACCACTATTATAGTAACCTGTTTGAGAGAGCGCAACCTGCATTTTTTGGTGCTCTTCATTATACACGTTATCCTCTCCATTCCAAAAAGCCCCCCTCACCACGTCTGCCAGCCCCTCCTGGAAAGAGGGTGGCAGATTCATAATGAGGGGGGCTGTGAAAGCGCCGCTATAGGCTTTAGAACGTTACGAAACCCATGGCGCGCTTCGCGGCGAGCAGGGTCTGCTCCGCTTTTTCGGCGGCGCGCTCGGCACCATTTTTCAAGATGCGGTCGAGCTCTTCGGAATGGACGATCTCATGATACGTCTTCTGGATCGGCTCCAGCTTGCTGACGACGGCCTCGGCCAGCTCCTTCTTAAAGGTACCGTAGCCCTGACCTTCATAGCGCTTCTCGATGGCGTCGATGGAGTCGCCGGAGAAGACGGAGTAGATCTCGATCAGGTTGCTGACCGCCGGCTTCGCCTCCCAGTCATAGCGCACGCTCATATCAGAATCCGTAACCGCACGGGAGAATTTCTTCCGGATGACGGACGGCTCGTCAAGCAGGGATACGTAGCTGCCCTGGTTCGGATTGCTCTTGCTCATCTTGTTGGAAGGGTCGTCGAGGCCCATAATACGCGCTCCGCTCTCCTGAATGACCGGCTCCGGCAGCGTGAACGTCGGCGCATACTTATGATTGAAGCGTGCAGCCAGATCCCGCGTCAGCTCCAGATGCTGCTTCTGATCATCCCCGACCGGCACATGTGTCGCCTGATAGAGCAAAATATCTGCTGCCATCAGCACCGGGTAGGTGAACAGGCCGGAGCTGACCGTGTCCTTGCCGCCGGATTTGTCCTTGAACTGGGTCATCCGGCTCAGCTCCCCGAAGTGGGCCTGCGTTTCCAGCAGCCAGCTCAGCTCGGCATGCTGCCGAACCTGGGATTGAAGGAAAATAACCGCTTTGTTCGGGTCTACGCCAGCCGCGACATACAGGGCTGCAACGTCCCGGGAGCGCTGATGCAGCTCTTTGGGGTCCTGGTACACCGTAATGGCATGCAGATCAGGAATGAAAAAATAACAATCATAGTCGTGCTGCAGCGCTACAAACTGGCTCAATGCCCCGCTGTAGCCGCCAATGTTCAGATCACCGCTGGGCTTGATGCCGGACAGCATAATTTTGCTCATCATAAAGACCTCCTCTAAATTAGAACAACAAAAAAGCACTCCGCCCCGAGTCTCAGGGACGAAGTGCATGACTCCGCGGTACCACCACCGTTCGGCTGCGAGCAGCCGCGCTTCACGTGGACAGCTGCCTCGCAGTCTGTAAAGGCTGCGGCTTGCTTCCACCACTCCCGGGATAACGGGGGAGAGCCGTCAAAGCCTACTGGCACGCATGAAATCATGCAGGCGTTCGGTTTGAAGCGAAGGGACCCATTCATCTGCCGCATTGTGCCGGACCTTGCACCAGCCGCCGGCTCGCTTGGACAATGACGTCTGCAGAATACTCTTTCCCTTCATCGCTGTGTGATATGGGACACTCAAGTTCTTCAAAGCTGATTCTAAGATGCCATAACCGCGGCCTTAAAGTCAAGGTGCGACATTCACCCGGTCCGTGCCTCCTCAAGGATCCGTGGATTCTGGGGGACCCGCCCTGCCTGGGGAATCGGCTAGACCCCGGAGTAGGCCATAAACCCGCCGTCTACCGGAATGACCGTGCCCGTGACGAACCCGGAGGTCTGCGCATCCAGCAGCCACAGCACCGTGCCCAGCAGATCCTGGGGTACTCCGAAGCGGCGCATCGGAGTGTGATCGAGGATCTTGCGGGAGCGATCGGTCAGCGAGCCGTCTTCATTGGTGAGCAGCCGGCGATTCTGCTCGGTCAGGAAGAAGCCGGGGGCTATCGCATTGACCCGAATGCCGGATTCCGCCAGATGCACAGCAAGCCACTGTGTAAAATTGTTGATGGCCGCCTTCGCCGCGCTGTAGGCCGGCACCTTGGTCAAGGGAGAGGGCGCACTCATGGAGGAGACGTTCAGGATGACCGCATCGGAACGTCCCAGCATGTGCCTTGCAAAGATTTGCGTCGGAATGAGCGTCCCCTGCATGTTCAGATCGAACACGTCCCGGAAGCCGGACACGGAAAGATCAAAGAAGGTCGCTACGCCCTCCTGATCCAGATCCTCCATCCGGAACCGCTCATTCGTCGTATTGGCATCCTTATGATTGCCGCCCGCGCCGTTAATCAGAATATCGCAGGCTCCAAGCCGGCTGCGGACCTCCTGCTCGGCCTGGATTACGCTGCCCGGGTCGGTGACATCGCAGGCGGCCGCGATGGCGATGCCGCCTGCGGCCACAATCTCGTCCGCGACGGCCTGGCCCTTGCTCAAGGTGCGGTTGAGCACGGCGACCTTGACGCCTTGACGGCCCAGCTCCAGCGCCATAGCGCGGCAGAGCACCCCGGAGCCGCCCGTGATTGCCGCGACCTTGCCCTTTAGAGCGTCATGCTTCGGCAGCGGTGTGTATACTTCAGGCTCCATCATGAGGAGACCTCCTTTCCGGCACGGGCCTGCTCCAGCGCATCCCAGACGCCCCATAAATACATAATGCCAAGGGCCCGGTCATACAGGCCGTAGCCTGGCCTGCACTGCTCGCCCCAGATATGCCGTCCGTGATCGGGGCGGCAGTAGCCGGTAAAGCCGTGCTCGTGGTAAGCCTTCACGACGCCGGCGATGTCTACCGTGCCGTCCTGCGTGCGGTGAGACGTCTCGATGAAATCGCCGTTGTCAAACACCTTCACATTTCGGATGTGCGCAAACGGAATCTGCTCATGAAACTCTCCGATCATGCTCACGATATCATTAGCCGGGTTCGCCCCGAAGGAGCCGCTGCACATCGTGACACTGTTGGAAGGGCTGTCCACCAGACTCAGCAGCCGGCGGACACTGTCTGCTCCTGTCATAATGCGGGGCAGGCCGAAGATGGACCAGGGCGGATCATCGGGATGTATGGCCATCCGGATGCCGTGCTCCTCAGCGACCGGAATCACCGCCTCCAGGAAGTACGCCAGGTGATCCCACAGATCCTCTGCGGTAACCTCGCGGTACGCCTGAAACAGCTGAGTCAGCTGCGAGAGCCGCTCCGGCTCCCAGCCCGGCATCGTCAGGGCACTATTGCGGGTAATGCTGCTCACAAGCTCCAGCGGATCGATGCCGTGAATCTTGTCTTTTTCGAAAAAGAGAGCGTTCGAGCCGTCCTCCGTTTCCTTATGCAGATCGGTCCGTGCCCAGTCGAATATCGGCATAAAGTTGTAGCAGATGACCTTTACGCCAACGGTCGCCAGCTTCTTGATATTGTCTATGTAGTTCTGGATGTAGAGGTCACGGGATGGAAGGCCCAGCTTAATGTCCTCATGCACGTTGACGCTCTCCACCACCTCCACATGCAGCCCATAGCGGAGCGCCTGATCCCGAACCTCGATGATCCGCTCCATCGGCCATGCTTCACCGGCCGGAATATCGTGCAGCGCCCAGACGATTCCTTCCACGCCCGGAATTTGCCGGATCTGCTCCAGCGTAACCGTGTCATTTCCTTCGCCAAACCAGCGAAATACCATACGCATCTTGCATACCGCCTTTCTAGTCAATGAATGTAGGGCCTAACGAATTGAGCTTGCAGCCGCTCTCGTTCAGATCCTGGGGGGCTTGAAATAATCCGGATGCCTCTGCTGCAGCACGGACAGGTTGGAGATGATCAGGCTCAAGTGCTGCTTCATCAGCGCATCGGCCCTCTTGCCGTCCTGCTGCCGGATGGCTTGTACCATCTCCCGGTGCTGTTCATACAAGGAAGCCCAGTCCGGATCCTCGGACAGCCACAGCATGCGGCTCCGGTTGAGATGGGCATTCATCTGCTGAATGACGTTCCACGTGCCGAGCTTCCTGCAGCCGGCAAACAGGATGCGGTGAAATTCCTCGTCGAGCTGGAACATCATTCTGCCGTCCTGCTGGAAGACACTGTGCTTCTGCTGCGCCAGATTAGACTCCAGCTCGGCCAGCAGCTCCTCCGGGAAGCTCTCGCAGGCAAGGGCGATCACAGCACGCTCCAGCTGCTCTCGCATGAAACGGGCTTCTTCCACCAGCTCCGGATCGATCAGGGAGACGCGGGTACCGCGCTGGGGCAGGACGACCAGCAGCCCTTCCTGAGCCAGACGGACAAAGCTTTCCCGCACCGGGGTGCGGCTGACCTGATATGCCGTAGACATCTCCTTCTCGGACAGCAGGGTGCCTGGCGGCAGCTCCAGGCTCAGAATCTGCCCCTTCAGCGAGGTGTAGACCACACTGCCGGCTGAGGAATTCTCGGCCGATAGCATCGTTTGAAAAGACTGTGACGGCGGTATGGATACCATAATGTACATTCACCTCCCGAGGTTCTGCCATACTACCATACAAGTATGGCAGTATCATATTATACTCTGTATCCGCTTGCAAGGGGGAAATGAAGCGGAAAACAATTTTTTTAGCATGGATAGGGTGGGGGGCTATGTGTTACAATAGCTGTATGATCAGATGGGCCTTGCCTCAGGGCAGGGACCTAGCTGGAGCTTAGAAAGCAAGCTTGCGAAGAACGGGGGACAAGAGATATGTCTGCAGAGAATCATCTTCATGAGGAGTGCGTCGTAGACGGGGAACGGAAGAGCCATCATTCCGATAAAATCAAAAGCAATCTCATCAGCCGCCTGAACCGGATTGAAGGCCAGATTCGCGGTGTGAAGGGCCTGATTGAAAGGGATACGTACTGTGATGATGTGCTGAACCAGATCGCTTCGGTCCAATCCGCGCTGAACGGTGTGGGAAAGCTGCTGCTGGAGCATCATATGAAGAGCTGTGTTATGGAGCGCATCCAGGAGGGAGACGAAGAGGTCATCCCTGAGCTGCTGGTGACGATTAACAAGCTGATGAAGTAACGCGATCGTCCTGGGCCTGCTGCGCTTTGCTCTGCAAGCTGCGCAGCTCCGCTGGCCCGCAGTCAAGCGGGATGACTCATCTTCCTTTTTATAGGGTAGGTGGGTATGCTAGATAGATGGATATTTTGTACATTGTGTTTGCTGTAACAGCATGCGCAAGAAGAACCAATACGCACGGAAGAGGTGTACATGATGGAACCAACAACAGGACAGAGTCAGGGAGACCGCCCGGGACTGAAGAAGGCAACACTCCAGCTGACCGGAATGACCTGTGCCGCCTGCGCCAGCCGAATCGAAAAAGGCCTGGGGCGGATGAAGGGCGTGCAGGAGGCCAGTGTGAACTTTGCGCTGGAGCGCGCGTCCGTACAATATGACCCCGAGGCCGTAACCCCGAAGGACATGGTTCAAAATATCGAAAAGCTGGGCTACGGCACGCTGAAGGAATCGGGAGATCTGTCGCTGACCGGAATGACCTGTGCAGCGTGCGCCGCCCGCATTGAGAAGGGGGTAGGCCGCCTGCCAGGGGTAGACCGGGCGACGGTGAATTTCGCGCTGGAGTCTCTGCATGTGGAATACAACCCGGCGGAGGTAAGCATTCCGGATATTCAGGCCCGGGTGCAGAAGCTCGGCTATGGAGCGGAGCCCAAGGCGGCCGCGGAAGAGGCCTCTCGCCACCGTCAGGATGTCATCCAGCGGCAGAAGCAGCGGCTGCTTCTCTCTGGCCTGCTGTCTTTGCCCCTGCTGTGGGCCATGGTGAGCCATTTCTCGCTGACGTCCTGGATCTGGATGCCGGATCTGTTCATGAATCCGTGGTTTCAGCTGCTGCTGGCTACGCCGGTGCAGTTTTATATCGGGGGGCCGTTTTATGTTGGGGCTTATAAGGCGCTGCGCAGCAAGAGTGCCAATATGGATGTGCTGGTGGCGCTGGGCACGTCGGCGGCCTATTTCTATAGCCTGTACTTGACGCTGCAATGGGCGTTCGCCGGTGCACCGGGCCATCACGGTCCGGACATGTACTATGAGACGAGTGCGATTCTGATTACGCTGGTGCTGCTCGGCAAGCTGTTTGAGGCACTGGCGAAGGGGCGGACGTCAAAAGCGATTCAGAGCCTGATGAGCCTGCAGGCCAAAATGGCAAGGGTCCTTCGCGGCGGAGAGGAGATCTCCATTCCGGCGGAGCAGGTGCAGGTGGGAGATCAGGTTATCGTAAAGCCGGGAGAGATTATTCCCGTAGACGGGGAAGTGCTTGAAGGGGTCTCATCGGTCGATGAATCGATGCTTACCGGAGAAAGCGTTCCCGTGGATAAGCAGCCCGGTGATCCTCTGATTGGTGCGACGGTCAATAAGAACGGGCGCCTGATCATGAAGGCGTCCCGGATTGGCCGCGATACGGCGCTGTCGCGTATTATCCGTGTGGTGGAGGAGGCACAGGGCTCCAAAGCGCCCATTCAGCGGATCGCCGATGTCATCTCGGGCGTGTTCGTCCCGATTGTGGTCGGCATTGCGGTGCTGTCCTTCCTGATCTGGCTGCTGGTCATAGCGCCGGGTGATGTGGCAGCGAGCCTGGAGATTGCCATTGCCGTACTCGTCATTGCCTGTCCATGTGCATTGGGCCTTGCCACACCGACCTCCATTATGGCCGGCTCGGGCCGGGCAGCGGAGCTCGGGATTCTGTTCAAGGGCGGAGAGCATCTGGAGTCGGCCCATAAGGTGGATACGGTCATGCTGGACAAAACAGGCACCGTGACGAACGGCACACCGGAGCTGACAGATGTGGAGGTGCAGAATTGGCTCAGCGAGGCGGAGTTCCACCGCCTGGTAGGTGCCGCAGAGCGTGGGTCGGAGCATCCGCTGGCGGAGGCCGTGTCCGCCGGGCTGGCGGCGCGCGGAGCGGTATTCAAGGCTGCCGAATCGGTAGAAGCGGTCCCGGGCTACGGCATCTCCGCGCTCGTGGAGGGCCGCCGCGTTCTGGTCGGCACCCGTAAGCTGATGAGCCGTCATGATGTAGATTTCAACGATGTGCTGGAGCGCATGGTGCAGCTGGAGAGCGAGGGCAAGACCGCGATGCTGGCAGCCGTAGACGGGCGGCTGGCCGGGCTCATTGCCGCTGCGGATACAATCAAGGATACATCGGAAGCGGCGGTCGAGCGGCTCAAGAGAATGGGCATTGAGGTTATTCTGATGACCGGGGATAATGAGCGGACGGCGAGAGCGATTGCGAAGCAAGCCGGAATTGATATCGTGCTGGCCGAGGTGCTGCCGGAGGGCAAGGCCGAGGAGGTGCAGAAGCTGCAGCGGCAGGGCCGCAGGGTAGCGATGGTCGGTGACGGCATCAACGATGCACCGGCTTTGGCCGTAGCGGATATCGGCATGGCGATGGGGACCGGGACGGATGTAGCGATGGAGGCCGCAGATATTACGCTGATGAAGGGCGATCTCAACAGCATCCCGGACGCTATGGCCATGAGCCGCCGAACGATGCGCAACATCCGGCAGAATCTGTTCTGGGCGCTGGGATACAATACGCTGGGCATCCCCATTGCCGCAGCGGGGCTGCTGGCACCCTGGGTTGCGGGTGCGGCGATGGCGCTGAGCTCGGTGTCGGTCGTGCTGAACGCGCTGCGGCTGCAGCGCATGAAGAGTAACTAAAGCGACGGCGGGAAGTGCAAGGAGCACTCCTGCCAGTCTGAGCCTGACTCAGCCCATAAACCAAGCAAGCCCCCCTTGTCCCGCAGCGCGGGCTCAAGGGGGGCTTGTCATGTTGAAGGTGTTTAGGAAGCGGTCCGGGAGCTGGCAAAGCCCATCTCGGACAGCAGCTCATAGGAGCGCAGGCGCGCCTGATGATCATAAATCGCCGAGGCGACGATGATTTCATCGGCTTGCGTCTGCTCCAGGAACTGCTCCAGCTTTTCGCGGACGGTAGCCGGGCTGCCAATTGCGGAGTAGGTCAGCGTCCGGCTCACAATCGCCCGCTCCTGCAGCGACCACTGATCCTCCATGCTGCTGACCGGAGGCTTCAGCTGACCGGTTTTGCCGCGGATAATGTTCAGGAACTGCTGCTGGCCGGAGGTGGACAAATACCGGGCCTCCTCGTCGGTATCCGCGCAGATGACATTCACGCCGATCATGGCATAAGGCTTCTCCAGCTCCTCGGAGGGCCGGAATTGACTGCGGTACAGATCCAGGGCGGGCAGCAAATAGTCCGGTGCAAAATGGCTCGCAAACGCAAACGGCAGCCCCAGCTGTGCAGACAGCTGAGCGCTGAAGCCGCTGGAGCCCAGCAGCCAGATCGGTACGTCCAGGCCTTCGCCCGGAACTGCCCGAACCCGCATGGACGACCCGGAGGTGGGCTTGAAGTACGTTCTCAGCTCTCCAAGGCGGTCCGGGAAATCCTGTCCATCACTGCCGGATCCGCGGCGCAGCGCCCGGGAGGTCAGCTGATCTGAGCCGGGCGCCCGGCCGAGGCCCAGATCAATCCGGCCCGGAAACAACGACTCCAGCGTGCCGAACTGCTCTGCAATGACGAGCGGCGAGTGGTTCGGCAGCATAATGCCGCCAGAGCCGACCCGGATCTGGCTCGTGCCTGCTGCAATATGGCCGATCACGACAGAGGTCGCCGAGCTGGCGACACCCGTCATATTATGGTGCTCCGCCAGCCAAAAGCGGTGGTAGCCCCACTGCTCGGCGTGCTGTGCCAGATCGAGCGAGTTGCGCAGCGAAACGGCGGCTGTGCTGCCCTCTGTAATCATGGACAGATCCAGAATCGAGAGCGGTATATGTTGAAGGGAATGAGATGATGGCTGAGCTTGTTTCTGCATAGAAATTCCTCCTTGTCTAACATAGGGTGTATGGGTATACCATAAACCATTATACCTCCTGTTATGCAGGAAACCCAAATCTGCGGCATGAAAGCGAGGTCTCAATTAGGTTATACTCATCTTAAAGAATGAAACATGAGGCGGCATCTGCGGCTGTTACATTCAAGAAGCCAAGGCCGCAGGGGAAGACACCCCCGGCGGCCGGGAAGAGCATCAGGAAACGGAGGACACGGGTGTGGAGGAGCTGTTAAGGCGGGAGCATGAGGTGATGAAGGTATGCCTGCTGGCCGGAAAAATCATGCTGGAAAGCGGTGCCGAAACCTACCGCGTGGAGGATACGATGGTTCGCATTGCGGCAGCCTTTGGCTTGGATAACAGCCATAGCTATATGACGCCGACAGGCATTATTTTTTCAATTGAAGAGCCAAGCCATATGACCCGGCTGATCCGGATCGCGAGCCGCACGACGAATCTTTACCGCATTGATCGTGTAAATTCCATCTCCCGGAGCATTCATCTGGGTGAGCTGACCGTGACCGAGGCGTTTCGGGCCCTTCAGGAAACGGAACGGGAGAAGCCCAATTATCCGTCCTGGCTCATGATCCTGATGGCTGCGGTGGTCAGCGGATGCTTTCTGCTCATGTTCAACGGCACCTGGGAGGATGTGCTCCCCGCAGTACTGGCTGGCGGCCTGGGCTACATCACAGCGGTATCTATGGAAAAAGTGGTGCCGGTCCGCTTCTTTGCCGAGTTCTCGGGGGCCTTGATCATTGGCATGACCTCGGTCTGGCTCGTGCGGGCCGGTCTGGGCCGGCATCTGGACCTGATTATGATCAGCTCCGTCATGCCTCTCGTACCGGGGCTAATGATTACGAACGCCATTCGGGATTTGATGGCAGGCCATCTGATCTCCGGCTTGTCCAAAGGCGCGGAGGCATTTATCACCTCCTTCGCGATCGGGGCGGGGATAGCGTTTATGCTTACTTTTTTATGAAGGAATGAGCACCATATCGATGGGAACAGTCGCGCCTGTTTCCAATTACAGGAGGGACCGCCGTGGAGATTCATCACGCACTGCAGCATGTACTGGCGAGCTTTATCGCCTCCGCCGGCTTCGGCATTTTGTTTAACGCTCCCCGCAGGGCCCTGCTGCAATGCGGGGCGGCCGGGGCGGCCGGGTGGATGCTGTACATCTGGCTGCAAGAGCTGGAGGTGCTGCCGGTCACGGCTACGGTCGTGGCAGCCTTTTGGGTGACGATCATCAGTCACTATTTCGCCAAGGTGTACCGGACGCCGATTATCGTCTTCAGTGTATCCGGGATCATTCCGCTGGTGCCTGGAGGGCTCGCGTATGATGCGCTCCGGCATGTCGCCATGAATCAATATGACCAGGCGGTGTCCCTGGGCGCTCAGGCGTTCATGATCTCCGGCGCGATCGGTCTGGGGCTGGTGCTGGCCGAGGTTACGAACCAGCTGATCCGCAAATGGCTGCCGACCCGTTACCTGGGGAGGTAAGGGAGGACAGCCATTCATTGGAGCTATTTCACGCCGATCCGCATCCGGTAGCTAAGCAGGACGCTTTCTTCCCTATCGGCAAAATGGCGCTGGATCAGCTCCTGGAACGCGGCAATATCACCGTCCAGGTCGGTTAAGCCGAGGCGCAGCACCGCCTGTACGCCGCCCTGACTCAAGGCAAGGCCGAGGTAGCGCTCTGCGGTGCAGGGCTCCTGGTGGTGAAATACGACTTCCTTTGCGAAGCGGAAGCGGCCGCTTGCCTGGATCTGCTGCAGATGCCCCTCCTTGCTCCACTTGTGGGCCTGGGCCTCTTTCTCCACATGACGGTCCAGCAGCTGATCGGCTTTCCTGATGAGCTGTACATAAGCCTGCTCCACCTCCCAATGCAGCAGTGGCGGCCAGTCACAGTCATAGGCAGCGAAGAGGCCGCCCTCTGTCAGGATGCGGGCGGCTTCCTCCAGGGTGCTGCCGGGGTCCATCCAATGAAAGGATTGGGAGCAGGTCACGATGTCTGCCGAGCTTGCCGGCAGGCCGGTCTGATTGGAATATCCCGGCCGGAACGAGAGGTGACTGGCGCCGGACTGCTCCAGCTTCTGCTCGGCAATACTGCGCATGTCTCGGCTTGGCTCAATGCCAATGACTTGCTGTGCAGCCTCCTTCCAGGCAAAGGTGGACAGTCCGGTCCCACAGCCAAGATCGACAACGAGCCGCGGGGCATGGCCCAGATCGCGGGTCAGGAGATGGATGACCAGGGGCGGGGCTTCGGGCCGGTGTCGGTCATACAGGCTCTGAAAGCCGGAGAAGCGCTCAATGTTGCTGATCACATTGCCTTCGGGAACAAGAGAAGGGGAGTCCCCTGTAGTGCCCGGTCCAGTGCAGCCTGCGCCGCTGGGGCCTTGATTAGGGTCGGTCATAATATCATCATCCCCCTTAATAAATGGTAATATCGAAAGCCCAGTATTCCCCCGTTTACTGTCCCATTTGATCAAATAGGTACATTGCGTCGAAGAAACTACGCTGAAAGTTAGTGATGGGTATAGGACCGCGTTTCTTGACGGGACCTTCAGACACCTATGCTTTGCCCGAGACTGCCCTGATGAAGTAATTAAAAAAGGTGCTCAAGCAACTTCAACCCAATAAATCCAAAAGGAGGTTTTAATTTGAAACGTAGAGTGCCATTTGGTTTATTGATTCTAGCTATGGCAATGGGTGGTTTTTTTGTGACTCAACTTGAGAATGATAGATTTAAACTCATTTATTCAGCTTTAGGAATCTTGGTTATTGTAACAAGTTACTTTCTATTTTTTAAAAAGAAAGGATAGTTTAAAATCACTGCTCTCAAGAAAACGGAAAAAGCGAGAAGAGGAACGCTCCCGTCGTATAATGCTTTAAATGCCGTTGAGCTTGAGCCAACAAAAGTTTCATATTTCTATGTACAAGTGCACATAACAATTAGGAGGAAAACATGACAGAAGCAGTCCAAGCTGTATTTTTTGACGTAGATGATACGCTCTATGACCATTTGACGCCCTTTCAGGAGGCTGTGCGGGAGGTTGTCCGGCCAGAAGCCGGATTCCCGTATGAAGAGGCATATCATTTGCTGCGCTACTATAGCGACAAGCTGTCTGTAGAGCTCGGGGGTGCTGGCTCCGCCGATTACAGCCGTGGACTGAAGCGGCTCCGAACAGAGCGCTTTCAGAAGACGCTGGAGCACTTTGGAATCCCGGTCGGAAAGCGCGATGCAGAAGAGCTGCAGGCCGCTTACCTGGCCCGGCAATATCATATTGAAATGTTTGCCGGGGCCAGGGAGCTCCTGCGGCAGCTGGTCAACGCCGGCTATACGGTCGGCGTCATCACGAACGGGCCGCTGCAGCACCAGATGAACAAGGTCGCCGCGATGCGGCTGGCCGAGGTACTGCCTCCAGAATCCATCTTCGTCTCCGGCGGCGTAGGCTGGGACAAGCCGGACCCGCGCATCTTTCAGCATGTGAATGAGGTCACCGGGACGCTGCCAGGAAGCAGCCTCTTTGTCGGCGACTCCTGGCGCAACGATGTGGTCGGTGCCCTGGAAGCCGGCTGGCAGACGATCTGGTTCAATCACCGGAACGCCAAGCCGGAATCCCAGCATCTCCCGCACTACACCGCATCCAGCTTTGAAGAGGTGGAGCGGATTCTGAGCCGGCTGCTTCCCTGAAGACCCGGCTCACTCCTGTCAGGGCCCTGGCATTCTAGAAGCTGAAGCTGGAACTAGAGCAGCTTCTCGATGTGGCTCTTGATCTTCTCCGGCGTATCCGTAGGGGCAAAGCGGCTGACGACTTTGCCATTGCGGTCCACCAGAAACTTGGTGAAGTTCCATTTGATCGCCTTGGTGCCCAAGGCGCCGGGAGCTTCTCCTGCCAGGTATTTATACAGGGGATGGGCGCTGTCCCCGTTCACATCAATCTTGGAGAAGAGCGGGAAGGTCACGCCATGATTAATCCGGCACGCCTCAGCAATGTCAGCGTCCTTCTCCAGTTCCTGGTTCATAAACTGGCTGCTTGGAAAGCCCAGCACCGCAAGCCCCTGATCCTTGTAGTTCTGATGTAACTGCTCCAGTCCGTCAAACTGTGGAGCGAAGCCGCATTTGGTCGCCGTGTTGACGATGAGCAGCACTTTTCCCTTGTAGGCCTCCAGAGCCTGGGTTTCCCCTGTAATGGATTTAACCTCATATTGATAAATGGACATGCAAATATCCTCCTTCAATGAATGTATATGAGTGCAGCGCTTGCGTTCATTTCTATCATATCACGCGGAACAGCGCCATGAGAAATCCCCGGCTTTACGCTCAAGATGGGCAGGCTCATCTATAGATAAAACACGGTGCCAAGCTTACATCAAAAAGACACCTTCAACCCTTAAGGCATGCTGCCCGCAGGAGTTGAAGGTGTCTTTGGTATGATCCGGCTGGATTCTGTTTTAAATAAAGCTTAGTGTCTGTCTTTGAACTCGCCGACCTTTTCCTGGGCTTCGCCCTTGGCTTTATCCTTCTTGCCTTCGGCCTGCAGAGAGTGGTCGTCGGTCGCATTGCCGATCTGATCCTTGATTTCGCCTTTAGCTTTATTTACACCACTCTTGACCTTATCGCTTATTCCGTTATGATCACTCATGTGTAACAGCTCCTTTACGAAGTAGGATACCAGAGTATTACCCGGGAGCGGAGGGTTCTAAACTTCACGACGGCTAGGCGAAGTCACGACCGCTCTTCCGGCGGCCGCAGGCTTGCAAGGGGGCCTATTCCGGCTTTACGTCCTGCTCCGGAAGGGCCCATACGGACACACTGCCCCCGTTCACCGGGAATTCCGCGTTGCCGTCCTCTCCAATTGTGATACGCTCCTGGCGGGTGTTCGTCAGATCGAGCCAGACCTCTCCCGCCCGATGCGCGCCGACCTGCATCACCTTGCTGCCTTCCTCGTGATTGGAAATGACGACAGCGCAGCCAGAGCGCGGAAGTTCCTCCACGCCGCGGCGCACCCAGCCGATCAGCCCGGGCTGGTCGAAATAATCATCCTGCTGGCCGTATGCCTTGTGCTGCCGTGCATACAGCAGCGGATCAATCGCTTCCTTCTTGCCCGGAATCGGCTGTTCGCCGCCAATACCGTAATAATCGCCGTAGAAGACGACCGGGTATCCATCCTGGCGCAGCAGGATGAGGGCGTAGGCGCTCTGCTTGAACCAGTCCTGGACCCAGGACTGCAGCGATTCCTGCGGCTGGGAGTCATGATTGTCTACAAAGGTTACGGCATGCAGCGGGTGGGACTGCACGAGCGTATCATCAAAAATAGTTCGCAGATCAAAATCCGCTCCTGCCTCTGATGCGGCCTGCAGCTTGTAATGAAGTGAGACGTCAAACAGGTCGATATTATAATCCACGGTGTCCAGGAAATTGCGGCATACCTCCAGCTCCGGATTCCAGAATTCGCCGACGATGTAGAAGTCCTCGCCGAACTCTTTTTTCATCACAGATGCAAATTCCTTAATGAAGTTATGGTTAATATGCTTGATCGCATCCAGGCGGAAGCCTCCGCAGCGCAGCGTTTCTGCAAGCCACTTGCCCCAGGCCAGCATCTCTTTCTGAACGTCCGGGTGATTGTAGTCAATATTGGCGAACATGAGATAGTCGTAATTGCCGAATTCATGATCTACCTGATCGCTCCACGTTTTGTGGTCGCCGACAATCCGGAAGATCCCGGTCTTCTTGCCCGCCTCGTCATAATCGGTTCCGTTAAAATGGGTATAGTCCCACTTGAAGGAGGAATACGTGTCACCGCGCCCCGGGAAGGTGAACTTTGTCCAGCCCTCGATTTCGAAAGGCTTGGAGATTTCCTTGTTGCGGTCCTGCTCGTCCACCTGGACGACCTGAAAGCGCTCCTTCTCATCAGCCCCAGCCTTATGGTTCATGACCAGATCGACATAGACGTTGATCCCCTGCTCCCGGCAAGCATCGATGGCCGAGATCAGCTCGTCCTTCGTGCCGTATTTAGTAGCGACCCCGCCCTTTTGGTCAAATTCGCCGAGGTCGTACAGATCATATACGCCGTAGCCATTGTCCTCCGGAGACTGGGCTTTCGTTACGGGTGGTACCCAGACCGTGTCGATGCCCGCCTCCTTTAGCTCGGCAGCAGCCTCCTGCAGCCGTTTCCAGTGAGATCCATCCGCGGCAACATGCCACTCAAAAAACTGCATAATCGTATGATTTCTTTGCATCATCTTCATCTCCCCTGGAATGATCCTTCATTATGTAGGCACCCCGCATGCCTGCCTGGGTCCAATTCCAATTACCCATGGACGTGAGGAGTCCAAACGGCTGTGCTGCATCATCTTCGGCTGATGGTTTTAACATGCCCTTTTTACCCGTATAAAAGCCGCTCGCAAGTCCTTTTTAACCAGAGGCGGCATCAGACAATAGACTCTTTTTTCCACTGATAGTGTATGCTATAATGGGTTCAGCTTAAGTGTGAAGGATATGGTCAACAAGGCTGATTCCATATCGCAGCGATCTTGCAGCAGGCAGCTCTCATTTCATTGTGTAAGGCTATGACTTCCAGAATGAATGAGAATGAGTGAATATATATCCAGGTAAATGGGTGAATCTATCCCTCATGGGGTAAAAGTCACTTTCATGGCCTAACTTTCGATCGGGAGAGTTAGGTCATTTTTTATTTCCAATATATTCTAATATTTTCTCTGCGCCATGCAGCCAAATAACCTGAGTCTGCCGCTTAAATTTAGCTATACGTCAGGAGGGGTCTGAGCATTCGTTCAAGAATGGTGCCTGTCTTATTGGGAGAGGGCCGGTGCTATGGAGCGAGTCGTCATTCATGAATCAGTCTATACATCAATTACAGCAGCTTATTGCTAGCTATACGGGAAAGGTCCTGAGAGAACGCTTTGGAAAAGGACCGGAATCCGTCATTGTATCCATGGGCGGGCAGTATATTACTATTTATCTTCGAAACTTTTTGACGCCATCCGAACGAGTGCTGCTGCAGCAGGACCATACACACATCGTCTATCAGACGAGAGAAAGACTGATGGAGCTGGTGCTTCCGGAGGTCAGTGCCTATATTGCGCAGGTGACCGGGAGCCAGCCTGAGGAAATGTATTACGACTGGGCTCTGCATCATCATTCCGGCATGATCACCGCCATTTGCCTGGAGACCTTCACTGAAGAGGTGGACCTCAACGAGCAGTTTGACAAAAAAGCCGAGCTGGAGCAGGAAATTATTCTGATCAGCGGTCAGGCCCGGCGGAATCCGGAGCAGCTCCAATCTTTTGAAATGAATAATCGCACGCTCTTATTTATTCGTGAGGGCATTTTGGTGCCGATTGAGAAGGAGTTCATCCGTTTGGGGCACGGGGAGCTGCTAAAGAGTGTAAAGCGGAATATGGAGAAGCAGTATTTGTATCAGCAGGGTCTGTTTGAGCCGATCCTAAATCGCCGAATTCTGGATATTTTCGTCGATTGGGATTATGATTTCAACAAGAGCATCATTGTGATGGTCACTTCTCCGCGCAGTTTATAATGTCGTTAGGTTGCATTGCCAGCCGCCAGCCTGCTCTCGGGTATACGCCCCTTGCAGGTCGGGCGGCTTTCTTACTTTTCTTTCCGGTGTGGTTCCATTATACTAGGTCACAAGAAGTATAAAAGAAGAAGGCATGTCTGAATATGTAAAGTGAATCACATGCCGATGGAGCTAAATATGATGCATGAACATTACGATGGATGGATTGTCCTCTTATCGGTTCTGATTTCAGTCGGGGCTTCTTTTCTGGGCTTGAATATTGCCAGCAGGGTATACCGGGCGAGCGGGCTTCAAAAGCTGTTATGGCTGTTCGGCGGCTCCACGATTATGGGGCTGGGCATCTGGTCGATGCATTTTATCGGAATGCTCGCTTTCCATTCCGCTCAGGCGCTGGCCTATGATCCGGCCCTGACCCTGTTGTCTGCCGTGATCAGCTGTATCGGCGCCTTCGTAGCCTTTTATTTGGCTACACATAGCCGAACAGGGATGCCGGGCATGTGGATTGGAGGCGTCAGCATGGCACTGGCTGTACTGATGATGCATTTTATCGGCATGGCTGCCATGAGAATGGATGCCCAGATGACCTTTGATCCCCTGCTTACGGGAATTTCGGTCCTGATCGCTTTCGCTGCATCCTTTACTGCGCTGATGCTGTTCCGCAAATTCCGCTACTCCATCCGCTTCAGCTACTGGAAGGTGAACAGCGCCCTGCTTATGGGGGCCGGAGTATCCGGAATGCATTATACGGGGATGGCTGCAGCGCAGTTCACGCCTCATCAGGGGCCGGCTGCCCTGACAGATTCCGGCTATATTACCTTTTTGCTTATTCTGATCTCGGCAGCAGCTACCGTTATTCTTATGGTCACGATGGGGGCGCTGTTCTATGAACGTCATCTGCTGGAGAAAATGGCGTATCACGATTCACTGACTGCCTTGCCGAACCGCAATGGCATGATGCGCTATACAGACAGCAGCCTTGACAGGCACTGGAGAGGAGCGGTGCTGTTCATCGACCTTGACCGCTTCAAGTCGGTCAATGACCTGTACGGCCATGACATCGGCGATATGCTGCTGCAGGTCATTGCAGACCGTTTCCGGGAAGCAGCGGGACAGCAGGCTCTGGTCTACCGCCTGGGCGGCGATGAATTTGTGGCACTGGTGCCACAGGCGAACCGAGAGCGGGCGGGCCAGCTGGCGGATCGTTTCATCTCTACAATACATAAACCGGTGCTGGTGGAGGGCTACAAGCTGATGGTGTCCGGCAGCATTGGCATCAGTATGGCTCCCGAGCATGGCCAGGAACGCAATGTTCTGCTGCGTGCGGCAGATACCGCCATGTATCACGTCAAGAAGACCGGCAAGGACCGGTACAGCTTCTTCGACGATCAGATGGCACAGGAGCAGGCGCGCCGGCTGAGGCTGGAACGGGATTTACAGCTGGCGCTGCACCGCTCGGAGCTGAGGATTGTATATCAGCCGAAATGGGATGCACGCTATGACCGGTTAGCCGGCATGGAAGCGCTCCTGCGCTGGGAGCACCCGGAGCTGGGTTCGATTTCACCTGGCGAATTCATCCCCATTGCAGAAGAGAACGGTGTTATCCTGACCATTACGGCCTGGATGCTGAACGAGGTATGCCTGCAGAATGCCGCCTGGCAGAAGGCCGGCCTCGCCGCAGTTCCTGTCTCCGTGAACATTTCGAGCCATGTGCTGGACAGCTTCCTGATGGTCAGCATGATTGACCGGGCGCTGCAGGACTCCGGACTGCCGGCCTCCGCCCTGGAGCTGGAGATTAAGGAGTCGGTTGCGATGAGCAATCTGGAGCAGAGCATCGAGCAGCTTGGACGGCTGCAGAGCCGCGGGGTCCGCATCTCCATGGACGATTTCGGCACGGGATATTCCTCGCTGGGCCGGATCGGGGACATTCCGTTCCACACCTTGAAGATCGACCGTTCCTTTATTCAGCAGAGCAGCCTGTTCTTTAAGCAGGCCATCATCCGCAACATGGTGGCGATCGCGGGCAACCTGAATCTGGGCATTATCGCCGAGGGCGTAGAGACGAAGGAACAGGCCGAGTTTCTTATGACCACAGGCTGTTATCAGATGCAGGGATTTTATTTTGGTGTCCCTATGGCCGCAGATTCCATGGATGAGTGGCTGCATGGAGGGGGCGCGGCAGGACGCCTCGCGGCTGCCGGAGTGGCGGCCGCAGGCCTCGAAGCGGCGGCTGCCATGCGTCAGGCTTAAGAGCAGATTATGCCCTGCCGGCGGCGTGTGCCGGCAGGGCTTTTGATGTCAAGAGCAGATGGCAGGGGCTCAGACCATCCAGAAGGTGATGATCGAGAGCAGCACAGAGGAGAGCAGCATGGCAGCCAGCGGGCGCCAGGCCCGGGTCAGACTGCGCAGATGGATCTGCAGGCCGAAGCCGGCCATGGCCATCGCGAGCAGGAAGGAGGCCGCAGCCCCCGCGAAATCCTTCACAGCCTCCGGGATGAGCGGCTGGCCTGTAGGGGCCAGGCTTCCAATCAGGCTGAAGGCGGCGAACCCCAGCAGAAACCAGGGGAAGACCGGCCGCTTCGCGGTTTCATTCCCGCCTTCTCTCCGCATCCAGGCGAGGAGTACAAAGCACAGCGGCAGCAGCAGAAACACCCGGCCCAGCTTGGCCATCAGGCCGGCCGTCAAGGCCTCCTCTCCTGCCGGTGCTGACGCCAAGGCGACCTGAGCCAGCTCATGCAGGCTGAGCCCGGCCCAGATGCCGTATTCCAGGCTATCCAGCGGCAGCAAGGGCTGTGCAAGTGTATATACGACAGCAAACAGCGTGCCAACGAATGCGATCATGCCTGCTCCCAGAGCGGTGTCCTCCTCCTTGGCATTCAGGATTGGTGCGGCTGCCGCAATGGCCGCAGCACCGCAGACACCGGTGCCGATGCCTAGCAGAAGAGATAGGGAGCTCTCTGCCTTCAGCCATTTGGCCGCATACCAGGTTAATGTAATGCCCAGGAGGACGACGGCAGCGCCCCGGAGCAGCATCCCGGGCCCCTCGCTGAACAGTGTTCCCATGTCCAGCTTCAGCCCGCAGAGCATAATGGCAAGCCGGAGAAGATTCTTGGAAGTAAACTGAATGCCGGGCCGCAGGCTTTCCGGATACCCCAGCAGCTGCCGGTACAGGGCGGCAAGCAGGATTCCCCAGGTTAGAGGTCCCAGCAGCTGGAGCGCCGGAATCCATGACAGCAGCTGACCGCATAGAGCAAGTGCGGCTGTGAACAGGACACCGGCACCGATGAATAACATCTGCCTGCGAGCAGGCAGGCGAGAGAGCTTCATTAGACGGTGGATCTTTGATTTTGGGCCAGAAGAGGAAGAGATCTCAGGAATCATAAGCAATAAGCCTCCAGTTAGTAAAAAATGATGCCGTAGCTCCATGGTAGCCCCTGACTTGAGATAAGAAAAATAAATTGTTATGATCATCACGATAAGTAAACGCTTATAGTAAGAATTGCAGAATGATGTAAAGGGGCTGGCCCGGGATGGATCAAGCGCTGGAGGTATTGGTTGCCGTCATTGAGAAGAAGAATTTTACCCGTGCCGCAGAGGAGCTCAGCATGACGCAGCCTGCGGTCAGCCAGTATATCCGCTCCCTGGAGCAGTCGCTGGGAGCCAAGCTGCTGGAGCGAAGTAATAAATATGTCCGGCCTACTCATGCAGGAGATATTGTCTACCATCACGCCAAATCCATTCTCGGCACCTATACGGCCATGCAGTCCCTGGTGGATGACGTTATGAACCGGGCCGGGGGCGAGCTGGCAATCGGTGCCAGCTATACGTTTGGCGAATATGTCCTGCCGCGCCTGCTGGCCCGGCTGAAGCAGCAATATCCGCTCGTCCGTCCCAGCATTCATATTGGCAATACCGATGTCATTGGCGAGATGGTTCTTAACTATGAGATTGATATCGGCATTGTCGAGGGCGAGTACGAGCATGCCAAGCTGCTGGTGAGTCCCTTTGCCCAGGATGAGCTGCAGCTTGTCGTTCCCAATGAACCGAGGTTTCAGGGAAGACGAGAGCTTGAGCTGCAAGAGCTGCTGCAGGAGACCTGGATTTTGCGGGAGAGCGGCTCGGGCACCCGGCGCGCGGCCGAGCGGATGTTTGAGGCGCGCGGTCAGCGACCGCCGTACACGCTGGAGTTTGGGAGCACGCAGCTAATCAAGGAGTCCGTCGAGGCGGGCCTTGGCATTTCACTGCTCTCCCGCTGGGCGGTGCAGAAGGAGCTGCAGCTGGGCTCGCTGCTGCTGGTGCCGCTGCGTGGAGAAGCGGTGGTCAGGCCTTTTTCCTGGATTCTGCACCATACACCGTACCGCACCAAAGCCGTTGATGTATTTCTCGATATGCTGAAATCCCCTCTTCAGGGATAGAAGTTCGCTGGCCGGCGGATTGACGTTTGTGAAAAGGATGGATTTGGGTAATACTTGTCACCATAACAAGTTTGGGGTGAATTCTGCCGGCCTTTTGTCCGGCTTCATGATGAATAATATCCATATGCCAGGAAACAAGCTGACACGGACGCAAAAACGAAGAGCCGCCCGCAAGCGGGCCAAAGCGCGGGCTAAAGCTGCGGAGCAGGTGCTGCTGGCCAGCGATGCCGCTGTACAGTCAGCAGCGGAATCCAGCAGCAAGGGCGGGCACAGTGGAGAATTCGGCGGCAATCAAGTGAAAAGGCGCCGCCAATCAGCCGCCCGCCGGGACACCGCCTTGAATGTGCCTGCCGCCGTAAAGACCACGGTGAAGGGGCGTCCGGCTGCACCGCCGAGGCCGCCCCGGGTGCCGGGGCAGCCGGACCCGTATGATGCTGCGCGCCTGGTGCCGACCCGGGCCGGCTTTATACGGATGCGGGGCCGCACCGACAAGAACCGCCGCTGGCAGCAGGATATTGATCCGCAGCTCGCGGAAATCCTGGTGAATGAAAGCGCAGCGGTCGTCGTCAACCGGAATACCATCCGCCGCTTATATACGAACAAGGGCTTTCGCAAATATATTTTGGAGCGCGATGCATACCAGTGTTATTTTTGCGGAAACTATGGAAACACGATTGATCACCTCCTGCCCCGGGCAAAGGGCGGGCATACGACACCGGTGAATTGTGTCTGCGCTTGTATGGATTGCAATCAATCCAAGGCAGATCAACATCTGGAGGATTTCATCAGAAGCAAGCCGCTGGAGGATGGGGAGAAGCCTTCAGGCAGTCAATTTCACGGCATGTGACTAAAAGCGAAGAGATTAGGGAAAATTGTTGTTAGCATGCTCATCGTGGTCAGCTTGCTATGAATTACGCATCCATCAAACTCCAGACGAGGAGGAAACCAACGTGAAAACCATGAACACTATTGCGCTGCTTCTGCTCATTATCGGCGGGATTAACTGGCTGCTTGTCGGCCTGTTCCAGTATGATCTGGTCGCTTCAATCTTTGGAGGCCAGGAGTCCGCCGGTGCCCGCGTCATCTATACTATTGTCGGCCTGTGTGCGCTGTACTCCATTAAATTTTTTGGAGATGTAGCTGACGACCGCCGTGCAGATGCGCGCTAGGCTGTAATATAGCTGCAGAATATGCACAGGAGCAAGCCGTAACGGTGAAAGCCGGGACGGCTTGTTTTTTGATGTTTTTATAGACGTGAATCATGCCCTTTGTTCCGAAAATACGAGGTTTTTCCAGATTGGTTATATTTGATGTCACCTTGAATGCGCACCTCAAAAACAACATATTGTCAAGTGTCATCCGGGATTGTCAAAGAGCGTAAACCCTTGCTGCTATGCGGTTTCAGGCTACATCCAAAATGACATATTTACGCTGCGTTCACAAATGCACTAGTCTGTTTGTAAGCGTTATCAGACAGCGGAGCCTGATGAATGTCAGGTTAGCTTACACACACTGGAAAGGGAGTGGTACGATGGAGGATGCAAACACCGTCATCCGCAGTACACCGGGTGCAATGCCCGAGAGCGGAAGTAAGGGCGCAGCCCGAAAACGGAAAAGTAATCTTCGCAAAAGAATATTTCAGAACTGGGAATTGTATCTCTTCATTGCACCCGCATTTTTCTACTTTCTGATTTTCTTTTACGGTCCCATGTACGGCGTGCAGATCGCATTCAAGAACTTTATTCCGACGCTGGGCATTACGGGCAGTCCGTGGGTAGGCTTTGATCATTTTACCCGATTTTTTGATTCCTATTATTTCTGGGATCTGATCTGGAATACGCTCAGCATCAGCTTGTACGAGCTTGCGGTCGGCTTCCCGGTTCCGATCATCCTGGCGCTGGCGTTTAATGAGATCCGCAACGGATTTTTCAAAAAAATGGCCCAGACCGTCACGTACGCACCGCATTTCATCTCCGTCGTGGTTATGGCGGGCATGATTATTACGTTCCTGTCGCCATCCACCGGGATCATCCCGATGATCATTCAAGCGCTGGGCTTTGATGCTCCAAGCTTCCTGACGGACCCGTCGTGGTTTAAGACGATGTACGTGCTCTCCGGCGTATGGCAGAGCGCGGGCTGGGGGACGATCATCTATCTGGCGGCCCTGTCGGGAGTGGACCCGGGGCTGCATGAAGCCGCTGTTATTGATGGAGCAACACGTTTTCAGCGGGTGCGCCACATTAACATTCCGACGCTCATTCCGACAATGACCATTCTGCTCATTCTGAACATTGGAACCTTGCTCGGAGTCGGGTTCGAGAAGATTCTCCTGCTGCAAAATCCGCTCAATATGTCATCCTCGGATGTCATCTCCACCTTCGTGTACCGGGCGGGCCTGGTGGATGCGCAGTACAGCTTCTCGACCGCAATTGGCCTGTTCAATTCAGTCATCAATGCGGTCATGCTGATCGTCGTAAACCAGATTGTCCGGAAAACGAGTGAAAACAGTCTATGGTAGAAGGGAGGCATCTATAATGCTGACAGGAATCAGAGAGTCACGGAGGGATAAGGTATTTCTGGCTTTCAACTATGTGTATGTGTTTCTGGCGTTTGCCATCGTCGCCTATCCGATCCTTTATATCCTCAGTGCATCCATCAGCGATCCGAAGCTGGTTGGCTCCGGCGAAATGTGGCTGCTTCCCAAAGGGATCACTTTTGAGGGGTATCAGAGGGTGTTTGAGAACAGCAGCATCTGGATCGGCTACGGCAACACCATTCTGTATACTGTCGTCGGGACTGCCATTAACCTGTTTGTTACACTGCCGGCGGCGTATGCGCTGAGTCGCCGGGATTTCGTAGGCCGCAACTTCTTTATGGCCATGTTTATGGTGACGATGTTCTTCAGCGGAGGACTGGTGCCCACCTACCTGCTCGTCAAGGAGCTGGGGATGATAAACACGATGTGGGCGATTGTCATTCCGTCCGCCGCCTCCATCTGGAACATTATCGTGTCCCGAACGTTCTTTCAAAGCTCGATTCCGAAGGAACTGCAGGAGGCCGCGCAAATAGACGGCTGTACCAACCTGCGCCTGTTCCTTAAAATTATACTGCCGCTCTCGATGCCGATCATCGCCGTTATGGCTTTGTTCTACGGAGTGGGCAACTGGAACAGCTATTTCTCGGCACTCATTTATTTGAATGATGCGGACAAATACCCGCTCCAGCTCGTGCTTCGCCAGATTCTGGTGCTCCAGGAGGCGGCCGCTCAGGGCGGTGGTGCCCTGGACAGCAGTACAGCGGCTGCACTGAACAACAAGGCGGAGATTGCGGCACTTGTGAAGTACGCAGTCATTATCGTAGCAACGGTTCCTATCATCGCCATTTACCCGTTTCTGCAGCGCTATTTCGTACAGGGTGTTATGATCGGTTCCGTAAAGGGCTGATCTTGCCATAGCTTCATAGCTTCATAGTTTTATCCATCATACAAAGGGGAGTTGTTACTATGAAAAAGCTTCGCAAAGCATCATCCATCCTGCTCTGCCTCATGATGTCCGCCAGCGTGCTTGCAGCCTGCGGCGGTTCATCTGGCAGTGAAGGCAGCACGGCGGCCGGAGGAGGCTCCTCCGCCGAAGGTGTCAAGAAGGAAGGATTCCCGATTGTCGAAGAGCAGATCACCTTGAAGGTAATGTCTCAGGATGCCGGTATGGCGGACTGGAGCACCATGCCGGTTCTGCAGGAAATGGAGAAGCTGTCGAACATCAAGCTGGAGTATCAGCTGTCGCCCTTTGACAGCTTTGCAACAAAGAAGAACCTGGTTTTCGCCAGCGGTGACCTGCCCGATTTCTTCTATGCGGCGGATCTGAAGCCGGCCGAGCAGGTGACTTACGGCACCCAGGGTGTACTGGTGCCGCTGGAGGGCTATATTGACGGCGGTTATGCGCCAAATATCAAGAAGGCGCTGGATGAGAATCCAGATGTCCGCAAATCGTTCACAACACCGGACGGTCATATGTATGCTCTGCCTTTCATTGACCCGACAGCCGTCTGGTACAGAGGTCCGGTCTGGTACAACGGCAAGTTCCTGGAGGCGCTGAATGCAGAAGAGCCAAAGACGACCGAAGAGCTGTACACCTATCTGAAGCGGATCAAGGAAGAAGACCCGAACGGCAACGGCAAGCAGGATGAGATCCCGCTGTCTTCCGTAAAGCTGGATGACATCCGGATGTTCTTCTTCGGCTTCTGGGGCATGTATAACGAGGACATCTACTCCGATAAGGACGGCAAGGTACACTATCCGTTCCAGGAGGAGTCCTACAAGAGCTACCTGACGTTCATGAACCGCCTGTGGGAAGAGGAGCTGCTTGACCACGAGACCTTCTCCCAGACAGATGAGCAGAAGAAAGCCAAGGGAAAGAACAACCAGATCGGCCTGTTCAGTGACTATCATCCGTACTTCACATTGGGCGGCGAGCCGAACTCCGACCATCCGTTGATGACTCCGGTAGCCAGTGAAATTGAAGGCAGCCCGGTATACGGCAAGCACCCGGGTATGGCGGCCAACGGTACCTTTGCGATAACGAGCGAGAACCAGCATCCGGAAGCTACGATGCGCTGGATCGACTACCTGTACAGCTATGAAGGCAATACCCTGTTTGAGCAAGGGCCAGAGGACTTGCTATGGAAATACACCGACAAGGAGAACAAGGTGAAGGAATGGCTGCCGGTGCCGGGCGGCGGTGACCGGGAAGAGTATCGCGGAACGATTACTCCGAACTTTGGCATGCTGACACCGGGCATCAAAATTCCGGAGCTCTACAACGGTCTGCGCGGGGAGTTTGACGAATGGATCGACCAGCAGAACGAGGAGAAGCTCGTGCCAATCGGCAAAGCCCCGTTCCCGAACGTTTACCTGACGAACGAGCAGCAAAGTGAGGCTTCAGCCCTGCGCTCGGATCTGGACTCCTATGTAAAGCAGATGGAAGCGAAATTTATTACAGGGCAAGAGCCGCTTTCCAAATGGGACAGCTATGTTGCCCAGGTGAAGAAGATGGGCGGCGACCGTCTGATCGAGCTGTACCAGGAAGCCTACGACACCTGGAATGCAAACCAGTAGTCAGTTATGCCAGGAACAAAGCCAACATATTCCGATCCCTTGTTGGGATCGGGGGTTGGCTTCTATTTTTATCAGAGGATACGGGAGGCAGGACATGAGCGACAATCCAGTACAAGCAGAGCAGGATATGATTGAAGACGGCATGCACAATTACACGAGTGAAGAGCATTGGGTGAAGCCGGAGGACCCGTTGCTGCTGGAGCGGCTGGAGTGGTTCAAGGACCAGAAGCTCGGCTTGATGATGCACTGGGGACCTTATTCCCAGCTGGGGCTGGTTGAATCCTGGGCACTGAGCGATGCGGACGGCGACTGGTCACGCGACGGCGTGGACTGGGAGGTCGACAGCACAGAGCTGAAGCGGCAGTATTTTGACCTGAACAAGACGTTTAATCCGATCCGCTTCCAGCCGGAGCTGTGGGCGGACCTTGCTCAGGCTAACGGCTTTAAATATTTGAATTTCACGACCAAGCACCATGACGGGTTCTGCATGTGGGATACACAGACGACGGATTACCGGATTACGGGCCGGGACTGTCCCTTCCACACGCACAAATACGCTGATATTACCAAAAATGTGTTCAACGCATTCCGCGCCCGGGGACTCGGCATTTCCGCCTATTTCTCCAAAGCGGACTGGCATACGCCCTATTACTGGACACCGGGCATGAAACACGGAAACGCCACGTCCCGCGGACCCAGCTATGATCCGAAGGAATATCCGTGGCTGTGGGAGCAGTTCGTTCAGTTCACGCATGAGCAGATTTTGGAGCTGATGACGAATTATGGCCGCATTGATGTGCTGTGGCTGGATGCAGGGTGGGTGAACGATTACCGCGACCAGAATATCCGTCTCGGGGAGGTCGTGGACAAGGCGCGCCAGCTCCAGCCGTGGCTGTTGTCAGCAGACCGCACGGTCGGGGGACCCTACGAGAACCTGATTACACCGGAGCAGACGCTACCGGATCATGCTATTCACGTGCCATGGGAAAGCTGCATTACGCTGGGCACCTCCTTCTCGTTCCGTTATGAGGACAAATACAAGTCGGTCCGGAAGCTGGTGCATCTGCTCGTAGAGGTGGTCGCCAAGGGCGGAAACCTCGCGCTGAATGTCGGGCCGCAGCCGGACGGGCGTCTGTCTGAAACAGCGATCGAGCGCATTCAGGGGCTGGGTGCCTGGCTGAACGTGTACGGAGAAGCCATCTATGGCACCCGACTATGTGCGCCGTATTTCGAGGATCGGACCTTTTTGGTGCAGAAATCCGGAATCATCTATGTCTTCCGCTTGTACGGCGAGGGTGAGACGGTGCCGCATGAGGTGCATTTGCCGCTCTCAAGCGGCTTTACCGCGGTGGATCTCGTGGGCGGCGCTGAGGGTCTGGCATTCCGCAGCACCGAAAGCGGCATTACGGTCACGCTTCCGGAAGAAGAAGCCCGAGGCGCAGCGCCGATTGCGCACGTATTCCGGGTGGTGTAAAGGAGATGGATATGAATAGAAGCGGAGTACCGGAGCCGAGTATCGATTTTGCACCGAAGCATTATATTTGCCGGCGGGCCGGCGGGCCCCTGGAGCTGGACGGACGGCTGGATAAGCCGTTCTGGAGCCGTGCCGCATGGACAGAGCCTTTTGTAGACATTGAAGGAGATCTGCGGCCAAGACCTGCCAAAGAGACCCGGGTCAAGATGCTGTGGGATGACCGGTATTTCTATGTCGGGGCACAGCTGGAGGAGGACGAAATCTGGGCTACGCTGACGGAGCGGGATTCGGTCATTTTTTATGACAATGACTTTGAAATCTTCATCGATCCGGACGGTGACACTCATCAGTATTACGAGTTTGAGATCAATGCGCTGAACACGGTCTGGGACCTGCTGCTGGTCAAGCCTTACCGGGATGGCGGCCCGCCGGTCAACAGCTGGGATCTGAGCGGTCTGAGGACGGCCGTACATATTGAAGGGGAGCTGAACAACCCGGCGGCGGATAACCGGATGTGGAGCGTGGAGGTCGCTATTCCGTGGACCAGTCTCCGCGAATGCGCTGCAGAGGGCCGTGTGCCGGGGCCGGGAGAGTTCTGGAGAGTGAACTTCTCGCGCGTCCAGTGGCGTGTGGACATCGTAGATGGACAATACCGGAAGACGGTGAACCCGGAGACCGGCAAGCCGTATCCTGAGGATAACTGGGTCTGGTCCCCGCAGGGCATCATTAATATGCATTATCCCGAGCTGTGGGGGTACGTCATGTTTGAAGGAGAAGGAGATTTGGCGGAATTCTCGCTGCCCGCAGATGAAAGGATTAAATGGGAGCTGCGCAAGCTGTACTATCGCCAGCGGAATTATTACGAAGCACAGGGCTGCTTCTGTGATGATGCGCTGCTGCTGATGCAGGGAGAGAAGTGGGTGATCGATCCGCTGATCGAGACGACCCGGAGCCTGTTTCAGATTACGGCAGCGGCAGCGGACGGAAGTGCAGTGCTGTGTATCCGTGAGGATGGCAGACTATGGAGAGAGGAGCGCGTCACATGAGTGAAGCTTTGACATCGGTATTTTCGTTACGTGAGGAGGATCAAGTGCGCCTGCGTACAAGGCTTGCGCAGAAGCGGCTTGCGGCAGGCCCGCGGGAGGGAGACCTGTTCGGTGTGTTTGATCAGGACCTGAGTGAGGAGGAGCTTTGGGCGCTGACCTATCTGTACGCCTATATGCCAATCAATGATATGGCTGATTATGACGGCGCTCTGTTTCTGAGCCATGTCCGCCAGACGCTGCGGATCCGCAAGAGCGTGCCTTGGGGGGAGCGTGTGCCGGATCCGCTGTTTCTGCATTTCGTGCTGCCATACCGCGTGAATACGGAACATATTGAGAACAGCCGCGGCCTACTGCACGGCGAGCTGGCGGAGCGGACGTCGCGGCTGTCGATGAAGGAGGCTATTCTGGAGACGAACTACTGGTGCCACGAAAAAGCCACCTACATCGGCTCGGACCTGCGGACAGCCTCGCCCCTGACGACGCTGCGCGCGGCGCGCGGCCGCTGCGGAGAGGAATCGACGCTGGCCGTGTCCGCGCTGCGCAGTATCGGCATTCCCGCCCGCCAGATCTATACGCCGCGCTGGGCCCACTGCGATGACAATCATGCCTGGGTAGAGGCCTGGGCGGATGGGGAGTGGTACTTCATCGGAGCCTGTGAGCCGGAGGCCAGCCTGAATGAAGGATGGTTCGGGCCGCCGGCAAGGCGGGCGATGCTGATTAACAACCGCGTGTTCTCGCATTATCCCGGTCCGGAGGACATTACGCTGACGGAGGATGCGTATACAGAGATCAATGTGCTGGAAAATTACGCGCCTGCGCGCACCATAGAGGTTCAGGTGCAGGATGAGAAGGGACGCCCGGTACAAGGAGCAGATGTCCGCTTTGAGCTTTACAATATGGCGGAGCTGTACCCCATTGCCATTCTGAAAAGTGATGAGCAGGGCCGGGCACGCTTTAAGACGGGCTATGGTGATCTCATCATCCGCGCCGTGAAGGGTGGCGTATGGCACGAGGTGAAGAATACCCCGGTAGATTTCGGGACGATGACGCTGGTACTGAATACATCCGCTCCCCCGCAGGGCAGCGTGGAGCTGGACCTGGTGCCTCCGCCGGAGCTGGAAGGGAAGCAGCCGCCGCTCCTCAGTCAGGAACAGCTGCAGCGTCATCAGGAAAGGCTTGCGGCAGGCACGGCGCTGCGGGAGGCCTATGAAGCTACTTTTCCGGGACCGCAGGAAGCGGAAGACCTGGCACGGGAGAAAGGGCTGCCGCAAGAGCGGGTATGGGAGGTGCTGAAGAAGGCGAGAGGCAACGGCTATGAGATGTCCGCGTTTCTGCGCCGCCGGCCGGCCGAAGAAGGACAGTGGCCGCTGCTGCTGCTGGAAAGCCTGAACGAGAAGGATTTGATCGACACATTCAGCCCGGTGCTTCAGGATCATCTGGAGGGAGCGCTTCCCTATGCAGAGCAGTATGCTGAAGCATGGTTTCAGGCATACGTACTATGTCCGCGAGTGCTGCACGAGATGATTGTGCCGTATCGGCGTGAAATTTCGGAAAGCTTCACGCCGGAGGAACGCGAAGAGTTCCGGGGTGCTCCGTCAGAGCTTGCAGACAGGCTGGAGAAAGGGTACACGTACCGGGAAGACCTGCCGAACCTGAAGGGCCGGGGCAATCCGCTGGGCACCTTCCGACTGCACAGCGGGGATGAGCTGTCGCTGTCCATCCTCTTTGTCGCTGCTGCTCGAAGCCTTGGCATCCCGGCGAGACTGCATCCAAGCGAGCAGAAGCCGCAGTATTATCAAGACGGGCGCTGGTGCAATGCCATCTTCTGCAGGCAGGCGACCAGGAAGGAGCCGGCCGGAGAATGGGGAAGGCTGCAGCTGCTGCGGGACCCTGATGCCGGGGCGGGGGCGCCTTCAGCCGCCTATGCGCAGAGCTTTACCCTTGCGCGGCTGGAGCATGGCGTCTATAAGACGCTAGTGTTTCCTTACGGCAAAAGTGACGTTTACGATGAACCGTTCGAGGTGGAGCCGGGCGCTTACCGCTTGACGACAGGGGTGCGCATGAAGGATGGCACCGTCCATATTCGCCTGAGCTATACCACGGTGGTAGCAGGGCAAACCACGGAGGCCGTGCTATCCTTCCGCAGCGTGCAGGAAGGAATTCCGATCCTTGGTGCGCTGGATCATGACCTTATGCTGAGCAGCCTCGCAGACCACGAAGTCACGGCGCTGGGTGACAGGCTGGGGACAGCCGGGGCGCTGGTCGCGTGGCTGGAGCCGGAGCGGGAGCCGAGCAAGCATCTGCTGCGCGAATGGGGGGAGCTGGCGGAGTCCATCGAGCAGTACGGCATTCCGGTGATTATGCTGATGAAGCCGGAATGGGCATCCGCCTTCTCGCTCGTCCCGAATCCCGAGCTGCCGGAAGGAATTGTATTTGCGGCGGCGGGAGAGGAAGGCTTGCCGGATTTCATCGGCTCCTCTTTGGCTGGTGAAGCGGGATACCCGCATCTTTTTGCAGTAGATGCCCAGTGCCGCATCCGCTATACGGCTTCCGGCTATAAGATTGGAATGGGCAAGGAAGCGCTGAAGACGCTGCTCCAGCTCGGGCTGTCATAACAATTAATAAGGAGGAAGCAGGATGTCCCACACCTATATTGCTGCAGGCTATGCGTCAGACCATGTGCTGGCAGACATCACTCCCGAGGATCTGCAGAAGCTGACCCACCTGAATGTGGCGTTCGGCCATGTCAAAAACGATGAAATTACAATCCGTCATTTGAAGAATACGTCCTGTATTCAAGATATAAAAGCAGCTCACCCGCATCTGACCTTACTGCTGTCCGTCGGCGGATGGAGCGCCGGAGGATTCTCTGAGGCCGCGTCCACGACACACGGTAGAGAGGCCATGGCGGCGTCGGCTGTACGGGCGCTGGAGGAGCTGCCGTTTGACGGCATTGACCTGGACTGGGAATATCCGTGCTATGGCGAGGCTGATATTGAGTCTAGGCCAGAGGATAAGCAGAACTTCACGCTGCTTCTGAAAAGAATGCGTGAGGCGCTGGATCAGAAGGGCGCGCAGGACGGCCGCCACTATCTGCTGACCATTGCTGCTGGAGCGGATCAGTATTATGTTGACGGGACAGAGATGGAGCAGGTTCAGCAGTACCTGGACTTCGTGCAGCTGATGACCTATGACATGCGGGGCGGATTTCAGGTGCTGACCGGCCATCACAGCAATCTGTTCACCCCGACCGGAGATTTGTTCCGCATCAGCGTGGAAGCCTCCGTCAGGCTGTTTCACCAGGCCGGAGTGCCGAAGGAGAAGATGGTGATTGGCGCAGCCTTTTACTCCCGGGTATGGAACGGGGTGCCTGACCGCAACCACGGCCTGCATCAGATCGCAGAGAGCACCGGCGGCTATGGCCCGGATTTTACAACGCTGGCCGGAGAGTATATTGATCACAACGGGTATGTCCGGTACTGGGATGAAGAGGCCTGCGCACCTTATCTGTTCAACGGCTCCCGCCTGATCTCTTATGACGACGAGGAATCCATCCGACATAAATGCCGGTTCGTGCAGGAGCAGGACCTGGCGGGAATTATGTTCTGGGAGTACAGCTGCGACCGGACCGGACGCCTGCTGCATGCGTTGCATGAAGGATTGAAGAGTTAATCGAACAGGGCCGCCTCCGAATGATCGGGGGCGGTCTTTTTAATTGAAGACGCAGCTTGTCCCAAAAATCAACGGAGCTACGTCCCGGTCTCCTCATCGTCCTCCTCATCGGGAGGTGGTGCATCGGGGCTATGGATTTTGCGGTACTGGCCCGGTGTGAGACCGGTTTCCTTCTTGAACTTGCGGATAAAGTTTGGCGTATCGAGATAGCCGACTCGCGTGATGATGTCCTTTAGCGGGTCGCTCGTATGCAGCAGCAGCCGGATGACTTCGTCCATGCGCTTTTGCCAGATATACTGCGAGAAATTGATGCCGACCTTTTCCTTGAAATACCGGCTGAAATAAGAGGTGGAGATGGAATACTTGGACGAAATGGACCCCAGGCTGAGGTCGTAATCTGTATAATTATCTTCGATATAAGCAATGATCTGCTCCATCAGGGAGCTCTCCTCGGTATCACTCTTCTCCTGCACCTGCTCGCATATTTCTGCAGCCAGACCCAGCAGCTTCTTCTCCAGCTCCTCCAGCGTGTCGAAGGAGGTGAGCTTCGGAATCTGGGAAATGACATGATGAATGCCGAGCTCGGAAGCCGTCTTCAGCATTGTATTGAGGATATCAAAGCAAATACAGCGCATGAGCGGCACGGAGGGCTTCTCCTGCTTCAGATTGCACAGCGCGGTCGTGACCATCTGGGCGGCTACATCGTAGCTCCCTTGCTTCAAGCTCTGTACCAGCTTCAGCAGCACATCCTTGGGCACCCAGAAGGAAGCATCCGGCGTTTCGGACAAGGCCTCGAAAAAGGTCGTTCCGCCTTCTCCATGCAAAATCGATGCCTCATAAGCGGTCGAAGCCTCAATATAGGACTGATTCAGCTGCTCTGAGCCTTCATACACTCTGCCTACGCCGATCGCCGGAATCAGATGCGTCTCCTCCATAATGAGGTCGCGCAGGGCAGCCACGATGGATTGGGTATGCTCTTGTACCGTTCCTCCCCGCGAAGGGACGAGATCGAAGCCGATAATCATCGCGAGCTGGTTGGGCTGCGGCAGCTCCAGGCCGTAGGCATGAGCAGAGTATGAAGGGAAATTCACCTCACTGACGACCTGCAGCACAGGCTCCCGGTCGGGGCGGTCCGGGTCTTCCGCATTGCGACGGTTCCAGCCCATACATACGACGAAATAATGGGATTGATAGAACCTTATGCCGAGCTTCTCCTTGAACTCGCGGGTCAGCTCATCCGTTTGTCCATGCTTCAGCATGACGAGCAGGGCATGGTCTCTGGCATACGGCTCCTGCAGATCGATCTGCTGGCTGAATTCACGCAGGGTATTCTTGATCCACTCCAACTCATTGCCCGGGGGCGAGCTTTCCTCAGACGCATTACTCCGCACAAATTCAAGCAGGTCGGAGATCGGATGATACTGCCGCCGGGCGAGGATGACGGCAAGCACGGTTCCGATCACCACCACCATGGAGAAGATGAGAAGAAAGAATGACTGGATATGTACAATCCGATTCGAGAACTGGCTGCTCGGCATGGCGGCAACGTAGGTCCAGCCGCTCTCCGAGCGCACGGACACGACGGAATGGGGCTCGCGGTTCACGGTTACATGATGCGTTCCCGGCTCCAGCTTCGACAGGGCGGCGGTGTCCTGCGGTGTGATTTTCTCCCCCCGGTAGCTGGCGGCAAGCACCTGCCCCTCCTCGTTGTAAATAAACGTGCTGCCCTGGTAATCACTGAGGATCGATTCAATCAGGTTAGTCAAATTGGATTCGTTCATGAGGAACATGACCGTCCCATGGGGATTCGTGCTGCTCGGGGTGATCGGCACGAGATAAGCCAGCATGGACTCATAAGAGCGCACCCCCTGATCGACCTGCTCGGCGGGGCGAATCTGCGGATACATGGCGGTGTTCAGATCCCAGATGAGGTCTTTTTTCTTCCAGGTCTGAAAGCGGTAATGCTCCGTAAAGACGTCCAGATGCTCTTTGCCCCGGGAAGAATAAATGCGGTCATCGCCCCGAAAGAACAGAAAAATCTCATCCGCGAGCGAGTTGACAGCCTTATATTGGTTCAGGGCATCAATGGCTTCACGGCTGTAATAAGGATGATGGACCAGGTAGCTGGTCAGCTGATCATCATACGATATGCGGGAGGCGACCTCCTGCAGCTCCTTAATGCCGTTATCAATAATAATCTTGGCCTGGTTCAGCTGATTGGCATTGCTTTGTTCAATTTCTGAACGGAGGGTATCGACCGCATTTTGATATATGAAAAAAGTCAGGATGACCAAGGGAATCAGAAAGATAGCGATATAAGAAAGTGTATATTTCACCAGCAGCTTGGATTTGAAATGGCTCCATTTCATGGAATTCCCCCCTGTAATCACACCGTTCATTGGATGTAGACCTTTGTAAAATTGTAAAATAATCACCCTGCTAAAGCAATGGAAATGGTGAAAACGTTTTCTTATCGTGTTGATCACATACAGGTCACAACGTCTCGGGATTGCAGCGTCTTGGAGCGGGGATTGGGGTAATGGGTAACATCAGGTTTTGGAGCACGAGGGAAGCATTGGTTCTAGGGCGGGAGCTTTATTTATAATAGGTAGCTTTGGATGCAACGGAAGGGAGAGCTCAAGCATGAATGACATTCAGGTGACAGTATGGAATGAATATCGGCATGAGAAGCAGAATCCGCAGGTACACAGCATTTATCCGAATGGGCTTCATGAAGCCATTGCCGGCTATCTTCGCAAGGACAGCAGACTTAAGGTACGGACCGCGGTGCTGGATGAGCCGCAGCATGGTCTGAGCGAGGAGGTGCTGGACAACACGGATGTACTGATCTGGTGGGGCCATAAGGCGCATGACGAGGTACAGGATGATATCGTTGAAAAAGTACAGCAGCGCGTACTGGACGGAATGGGGCTGATCGTGCTTCACTCTGGCCACGGCGCGAAGATCTTCACGGAGCTGCTGGGGACGAATACCCCGTCTCTGAAGTGGCGGGATGACGGTGAGCGGGAGAAGCTCTGGGTGGTAGAGCCGGGTCATCCCATCGCGAACGGCTTGAGTGATTTCATCGAGATTGAGAAGGAAGAGATGTACGGCGAGCGATTTGAAATTCCGGCACCGGATGAGCTGGTGTTCATCTCCTGGTTTGAGGGCGGCGAGGTGTTTCGCAGCGGCTGCTGCTACCGGAGAGGCACGGGCAAAATCTTCTATTTCCGTCCCGGACACGAAACCTTTCCGACCTATCATCAGCCGGAAGTGATGCAGGTGATCCAGAACGCCGTACATTGGGCGGCCCCGACAGAAGGCGCTGAGGTCACGTATGGCCGGGTGGAGCGTGACCGGGAGCATCAGGCCAGTCTCTAAAAACAAGCGGTTACCTCAAAAACCCTGCAGGGCGTGCCTATGCGCCTTGCAGGGTTTTTGAAGCGTGTCTTGGTTCGGTATTAAGAGGTATACCGCTGCCGCAGCGTCTGGGTCATGGCCGCGACCTCTTCCTCCCGCGGCAGGCGCAGGGCGGCTGCTGCGGCGTCCATGGCCTCGGGGCTGAAGGACTGCTGCTGCATACGCACCGTCTCCTTCAGGAGCCGGATTAGCTCAGGCACCGCCAGGGCACCAAGTGAGGTGAGCTCCTGCAGGCTGGCCGTGGATTCTCTCGTGACCTTGGGATAAAGCTCTGGCGGCGTGTCGCCGGCGGCTTCCTCATAGAAGGCGCGCACAAGGTCGGCCCGATTTCCTCCCGACCCTTCCGCAATAATGAACGCCTGCACGATCAGCGCTTTGCTCTGGCGGCGCTGGGCGATGCCGCAGAACTTCTGCCCGGAGATGCTGAGGTCAAAAGCGCCGGGGCAGAAGGCGCCGGCAATTTCGCCTGCCCTGACCTGGCGGCCGGTTCCGCGGAGTGCCTGCTCGATGAGCCCGGCCATCCGGTGGAAGGCCGGCTGGAAGTCGCCCTGCCCCGGGCCGCTGCTCAAAGGAACGATCAGTGAGACATTGACAACGCCGGGATCCAGCGGTACGGCTGCACCGCCGGAGTGCCGGACAGCAACGTCATAGCCGAGCTTCCGGATGCTTCGGGATGCAGCCGCGGCGCCGGGAAGCCGGCTGTCGCGAACGCCCATGACGAGAGCGCCGGGATGCCTCCAGATATGGCAGATAGCCGGCCCTCCGGCCCCCGTCTGTCTGCACAGCAGCTCATCCAGCGCAAAGGCGTTCAGGACATCTCTTCGCTGCAGGTCACCGCTTCGATCCAGGAGCAGAATCGGACCCGCCTCCTCCTGCAAAACATTCAAATCCGACATGGTACAGCCTCCTTCTTCTGGAATGGCACCGGATGCTGCGGCCAGGCTTGCAGCGCCGGCTATATAGGTTCAGCATAGCATAGAGCCATTGCGCGGTGATATGGTCTTTTCTACATAAATTCTTGTAACGGCGATGAAAGCGCTGCGCGGGGGGATAAAAAATATAGGATTGACAAGAAGTGATTAAAATCCTTATAATCCTAGTGTGTTTCTAGGGATTATATTAGAGGAGGAAGTTATGATGAGAACCCATGCCCGGAGATTGAAAGGGCTGACCATAGGTCTGCTGCTAGTGGCATTATTGGCAATGACTGCCTGCGGGAATGACGCCAAGAGTGGTGAAGCCAGCGGTGCAGGAGAGGGAAAGACTGATTTTGTCGTCGGATATTTAAATGTTATGGATGATGCACAGGCGATGCTCGCTTATGAAGCGAAGCTGTACGAGAAGCACGGGCTGAATGTCACCATGCAGAAGTTCAAGAGTGGAACGGATCTGATCAAGGCGATGGTAGGCAAGCAGGTGGATGCCGGCGTGCTGGGCTTTACGAACGCGGTTTCCTGGGCGTCGAAGGGAGCCGGCGTAAAGGTTGTAGGCGGAGCTCAGCTGGGCTTTCACAGCGTATTGGTGAAGGAAGACAGCAGCATTGCCAAGATTGAGGACCTGAAGGGCAAGAAGCTGGCCTCCCAGGGTCAGGGCAGCACGGCTGATATTGTACTGAACGGTGTGGTGCTGAAGGAAGCGGGCCTGACGAGCCAGGATTTGCAAATGGTTTACGTAGATCCTGCACAGGCGATCCAGTCTCTGTCCTCGGGTGCTGTGGATGCGGCGTTTGTGTTTGAGCCTTACGACAGCATCGCCTCCCATACGATGGGCGCGAAGCAAATTTATGAGATCGGCAAAGTGTGGCCGTTTCCTTGTATGGTCGTCATCACGACCGACGAGAACCTGGACAACAACCGTGACGCTGTAAACAAGCTACTGGATGCCCAGAAGGAAGCGATCGAAATGCTGCAGGAGGAGCCGGTGAAATCCGCAGGCCTTATTATGAAGCATTTTGTGGAAGGCGACACGATGGATTCCCATCACGGCGGAACAGTAGAATCCGTGGACGTGATCAAGCAGGCGATCGAGACGCAGGTGTTCAACTGGGATATTACCCCGGACCAGATTACACGTATGCAGGAAATTTCCGATATGATGAAAGAGCAAGGCGTGCTGGAAACAGATGTAAATGTGGAAGAATTGATTGATCTGAGCTGGCAGAATGAGCAGCAGAAGCAGTAAGCAGTAACAGCAGTGATATGATCATAATGAAAAAGGAGAGCTTCGGATGATACCTGCCCCGCGTAAAACAACTCGCAGCCGTACTGCATCCGGCTCCTTCTGGCGTAAAGTGCTTCCGTATCTGCTTGCAGTCGGAAGCCTTTTGGCGATTTGGCAGATTACGGCCCTATTCCTGCCGTCGTTTCTGCTGCCGGATGTGCCGGATGTCTTTGTCCGTTTATTTGACAGTATTCAAGACCCGGAATTTATGGGTCATATTGGAGACAGCCTGTTCCGCTTACTATGGGGGTATCCGCTGGCCTGTCTGTTCGGAGCGCTGCTGGGCTTGATCGGCGGGGTGTCCCGGGGCTTTGCTGTATATCTCCGCAGCCTGATTTCCATTTTACAGGCGATTCCGCCGATCACCTGGGTGCCGTTCTTCGTCATCCTGCTCGGCTTCGGCAGCAAGACGATTATTACCGTTATTATTATTGCGAGCTTCTTCCCCATGGCTTTGTCCGTACTGAACGCGACAGAGGGGGTCAACCGGACGCATCTGGAGCTGGCGCGGGTCATGGGCGCGAGCCGGGGCCAGCTGCTATCCAAGGTGTTTGCGCCGGAATCGCTTCCGGCATTCGTAACCGGCGCTCAGGTAGCCTTCGGCAACGCTTGGCGCTCGCTGATCGCGGCAGAGATGGTGGGAGGCGCCATGGCGGGCCTCGGCTTCTACTCCAAGTGGCGCGGTGAGGTGGCGGACATGGAAGGTGTACTGATGAGCATCATTATTATCGGCTCCATCGCAGCGGTGCTGGATCTCGTACTGCTGGAGGGCCTCAAGAAGCGGCTGCTTCGTTACCGTTATGTCAAACCGGGAGGAGAGGATTAAGCTGCAGAATATAGATATTAAGAATGTATCCAAATCCTTTGGCTCACTCCGTGTGCTGGAGCAGGTGGACTTTAGCATCGCAAAAGGGGAGTTCGCAGCCATTGTCGGACCCTCCGGATGCGGAAAGAGCACGGTGCTGCGGATGATTGCCGGGCTCGAGTCTCCGGGCAGCGGAGCCGTTACGGCGAACGAGGCAGACATTGAGAAGCCGGATCCCAGCCGAATGCTTATTTTTCAGGAGCATGCCTTATATCCGTGGCGGACGGTTGCGGACAACGTGGCCTTTGGCCTGGAGCTTGCAGGAATGCGGAAGAAGGAGCGCAGCCAGCGCGTGGATGAGGTGCTTGCCAAGGTCGGATTGACCGGCTTCCAGAAGTATTATCCTCATCAGCTATCCGGCGGCATGCGGCAGCGGGCGGCCATCGCCCGGGCACTGGTTACGGACCCGGAGGTGCTGCTGCTGGACGAGCCGTTCGGAGCGCTGGATGCCATTACGAAAATTTCCATGCAAAATGAACTGCTCACCCTCTGGGAAGGCACCGGCAAAACGGTGCTGCTCATCACCCACGATATCGACGAGGCGATCTACCTGGCGGACACGGTCTATGTGATGAGCCCGCGTCCCGGCCGGATTGTAGAGCAGATCAAGCTGTCGATGCCCCGCCCGCGTAACCGGAACGGTGCAGACTTTGTTGCGGTACGGGAGCGCGTCATGAAGCATCTGGATCTGGCCCATCATTAATGTGGACTGATCCGATAAGAATGATATGATAGAGAGGCGGAGCTGATGAAGCGTCCGTCCTTCTTTTTGTTCATGATCATCAATGATAAGGAGCTGAAGGCTGTGAAGGTATATAATAATGTAGCCGAAATGATCGGCGGCACGCCCATGGTACGCCTCGGACGCATGCTGCCTGAAGATAGCGCCGAGGTATATGTGAAGCTGGAGATGTTCAATCCGTCAGGAAGTGTCAAGGACAGAGCGGCGTCCAACCTCATTCGGACAGCAGAGGAGCAGGGCTGGCTCACGCCGGGCGGCACTATTATCGAGCCGACCAGCGGCAATACAGGGATCGGCCTGGCAATGATTGCTGCAGCCAAAGGCTATCGGGCGATTCTGATCATGCCGGATAATATGTCCAAAGAGCGGATTAACATTTTGAAGGCTTACGGAGCGGAGGTCGTGCTGACCCCGAGCAGCCAGCGGATGCCGGGTGCCATTGCAAAGGCCCAGGAGCTAAAGGAACAGATTCCGGGGTCCTTCATTCCCCAGCAGTTCGAGAACCGCGCCAATCCGGATGTTCACCGCGTCACGACAGCACCGGAGATCCTGCAGCAGATGGAAGGGCGGCTGGACGCCTTTGTCGCCACAGCCGGTACAGGCGGTACGGTCACGGGCACAGGAGAGGAGCTGCGCCGGCATCTGCCGGATCTGCATATTGCGGTCGTGGAGCCGCAGGGCTCGCCCGTGCTGTCGGGCGGAGAGCCAGGGCCGCACAAGCTGGTGGGAACGAGCCCGGGGTTCGTGCCGGCCATATTGAATACCCATGTATATGATGAAATTATTCAGATTGCCGACGAGGACGCGCTGCAGACGGTAAGAGATCTGGCCCGTAAAGAAGGCATCCTGGTCGGACCCTCTTCAGGTGCCTCCGTGTTTGCGGCCTTGCGTGTAGCCCGTAAGCTTGGTCCGGGGAAAAGAGTCGTCTGCATTGCGCCGGATACCGGTGAACGGTATTTGAGCATGGATATTTTTTAGGAAGAGACGCAGCGAGGCAGGCTGCAGGATTCCTTTCTTGTACAGCTATAACAAGAAGAGGCCCCAGGAAGATCGCTGGATCTTTCCGGGGCCTCTCTATGGTCATGGGAGTGCGTGCAGCACTCCGGCATGAATGAAGGATAATGTAGAGATATGGAATGGAATTATACGACGCCTTGAGCGAGCATGGCGTCTGCGACCTTCAGGAAGCCGGCAATATTTGCGCCCACGACAAGGTTGCCCGGGCAGTCGTACTCTTGAGCTGCCTTCACGCTGCTGTTATAGATGTTCTTCATGATCTCATGCAGCTTGCCGTCCACCTCTTCAAAGGTCCAGGACAGTCTCATGGAGTTCTGGGACATTTCCAGAGCAGATACAGCCACGCCGCCGGCATTGGCAGCCTTGGCAGGTCCAAACAGTACGTTATTGCTCAGGAACAAGTCGATGGCGCCAAGGGTGGAAGGCATGTTGGCACCTTCACCGATCGCGATGACGCCATTCGCAATCAGAGCTGCGGCTGCCGCTTCGTTGATCTCGTTCTGGGTTGCGCATGGCAATGCGATTTCACAAGGCAGGTTCCAGATCCCCTGCCAGCCTTCGGAATATACCGCAGACGGACGGTGCTGAACGTACTCGCTGATCCGCTTGCGCTCCACTTCCTTAATTTGGCGAAGCGTATCCAGGCAGATGCCCTCCGGATCGTAAATGTAGCCGCCGGAATCACTGCAGGCTACGACTTTAGCGCCAAGCTGCTGGGCTTTCTGGATCGCAAACGTGGATACGTTGCCGGAGCCGGACACGACAACGGTCTTGCCCTGGAAGCTGGTACCCTTGGATTTCAGCATTTCCTCCACAAAATAGACGCAGCCGTATCCGGTAGCTTCCGGACGGCCCAGACTGCCGCCATAGTTCAAGCCTTTACCTGTCAGTACGCCAGCCTCATTACCGCCGCGGATGCGCTTGTACTGCCCGAACATGAAACCGATCTCACGTGCGCCTACACCGATATCGCCAGCCGGAACGTCACTGTCCGGACCGATATATTTGTAAAGCTCAGTCATAAAGCTTTGGCAAAAACGCATAATTTCATTGTCCGATTTGCCCTTCGGATCAAAATCCGAGCCGCCTTTACCGCCGCCGATCGGCAGGCCGGTCAGGGAGTTTTTTAGAATCTGCTCGAAGCCGAGGAACTTGATAATGCTGGCGTTCACGGAAGGATGAAAACGAAGACCGCCTTTATAAGGACCGATTGCACTGTTGAATTGTACCCGGAAGCCGCGGTTCACATGCACCTTGCCCTGATCGTCAACCCATGGAACACGGAAAGAAATGACACGCTCTGGCTCTACGAGACGTTCCAGAATACCTGCCTCCTGGTATTTAGGATGTCTTGAGAAAACGGGAACGAGCGAGTCCACGATTTCTTTTACGGCTTGATGAAATTCTGGCTCATTCGGATTGCGCTGCTGTACGGTTTCAAATACGGATGTTACATAAGAGACCGCATCCTGTGTAATCTCGGATGTCAAATTCATGTACACGTCCACCTCACTCATATTTATGTATTACGTTGTATTTTACGAAAATAAGGGACTGATGCAAGCTGTAATTTATATATTTTAGATTATTATTTGCACTAAAACACATATATGCATATGGTGTAAAATACAAACTGTATGTCATATAATGCAAGCAAGACGGCTCGTTGAACGAGCCGTCTTCATGTTCGCGAAATGCTTTAAGGATTGTTGCCATGCTGCTTGGTCGGGAGCTTGGCGGAAGGAGTGCCCTTGCCATTGTTTTCCTTGTTACGACGGGCTTTCTCAGCATTTTCATTCATCTTGTTGACGAACTGACGGGTGCTTTCCATGGAAGTCTCACGCTCCTTCTGAAGGAGAATTGCCGCAAGGAGGGGCATCCTTCTGACATAGCATGTCCAGGTGAGGGATAATGTATAGGCAGATGGATACATTGTTTATACTTAACATGAAGTTTACACAGCTCATAAAAGTTTCCTATCGAATTCCCAAAAAAGTCTGATGGGGACACTCTGAAATCCGAGAAATCCTTGATCCTATGCGCTTTTTGAGCTGAAATAATGTCTGTTCGGATGAATCCCTGATGAATTGCTGCAAAATATAAAAAACCCTGTTTAATCACGCAAAAAAGCCCGCCATGGTATGAGCCAGGCAGGATTTTTATGCACAATCTCTGACATATCAGGTTCGGTAATGCCCTTCGTTATTGAACCGGAGGATGGCTGACCAGCAGCTCGTATTTATTCAAGGACGCGCCCAGCATATGCTCGCTGCCCCCGCCACGATGCGCCTGTCGGAAGGACTCGCTGGAGGTCCAGCCTTTAAAGGCGTCCTCGTTCTCCCAGACCGTGCACACCTTCAGCTCTTCATAATCCTGGCCTTCCTTCGCCTCATGCCATACCTCGAGACGGATAAATCCCGGCATATTCTGAACGCCCTTGTTCTGAGCAAACCGCTGCGACAGCTCCTTGCCGTAGCCCGGCGTAACCTTGATCGTGTTCGTAACCACTAGCATGTGCATTCCTCCTCGGTTTATGCTTATTACAGCCTATTTCGCCTAAAATCCTGGTCCACATTTATTATACTGCAAATCTTGAGCTCATTTCATCCGGGCAGGGTTAGCGGCAAGCCGCCGCCGTCCGCTCACGCGCTAAACGAACGCGAAAAACCGACCTCGATGCTGCCGCCGTCCGTCCCTGCGCCAAACGAATGCGAAAAACCGACCTCAATGCCGCCGCCGCCCGCCCCCCGCGCCAAACGAATGCGAAAAACCGACCTCGATGCTGCCGCCGTCCGCCCCCGCGCCAAACGAATGCGAAAAACCGAACTCAATGCCGCCGCCGTCCGCCCCCGCGCCAAACGAACGCGAAAAACCGACCTCGATGCGACGCTGTGGCGGTTCTGGAGCAAACGAAGGCGAAAAACCGACCTCGATGCGGCGCTGTGGCGGTTGTGGAGTAAACGAACGCGAAAAACCGAACTCAATGCGACGCTGTGGCGGTTGTGGAGCAAACGAGTGCGAAAAACCGAACTCAATGCGGCGCTGTGGCGGTTGTGAAGCAAACGAACGCGAAAAACCGAACTCAATGCGTCGCTGTGGCGGTTCTGGAGCAAACGAGTGCGAAAAACCGAACTTGATGCGGCGCTGTGGCGGTTCTGGAGCAAACGAAGGCGAAAAACCGACCTCGATGCGGCGCTGTGGCGGTTGTGAAGCAAACGAACGTGAAAAACCGAACTCAATGCGACGCTGCGGCGGTTCTGGAGCAAACGAACACGAAAAACCGAACCCGATGCGGCGCTGCGGCGGTTCTGGAGCAAACGAATGCGAAAAACCGACCTCGATGCGTCGCTGTGGCGGTTCTGGAGCAAACGAACGCGAAAAACCGACCTCGCCGCCCGCCACCCGGTCCGCGGTCTTGCGCCTAACGCAGCCTGCGCCCTTGCGGGCTCTTTTTTTATTTGAGCAGGGAAATATGCAATAATAGGGTAAATACATGGTTGAAGCGTTGTCACGGCCTTGGCCCGAGCGCACACTAAAGGAGGAATTTAGATGGACTATCGAATAGAAAAGGATACCCTGGGTGAGATGAAGGTGCCGGCTGACAAGCTGTGGGCGGCCCAGACGCAGCGCAGCCTGGAGAATTTCAAGATCGGAACGGAAATCATGCCGATGGAGATCGTCCATGCTTTTGCCGTCCTGAAGAAAAGCGCAGCGCTGGCGAACCGCCAGCTGGGTAAGCTGGATGAGGATAAGGCCCAGGCTATCGCCGACGCGGCAGATGAGGTGCTGGCTGGCAAATGGGACAGCCATTTTCCGCTGGTGGTGTGGCAGACGGGCAGCGGCACGCAATCCAACATGAATATGAACGAGGTGCTCGCGGCCCGAGGCAATCAGCTGCTGAAGGAGCGGGGCAGTGCCAGCACCATTCACCCTAATGATGATGTGAACAAGTCGCAGAGCTCGAACGATACGTTTCCGACGGCGATGCATATGGCGGCGCTTGCAGCGGTCGAGGATCATGTCCTGCCAGCGCTGCAGAAGCTCAAGCATACGTTTAAGGTCAAGAGCGACGAATATATGGATCTTATCAAAATCGGACGCACCCACCTGCAGGACGCCACGCCGCTTACGCTAGGCCAGGAGATCAGCGGCTGGCACCGCATGCTGGAGAAGTGCGAGCTCATGATCGCTTCCGCTGCAGAGCCGATGCGGGAGCTGGCCATCGGGGGCACGGCGGTCGGAACCGGCATCAATGCACACCCGGAATTCGGCGCCAAAACAGCGGCAGAAATCAGCTCGGCCATGGGTAAGAGCTTCTCCAGCGCGGAGAACAAGTTCCACGCCCTGACCAGCCACGATGAGCTGGTATTTGCGCACGGGGCGATGAAGGCGCTGGCGTCTGATCTGATGAAAATCGCGAATGATGTCCGCTGGCTTTCAAGCGGCCCGCGCTCCGGCATTGGCGAGTTAACGATCCCCGCGAACGAGCCGGGTAGCTCTATTATGCCAGGCAAGGTCAACCCGACACAGAGCGAGGCGCTGACCATGATCGTGTGTCAGGTGATGGGCAATGATGCCGCGATTGGTTTTGCCGCGAGCCAGGGGAATTTTGAGCTGAACGTGTTCAAGCCGGTCATTATTTATAACTTCCTGCAATCTGCACGGCTGCTGGCTGATGGCATGAATTCCTTCAATGAGAACTGTGCGGTCGGTATTGAAGCGAATCTGGAGGTGCTGCGCTCTAATATGGAGCGCTCGCTGATGCTGGTTACCGCGCTTAACCCGCATATCGGGTACGAGAATGCGGCAGCCATCGCGAAGCAGGCACATCAGCAAGGAACGACGCTCAAAGAAGCCGCGCTCGCCAGCGGGCTGCTGACGGAGGAGGAGTTTGATCAATATGTTCGTCCGGAGGAGATGATTCACCCGAAAGCTTAACAGGCTAAAGGGAGTGTGTCCTAATACTAGGTGCATGAAGGGCAGGGGGAGAACGGTGAAAAAGCAGGAGGATGCGGTGAACTGGAACAACTGGAATAAGCATCGCTGGACGGCTGTCGTGCTGTCACTGATCGCTACGGGAGCAGGGATGATGTACATCGGTACGGGCTGGATGATATTCTGGGCCCTTCTGTTCATCGTCTTTCAAGGTTTGGCGGTAGTGCTGTTCTTCTTCACCCTCGGTTTTATGGGCTTGCTGATTGCTCCGGCGATGCTGTTGATTCATCTGATCGGTGTGGGGGTCGCCGCGATGTATTTCAGGAGACCGAAGGATGGGCAAGAGCAGCTGAACAAAGAGCGGCGCCTGGCTGCACAAGGCCTGCTGCTGCGCGGATTGCTCGGTGTAGCTCTTTTTGCGGGCAGTCTGTATGGAGGTTATACCGTCGGAATGATGCCATTTACCAAAACAGAGCGGGAGCAGGCTGCAGCAAGCAGTGCAGCAGAGCAATATTTGCAGGATAAATACCAGGAGGCCTTTGAGGTCACCGAGGTAGAATACAACTGGTCCACCGGCTACTATACAATGAAGGCGCATCCGGCCGGGCGCCCCGAGCTTTACTTCAGTGTGAGTGCGAAGGATCGGGAACCGCTGGAGTTTCGGGATTATTATGAACTGGTAAAGCCTTGAATCGCGACAGTGCGCCATAACTCTAAAAAAGGGGCTTCCTCATCGAAAGATGAAGAAGCCCCTTTCCCATGCGCGCCAGTGACATCGGCTTGCGCCGCCTAAGGCTACATACTCACATCAGCCTTGGGACGGCGTCCCAGCGAAAGCTTGTTGAGTATCACCGTAATGAGGAACGAGCACAGCAGGCTCGCCAGCATGGAGATCGTAAAGCCAAACGCATTGTTGGACAAGGTCGGTGCGAAGAAGGACGGAACATAAGCGGTTCCGCGGACTTCGAACAGACCCACCAGCAGTCCGCCCAGGCCGGCTGACATGATAGCTCCCCCGAACACCAGCTTGTTCGAGAACATAAAGGGATACGCAGCTTCGACAAAGGTACCGAAGCCCATATTCATGGCAAAGCCGGGTGCGGCGACGGCCGCTTCCCCTTTATCTCTTGGGGCTACGATGTTGGCGAGCGTAATGCCGGCCGAGACCATCACGAGACCGACCATGTCTACAGCGCCGAGGAAGCTGTTACCGGTGCGTTCCATCTCCAGCAGCACGATCGGCAGAATGGCGGCATGGTATACTCCGCCAATAATGGCTGGCCAGATGAGCAGGCCGGCGATCAATCCAGCGATGGCCGGGTTGAAGGAAACGAGCATTTCAATCAGGCCGCGAATGCCTTCTCCGGCGACCAGCGCGATTGGAGCGATCAGGAAGTATACAGCTAAACCTGAGATCAGGCCTGCCAAGCCTCCAGCGGCAATGTTCACTGTCGTTGCGGGAAAGCGCCATTCCACACATTTACGAAAAATATAGTGCACCAGCAGTCCGGCCCCGATCCCGCCGATAATGCCGCCGATAATGCCGCCTTCTGTAGACAGCACACCTGCCACAATACCGGCTACAATCGACACTTCATCCAGCTCAGACACCTGCTTGGCCGCAATAACAGCCAAGATGACCGGCAGCGCCTTGATCATGAGCTCAAACACGGTGGACAGTGACGACAGCCCGGGAACCTTACTCGCGGCCAGGATCAGAGCCATCGCGATAAAACCGGGCAATGAGGCCATCATAATCCCGCGCAGATTGATTCGCTTCCACGGAGAAGAGAGTGCATCATTTCCTGTCCCGGCTCCAGCCGAGCTGCCAATGACAGGACGGTACGGCATCCGCCAATGCTTGCACAGTGAGGTTACGAAGGTGACGGCGCGTGTCCGGTTCGTCGTGCCGGTCGTGCCGGATGCAGCGATGACATGAACGCCTCGGGATTGAATGCCAGCCATGGAGGTGCCACCCGTCCCGGTCACCGGGATCTTATGACGGGCCGCGGCTTCAAACACCAGGCGGTTGGTTCCCTCCGGGTCGGCGCTCATGACGATGATGCCGTCAATTTCACCCAAACTAATCTGCTCTGCAATGTCCTGATCCAGCTGCCGGGCAGCCTCGTTTACTTCCTGCAGCGTTCCTTGGGCCGCGATGACCGGCTCGTCTTGCGACATCTTCCAAGAGTAAAGAGTAGCCCGGGTATCAGGCTTGGCCTGATCCATAGACGCCTCTGCGGCAATAAATTGAAGCGCAGCACAGCTTAAGTCGGCACTTTCCATTTGAATTAAAATTTCGCCCAGCAGCCTTCGGGGGTCTTTACCACCCAGATTGTAAAGATTTCCTCCGCTGCTTCCGATGATTGCAATTTGTCGACTCATTCGTCTTTGCTCCCCCTAGTCTAGTAGCCATTTGATATTAGCTATATTACATTAGAGAGCTACCACATTAAAGTGTAGACAAGAAAAAAAGCAGTATCCCTAACGGGATACCGCTCATTCTACTCCTAAACATGATACATCCGCCCTAATGCTGCTCCTCCAGCGCTGCCGCTGCTTCCGGATCGGTCTCTTCCTCTTCTGCCTTTACAATCTCCAGCTTCGTATACCGATGCGTCTTCTTCTCCAGTACGGTGAAGGTCAAGTGACTATACTGCCACTGGTCACCCTTGACCAGCTCGGAGTTGTGCCCGTACAGCCAGCCGCCGATCGTATCCAGCTCTTCGGTGCTCAAGTCGGTTAACAAAATATCGTTGATCCGGTTAATGGACACCTTGCCGTCTACAATGAGGCGGTTTGGCTCCGGCTGAACCAGCTCCAGCTCTTCATCATCATCGAATTCATCCCGAATTTCTCCGACGATCTCCTCCAGAATGTCCTCAATCGTAATCATACCGGAGGTTCCGCCGTACTCATCAATCAGGATGGCGATGTGCGTGCCTTCCTGCTGCATCTTCTTCAGCAGCTTCTTGACCGGTGTTGCTTCTGATACTGTCATCGCCGGGTGGATCAGCTTCGAGAGATCCACGCTGGCGTTATCGTCAAACTCCAGGAAGAACTGCTTCGTATTGACCATGCCGATGACCTGGTCCTTGTCGCCGCGGACAACAGGAAAGCGGGTATACTGCTCCCGTTTGATGATTTGCAGATTTGCCGCCAGCGGCTTATCTACATACAGGCAGATCATGTCGGTGCGGGGCACCATAATTTCTTTGGCCAGCAGCTCGTCAAAGGCGAAGATGCGGCTGACATAGCCGTATTCGCTCTGATTGATTTTGCCGCTCTCATAGCTGTCACTCAGAATCATGCGAAGCTCTTCCTCCGAATGTGCTTCCTCATGCTCGCTGGCCGGATGAAGACCGAACAGCCGCACCAGTCCGTTCGCGGAGCCGTTCAGGAGCCAGATAAACGGGTACATGATGCGGTAAAACCAAATGATCGGCTTGGCGGTCAGCAGTGTAATCTGCTCTGCCTTCTGGATCGCCAGTGTCTTCGGCGCCAGCTCCCCGATCACAACGTGAATGTATGTCATAAATAAAAATGCAAACAAGAAGGACATGGTGCCCGAAAGCGCCGTCGGCAGTCCTAATGCATCGAATACCGGGTGAAATATCGCTTCAAAAGTGCTCTCTCCCAAATAACCGAGACCGAGTGCTGTAATCGTGATGCCCAGCTGACAGGCCGATAGATATCCGTCGAGATTGGTGACGACCTTTTTGGCGGAGAGTGAATTCTTGCGTCCCTCCAGAACCAGGGTATCAATCCGGCTGGTGCGGATCTTAACGATCGCAAATTCGGTCATGACAAAAAAGGCTGTAAAAGCAATAAGTAATGCCACTAAAAATAAATTAAAGCCTATACTGTCGTACAAAACAAAACACATCCTTTATCTTTTTCTGGTCCGAATCTGTTGCTCTAGCTTACGGCAAAGCCAATGTGAAATATGCACTGCACTCTCACATAATTCGACCTGAATTTCAAAGGCTCCAGAAGCCGGTGCTTCCGAATCAAAAACATGCGGGAAGCCTGTTCATGATGGTCCTGTCGGTTAGAGGATAAGCTCCGCACGTATTGGCGCAGCCTGCTTATCCTTCGTATGGGGTCGTCCACGTCGTCACTCCTAATCCGCAGCGGGTTACGGTGCATGATATGTTCAAGGCTTACATTTCAATATATTTCTTTTATCATAAGAAATATATTGGCTTTATGTCAAATTACACATAACCTGCAGTCGTTAAACCGGCTGCTCCCTCCATGAAGCAGAGGCTGCTGCAAACCGCACGTAAATCAGCCCTGCAGGCTGGAATGCTTCGCCTGCAGGGCTGATTTTTTTTAACGATTTATGCTGTCTTATTTGCGTGCCTCTACCTGACCGTAGCCGTAGGTTTCAAACCAGCCTTTAATGGTGTCAAAGTTCTCGGAGAAGGACAGGCTGAGCAGCAGCATGATGCGGGCATGAGCCGGGTTCAGGTTGTCGCCGCCAATAATGCCTTCGCCGCTGGAGTAGTTGCTGCCCGATCCGGTACGGGTGGTGGATACGAAGATGACGCCCTCTTCAATCGCCTGCTTGCGCTCCTCGCTCATAGCCCGGGAGATGCCGCCTGCGCCGGTTCCTGCAGTGACAATACCGTCAGCACCCGCCTTGGCAAAGCCGCTGATTGCACCTGCTCCTGCATCCTGGTAGGAGTAGGCGATTTCGACCTTGGCCAGCTCCTCTTTGCCAATCTTGTTCAGATCAAACGGAGTAGCCCATTGGCCGCCGTATTTCATTGCGCGGAATGGAGCACGGTAGACGCGGATCATGTCGCCGTCAATATGTCCCAGGGAGCCGACGCCCGGAGAAACGAAGGTATCTGTACGGTAAGAGTTCGCTTTGGTCACTTCACGTGCTGCGTGGAACTCGTCGTTCAGCATCAGCACCGTCCCGAAATATTTCGTTTTGCCGCTCGCTGCCAGCTTGATGGCATTGTATAGGTTTGCTTGAGCATCCGATCCGATAACCGTCCAAGGTCTCATGGAGCCTGTAATGACGACCGGCTTCGGGCTTCGTACCGTCAAATCAAGGAAGTAAGCAATCTCTTCCATCGTATCGGTTCCGGTCGTTACGACAACGCCGTCCTGGGTTTTCAACGCTTCATCTACAGCTTTGGACAGATCATACAGCTGCTCGATCGTATAAGCACTGGAGCCGGAGTTACCGAATTGGTAGGAGCTGACGTCCGCGATCTGATCCTTGTTCGGCAGGGCCGCTACCATATCCTCTACGAGCAGGGTGCCCGAGCGGTATTTGGTAAAGCTCGTTTCATCAACAGACTGTCCGGCAATGGTGCCCCCGGTCGCGATGACCTGAACCATAGGCAGGCGTTTGACCACCTCCACTTTGGAAACGACAGCATCAGCAGCATAAGTTGGTGGAGCGCTGTACGTCAGAGGCAGGATGGCGGTGACAGCCATACTTGCGGCGAGGGTCCATTTTAATCCGGTAGCTTTCCAATTCTTCATGTCATCAACCTCCAGTAATTGTGTCAGTCTTATGTAAGTTAAGGTTACATATAAACGACTTCTTGGAGGAATCATAATATGATGTGAGATATTTTAACAAAACTGATTTACAGGCAAAATCGTCCAAAAAGACGTATTATCCAACCTTGAAGAAGGTGTTACCCGTGAATTTCATAAGTTTTCTTGCAAATACCCTGTTTTATTGGATTTATTTTCATGAAAAGGTCTAAAGTTTGTGTAAGAATACATAACATAAAAAAATAAATATAAAAAAATCCTCCTTCGTCTCAAAGAGACCAAAGAGGATGCAGGTTGTTTATACAATGAAGCTACTCTTGCGGAGTATGAAACGGCAGCTGCCGGATGTAGCTGTCTGACAAATGCAAGAGCTCCAAAGACCGGTTAAATTCATCTTCTGTTGCAGACATTTGAGCAGCGGTATGACTCGGCAGCGGGTATACCGTGCCATCATCATAGCTGTTGCCCGGCATAAACAGACTGGTGTTATTGATGAAAGAGCCGGATGGCAGATAATAACGCTCAGGCAAGAGATTGCTCTCCGTTGCATTCAGCAGATCCTGACCGAAGTATAGCTGCTCTTCCAGTGAAGCGCCGGTCAGATTGGCTACCGTCGGCAGGATGTCAATCTGTCCGCCGATCTGCGGCGCAACGCCTGGCTCGATGCCCTCACCGTAAATCATAAACGGAATGTTAATCATATCGGCGGTCACATATTCACGGCCCAAAATTTCACGCATCAGCTGCTTGTCATCAGGGTCCAGAGAATAAATGGGCAGTCCCAGATGGTCGCCATATACGATAATGAGGCTGTCTTCCCAAATGCCGTCCTGCTTAAGCTGCTCCATAAACTGCCCCAGCGCGTAATCGGCATAATTCTGCGAGCGAATATAGTCTCCCACGAAGGTGTCCTCATAGCGCTCCGGCAGCTCCATCTGATGCTTCTCCTCCGGAATCGTATACGGATGGTGAGCCGTCATGGAGATGACCTGGGCGTAGAAGGGCTGTTCCGCCTCATCCAGCTGCTTCATTTGTGAAGCGGTCTTGCGGTACAGGGTTTCATCAGAAGCGCCGAAGAACACCTGATCCTCTTCCCCGAAAAATGCCTTGTCATAATAATGATCAAAGCCCAGAGCCTTGTACAGCTCTCCACGATTCCAAAATTCCACAACATTCGTATGGAAGGTGGCCGACTGATAGCCATCCTCCTTCAGCAGCTTCGGAAGGCTGGGCAGCTGCCGGTCAGCATAGTGCTGGGTCGCCGCGCCCCGGGGCGGAATGTAGAAGGAGGTGTTGACCACAAATTCGGCATCCGAGGTGTTTCCCTGGCCGACATTCTGGTAGAAGTTCGGGAAATAAAGGCTCTCTGCCGCGATCTTGTTCATGTTAGGTGTAATTTCCTGACCATCAATGCTCAGATTCATCAAGAAGGTCTGGAATGACTCCATCTGGATTAGAATCACATTCTTGCCTTGGGCTATACCTTCATAAATCGGTGCGGCTGCCGGAGTGATCCCCTTGAGCTTCTGGATCCGTTCCTGTGTAATGCTCTCTGCATCTGCGAGCTCAATCTCCTCCGACTTCAGGATGGTGTACAGCTCATAGTTGAGAATGCCCATCTCTTGCGCCTGGACGATTTCGTTCATGGCTGTGCGGTTGGGGAGAATTTGAAAGATGCAGAGCAGCAGCGAGAAGACAAATACAATCGAAGCCAGTGAACGGCGGGTTCTGCGGGCGTGCTCCTGCTTCCAGGCCTTCACTTTGTCATTTCTCCACAGCAGAATAAACAATACAATAATGTCGGTAAAAATGAGCAGAAAATGAGGGTCCATCAGTGAGAATACACTGTTACTGACCGCGGTAACCTGATTCACCTGCTCCAGTGCATGATAATTGACCATGACGCCGTAATATTTGTAATACATAATGGCCGCGAAAAAAATACCGGTGAGCAGCAGATTCACTGACATATACACCGCCATTTTGCGCTTGGAGGCAAAGCCTTCAATCAGGCTGAAGATCAGCCAGATAAACGGGATTTCTGCCAGCAGCGGGCGCCAGGGCATAACGTCGTCAAAGATGACGGCCCAGGCCAGGTAGCTCTTGAGCACCATAAGGACGGAAAAAAAGATAAAGGGCTTCGTCATCGACATTGTCAGCCGAAGCCGGTTCTGTGCAAACACGGATAAACCGCCTTCCTTTCATTCATTTGAAGCAAAACAGCCCTCATCAGGCGCTGCTGTATTCAAACAATATTTGTAAGGGATTAACAAATTGTATTATGACTCGTTTTGTAAAGGAAGTCAAAAGGCTGTTAACTAAACTACCCAATGCCTACCAAATGTTACCCTTTTATTAAAGGAGCGTAAACAGGTCAAATCTATACACAAAAAGAACACCGGCATCCTGCACCGGTGTTCTTTCCCATTCAAAGCAGAGGATAAAATTACTCCTGCACGGCAGCAGGGACAGCAGGTGCTACCCCGCGGCGGGAAGCCCAGATCATACTGAGGACGACACCGCCGATCAGAATGCAGGCTCCGAACAAATACGGAATGTTAATGTGAACATCGAACAGGTTGCCTGCAATCGCCGGACCTACGATGTTACCCACGCTCATATAGGCATTGTTCATGCCGGCCACAAAGCCTTGTTCATTGCCAGCCATCTTGGACAGCAGGGTATTGATCGCAGGGCGCATGATAGCTGTGAACACAAAGAACAGGACCGATATGCCCAGCACATACCAGAAGTTGCTGGAGAGCAGCAGCAGCACCATGCAGACAGCCGCCGCCAGGAAGCTGGCAGAGATCAGCTTGACCTCCCCGAACCGGCGAAGAATTTTGTCAATCAGCATCGCCTGGATGACCGTTCCCACCAAAGCGCCTACCGTAATGACGACAGAGATCTGCTTCGTGGAGAAGTTATAGCTGGCATCAGCGTAAAGCGGGAAGATCGCTTCAAAATTCATCAGGCCCAGTGTCAGGACGAACACAAGCAGCAGTGGTACGAAATACGGCGCTTTAGCCGAGAACACGAACTGCTTGAAAATGTTCTCCTTCTTGGCCGTAACCGCCCGCGCTGCCAGCTGCCGCTCCTTGCTCAGCGTCTCCGGGAGAATGATAGAGGAGAGCACTAGGGCAACCGCAGCTACAGCGGCGGAAACGTACAGGGGTGTACGGAGGCTGACCTCCGACAGGAACCCGCCAACGCCAGGGCCTACGACGAAGCCGAGAGACATTGCTGCTCCGAGCATGCCCATGCCCTTGCCGCGGTCCTCATCGGTTGTAATATCGGCCACAAACGCCATCATTGGCGGGATCAGGGCCGCGCCGCCCATGCCACCGAGCAGGCGGGACAGGTACAGCATCCATACCTCGCCTGCGAAGGCGAACAGCAGCTGGGACAGGGTAAAGAGGGCCAGACCGGCAACGATCATCTTCTTGCGGCCATATTTGTCAGACAATTCACCGACAATCGGCGAGAAGATAAACTGGGTGAGGCCGGAGGCGGCAACGAGATAGCCGGCCGTCTTGCCGCCTGCTCCGAATTCCTTCAGAAACTCAGGCAGGATCGGGATAATCAAGCCGATGCCGAGCATTGCGATGAACATATTGACCATCAGCAGAATGAGCGGACCGGTCTTTTTTTGCTGTATAGACATGAGTAGTCTCCTTCTATATATATTCGTGCTTTACATCAAGACATCCGACTGGACTTGTAGCCCGTGAGAAAGCTACTGGCTTATCGTAGCAGGATTTAAGGAGCACAGGCAATAGATGATTTAAAAATTTACACACATTTCAGAAAATTTACATGACGCTTCGGGTTCCGAACAAATGAGCGAACAGTTCTCTAATAATTTTGGATTCATCGGGTATTCTATCCAGTGCAAGCCGTATACAAAGGAGAGATGCAGATGAATCACCATTCAGACAACCGCCGTATGGAAGGGCCAAACCGTGAGGCAGCGGGAGAGATGGAAACCGGGCAGACGCTGACAGACCGTCAGGGCCACCCGATCCACGATAACCAGAATGTGCGCACCGTTGGCGATCGCGGACCGACGACGCTTGAAAATTATCATTTTCTGGAGAAAATTACTCACTTTGACCGGGAGCGGATTCCCGAGCGTGTCGTTCATGCCCGCGGGGCCGGCGCGCATGGATATTTTGAAGCATACGGCACGGTGGGAGATGAGCCGGTGTCGACGTACACCCGGGCCAAGCTGTTTCAGGAGCAGGGCAAGCGGACGCCGGTATTTGTTCGGTTCTCCACCGTGGTGCACGGCTCCGGCTCCCCGGAAACGCTTCGCGATCCCCGCGGCTTCGCGGTAAAATTTTATACCGAGGAAGGCAACTGGGATTTGGTGGGCAACAATCTGAAAATCTTTTTTATTCGCGATCCGCTCAAGTTTCCTGATATGGTGCATGCGTTCAAGCCGGATCCGGTGTCTAATGTCCCCGGCCCTGTGGGCATGTTCGACTTTGTCTCCCGTTCCCCGGAAGCTACGCATATGATCACGTTCCTGTTCTCCCCGTGGGGCATTCCGGCGAATTACCGCCAGATGCAGGGCTCCGGCGTCAATACATACAAATGGGTGAACGCCGAAGGGAACGCCGTGCTGATCAAGTATCATTGGGAGCCGCTGAAGCAGGGCATCCGCAATCTGACACAGAAGGAAGCCAGCGAAATTCAAGGGATGAATGACAGCCATGCGACCCAGGATCTGTACGAGGCGATCGAGCGCGGAGATTACCCGGAGTGGGAGCTGTGTGTGCAGATCATGAGTGATGATGAGCACCCGGAGCTGGAGTTCGATCCGCTGGATCCTACGAAGCTGTGGCCGCCGGAGCAGTTTCCGTTTCTGAAGGTAGGCAAGATGGTGCTTGACCGTAATCCGGAAAATTATTATAACGAAGTGGAGCAGGTCGCCTTTGGCACCGGCGTGCTGGTGGATGGACTGGATTTCTCGGACGACAAGCTGCTGCAGGGGCGTACCTTCTCTTACTCAGATACCCAGCGCTACCGGGTCGGTTCGAACTATTTGCAGCTGCCGATCAATGCACCGAAGAAAAGAGTCGCAACGAACCAGCGCGGCGGACAGATGCAGTATTACGTGGACCAGGCTCCGGGGCAGAATCCGCATGTGGATTACGAGCCGTCCATGATGGATGGCTTGAAGGAAGCGGTGCAGTCCGGCAAGCCGCACGAGCCCCACTATAACGAGCGTCTGGTGCGCAAGCCGATTGAACGAAGCCTGAACTTCAAGCAGGCCGGCGACACCTACCGCGCGTTTGAGGAATGGGAGCGCGAGGAGCTGGTCAGCAATCTGGTCGGTGCCCTGTCTCTGTGCAGCTCGGAGATTCAGGAGCAAATGGTGAAGCATTTTACCGAGGCTGACCAAGACTATGGCCGGCGCGTGGCAGAAGGGCTCCAGCATCACACCGGCGGGGGCGATATGCGGGAGCAGGCTGTGGAAGAAGCGAAGCGCGAGGGTAAGGAAGCCGATCCTTATTAAGCATTCATGGAACGCCGGCAAGAGAATGGTCTTGCCGGCGTTCACTTGGACGCGCTGGAAAACGCTTACCTCTAAAGTTACGGTCAGGGACCAGGCAGCGGTATATGCAAGGATCATGCATTCATTAATTCCAGCAAAAATTTATGCAAACCCCGTCAATGAAGGGTAAACATGGTAAAATAACGAGGTTGTTAGCAATGAAGAATTCATGAAGCGGGGGTAAGCTAGTCATGAGTGAACAGAACGCAACCATCAAGGCGGGGTTAATCGGATTTGGCCTTTCGGGCGCCACGTTCCACGCTCCGATCCTGTGCAGTATACCGGACTATGAGATTGCTGCGGTGGTCTCCTCCCATCCGGAGAAGGTCTACAAAGCTTTGCCAGAGGCGGTTGTCTATAGCCAGGTGGAGCAGCTGCTGAATGATGCCTCGATCGACGTTGTCATTGTGACCAGTCCCAATGCGACGCATTATGAGTATGCGAAGAACGCAATTGAAGCCGGGAAGCATGTGGTCGTAGAGAAGCCCTTTACCGTAACCTCAGAGGAAGCCAAGGCTCTGATTGCTCTGGCCAAAAACCGCGGCGTGCTGCTGACGGTATATCAGAATCGGCGCTGGGATAATGATTTCCTGACGGCCCGCAATCTGCTGGAGACGGGCGCGCTGGGCCGGCTCTCGCTGTATTATGCCCAATTCAACCGGTACCGTCCCGATATTAAAAACAGCTGGAAAGAGCAGGACGAGCCCGGTACAGGGCTGCTCTATGATCTGGGCTCACACCTGCTGGATCAGGCGCTGGTGCTGTTCGGCAAGCCGCAATCCATCTGGGCGGATCTGCGGGAGGAGCGTCCCGGCTCGGCGGTGACGGACTATTTCCATCTTGTGCTGGCGTATGAGAATCACCGAGCCATTCTGCATGCGGGCTCGCTGGTACGTCAGGCGGGACCGAGGTTTGAGCTGCACGGAGATAAAGGCAGCTTCCTCAAATACGGGCTCGATCCGCAGGAGGGCCAGCTCAAGCAGGGACTGCGGCCCGGCGATCCCGGCTGGGGCGAGGATCAGCCTGATCAGTACGGCGAGCTTGCTACCGAGTTTAGCGGCCTTGCTGTACAGGGGCAGATTGATACGCTGCCGGGACGCTATCACGCTTTTTATCAGGGGCTTGCGGAGGCCATTACCTCGGGCTCTGTGGTGCCGGTGAATCCCGAGGATGCTCTGAGCACCATCCGGCTCATTGAGTATGCGCTGGAAAGCCACCGCAAGGGCTGCGTCATTCAGGTGGAGGAATAGCGTCTTCTTTACATAACAAGCCTTCTCCCAGGGAACAGTAGACGGGATATGTCCTATGGAGGCGGCCACCGGCTGAGCCTAGTGCCAAAGGGCAAAATTTCGTTCTAGAGGAGGTATTCACCGTGAAAACCGTGAAGCCAGGCTCCCGATGGTTGATGTTTTCAGTTTTACTGCTGTGTACGGCGCTGCTGACCTATCTGCTGCTTCCGGCTTCAGTCCATGGAGAAGGGCGGGCCTTTCATTTCGGCTTCAAAAAAAGCGAGGGCGGCAAGCTTCCTTCCATCGACCAGGAGGGCTTCAAGGAGCTCTTGAAAAAGCACGGAGCGGTATTTATGGGCGATCCGGCCCGCAAGGACCTGTACCTGACGTTTGATAACGGGTACGAGAACGGGTTTACGCCGGCAATCCTGGATACGCTGAAGGCGAAGCAGGTGCCGGCGGCTTTTTTTGTCACGGGCCATTATGTAAGAACGCAAGGTGATCTCTTGAAGCGAATGACCGCAGAGGGACACATCATCGGCAATCATTCGTGGAGCCATCCGGATGTTTCGGCGATTACGGAGGACAAGCTGCGGCAGGAGCTGGACCGGGTGAAGTCAGAGGTGAGTGCCGTAACCGGCCAGCAGGAGATGAAGTATTTGCGGACTCCTCGGGGCATTTTTAATGAGCGTTCTCTTGCGGTGAGCAAGGAAATGGGGTATACGAATGTGTTCTGGTCGATCGCCTACATGGACTGGGACGTCAATGCGCAGAAGGGACCGCAGCATGCGCTTCAGAAGGTCACGGCCCAGCTGCATCCCGGAGCTGTGCTGCTGCTGCATTCCATCTCCCGGGACAATGCCGAGGCGCTTGGCGATATCATCGACGAGGCCCGCAAGCAGGGCTACGAATTCAGGAGCCTGGATGAGATGGATGCCAAGCTGCCTTAAGCCCTGACCGGCAGGCATAAACGTACGCGCAAGCAGATCAGCAGGTGCCCTGGAGGCCGGAAACGGCTTTCGGGGCATTTTGTGATGAGATCTGCTCCGCAGCCTCCTTCACGGTTACAGGGGAACGGGAGTTTGGTATAATACGGATCAGAAACCTGTACGCCAAAAAAGGAGTCTGTACCGCCTATGTCCCATAGAATTGAAATATCGGTCCGGCCGCTGGTGGAGTACGTGTTCCGGAGCGGCAGTATTGTGTCCGGCTTCCGTACCTCCTCCTCCCTGACCGAGGGAACGAGAGCGCATCAGCTCATCCAGAGGAGCTACGGAGAGCAGGACCAGAAGGAAGTGCATCTCACGGCTGAAATTCCGTGCGGCGACCTGATCTTTGCAATTGAGGGGCGCTGTGACGGATTGATTCTGTCCGGGGACGGGCCGGTGATTGACGAAATCAAGTCCACCGCCGGCACCCTGGAGGAGATTCAGGAGGACACTTATCCTGTTCACTGGGCCCAGGCCCAGATGTATGCCTATATGTACAATCGTCTTCACCCGCAGACGCCGATTACGGTGCAGCTGACCTATATTCAGATTAGAAGTCAGGAGATCAAGACGTTCCGCCGCATCTTGACGGCTGCCGAGCTTGAAGAATTTGCTCTTGGTGTAGCGGAGAGCTACGCTCCGTATGCCCGGCTCCGGCTTCAGCATGCACAGCAGCGGGATGAGAGCATCCGGCAGCTTTCGTTCCCTTTTCCGGATTACCGGCAGGGGCAGCGAAGGCTGATGGGAGCGGTCTACCGAAGCATTGGAGAAGGGCAAAGGCTGTTTGCGAAGGCACCGACAGGGATTGGCAAGACGATCTCGACGCTGTTTCCTTCGATCAAAGCGATGGGAGAAGGGACGCTGCAGCGGATCTTCTATTTAACGGCGAAGACCATTACCCGGACCGCCGCAGAAGAAGCGCTGGAGCACCTCGCTGCCGGGGGGCTGCGGCTGCATGCGGTAACCTTGACGGCGAAGGACAAGATTTGCTTCGGGGCGGAAGAGGGCTGCACTTCAGAGGGCTGTGTGTTTTCCGAAGGATATTATGACCGGATCAATGGGGCGATTCTGGATCTGCTGGAGCATGAGACGTCAATGACCCGGCCGGTTATTGAGGCCTATGCGCGCAAGCACCGGGTATGTCCGTTCGAGTTCTCGCTGGATGCGGCTTACGCGGCCGATGTTGTCATTTGCGATTACAATTATATTTTTGATCCCAAGGTGTCGCTGAAGCGGATGCAGGAGGATGCTAAGAAATCCTCTGTGCTGCTGGTGGACGAGGGTCACAATCTGGTGGACCGTGCCCGCAGCATGTATTCGGCGGAGCTGAGGAAGTCGATGTTCCTGGACGTGCAGCGCGCTTTTAAAGAGCGGAATCCCGGAGTTTATCAGGCAGCCAAGACGGTGAACAACCGTTTTATTGTGCTGCGCAAGGTAAGCGGGGAGGAGCCGCGGGTAGTCGGCTCAAGTCAGCCGGAAATGCTGGATGAGCTGCTGGAGGCGTTTGTGCAGCAGGCAGAGCCGGAGCTGATGAGCGGGCGGGGCGGCGAGGAAAGCGAGCTGCTGCTGGAGTGTTATTTTGCGGCTCAGGGATATTTGCGCATTTCCCGGCTGTATGATGAGCGGTATGTCACTTATGCGGAGATGGACGGCAGTGAGGTCTTTCTGAAGCTGTTCTGCTTAGACCCCTCGCATCTGCTCCGGCAGGCGGGCAAGAACTTCCGGTCCACCATTATTTTCTCCGCCACGCTGACCCCGCTGATGTATTACCGGGACATGCTGGGTGCGGAGGAGGAGGATTACAGCCTGTCGATCCCGTCTCCGTTCTCTGCGGACCAGCTGGAGGTGAAGCTGCTGCCGGTCTCTACACGCTACAAGGACCGGGAGCGGAGCAAGGGAGCGATCCTTTCGCTGCTGACAGAGCTGGTGAAGGAGAAGCCGGTGAACACGCTGGTGTTTCTGCCGTCTTATCCATATATGCAGGAGATCCATGCGGCGTTTAGCGCAGCGCATCCTGAGATGCGCACGCTGCTGCAGGGTCACGGGATGAGTGAGGGAGAGCGGGAGGCTTTTCTGGGTGCGTTCCGCCAGAGCGGGGGCGGCCCCATTGTCGGGTTCGCGGTCATGGGCGGCATTTTTTCGGAAGGTATCGACTTGAAGGGAGAGCGCCTTTCTTCCGTCGTGGTGGTCGGAGTGGGGCTGCCGCAGCTGTCATTTGAGAATGACATCATTCGTACCTATTTCGACCGCCTTGGCAAAAATGGCTACGATTACGCCTACGTCTACCCCGGCATGAACAAGGTGCTACAGGCCGGCGGGCGTCTGATCCGCTCCGAGAGCGATACCGGCACGCTGGTGCTGGTGGACGACCGGTTCCAGAACCGGCAGTACCACCAGCTGCTGCCGGAGGAGTGGCGGAGCTACAAGCGGCTGTAAGCCGAGAACCGCGCAGGTCCATGTCGATGGCATGGGCCTTTAATATATCTGCGGCCTTCCCCCGCGCTCAATGAACGCGAAAAACCGAACCCGTTGCGCCCGCCTGCTGCCCCGGCGGCCAATGAACGCGAAAAACCGAACTCGTTGCGCCCGCCTGCTGCCCCCGCGCCCAATGAACGCGAAAAACCGAACTCGTTGCGCCCGCATGCCGCCCCCGCGCCCAATGAACGCGAAAAACCGAACTCGTTGCGCCCGCTGACCGCCCCGCCGCCTAACGAGCGCGAAAAACCGAACTCGTTGCGCCCGCATGCCGCCCCCGCGCCCAATGAACGCGAAAAACCGAACTCGTTGCGCCCGCCTGCCGCCCCCGCGCCCAATGAACGCGAAAAACCGAACTCGTTGCGTCCGCTGGCCGCCCCCGCGCTCAACGAACGCGAAAAACCGAACTCGATGCGTGCGCCGCCCGCCCGCGCGCCCAACGAACGCGAAAAACCGAACTCGATGCGTCCGCTGGCCGCCCCCGCGCCCAATGAACGCGAAAAACCGAACACAATGCGTCCGCTGGCCGCCCCCCGCGCCCAACGAACGTGAAAAACCGAACTCGATGCGCCCGCTGGCCGCCCCCGCGGCCAATGAACGCGAAAAACCGAACTGGATGCGTCCGCGGCCCGCCCGCGCGCCCAATGAACACGAAAAACCGAACTCGTTGGGCCCGCTGGCCTTCCCCCGCGCCCAATGAACGCGAAAAACCGAACTCGTTGCGCCCGCTGGCCGCCCCCGCGCCCAATGAACACGAAAAACCGAACTCGATGCGTCCGCCGCCCGCCCCCGCGCCCAATGAACGCGAAAAACCGAACTCGATGCGCCCGCCGCCCGCCCGCGCGTCTAACGAACGCGAAAAACCGAACTCGATGCGCCCGCCGCTCGCCCCCGCGCCCAATGAACGCGAAAAACCGAACTGGATGCGTCCGCGGCCCGCCCGCGCGCCCAATGAACACGAAAAACCGAACTCGTTGGGCCCGCTGGCCGCCCCCGCGCCCAACGAACGCGAAAAACCGAACTCGTTGCGTCCGCTGGCCGCCCCCGCGGCCAATGAACGCGAAAAACCGAACTCGATGCGCCCGCCGCTCGCCCACGCGCCCAATGAACACGAAAAACCGAACTGGATTCGTGCGCCTGCTGCCCCGGCGCCTAATGAACGCGAAAAACCGAACTCATTGCGCCCGCCGCCCGCCCCCGCGCTCAACGAACGCGAAAAACCGAACTCGTTGCGCCCGCCGCCAGCCCCCGCGCCCAATGAACGCGAAAAACCGAACTCGTTGCGTGCGTTGCCTGTTCCCGCGCCCAATGAACGCGAAAAACCGAACACAATGCGTGCGCCGCCCGCCCCGGCGCCCAATGAACGCGAAAAACCGAACTCGATGCGTCCGCCGCCCGCCCCCGCGCTCAACGAACGCGAAAAACCGAACTCGTTGCGCCCGCCGCCCGCCCCCCGCGCCCAACGAACACGAAAAACCGAACTCGATGCGTCCGCCGCCCGCCCTCGCGCCCAACGAACGCGAAAAACCGAACTCGATGCGTCCGCCGCCCGCCCCCGCGCCCAATGAACGCGAAAAACTGAACACAATGCACGCGTCGCCAGTCCCTGCGCCCAACTAACGCGAAAAAGCGAACTCGATGCGCCCGCCGCCCGCCCCCCGCGCCCAACGAACACGAAAAGCCGAACTCGATGCGTCCGCCGCCCGCCCCCGCGCTCAACGAACGCGAAAAACCGAACTCGTTGCGCCCGCCGCCAGCCCCCGCGCCCAATGAACGCGAAAAACCGAACTCGTTGCGCGCGCCCGCCGCCCGCCCCCGCGCCCAATGAACACGAAAAACCGAACTCGTTGCGCCCGCCGCCCGCCCCCGCGCCCAACGAACGCGAAAAACCGAACACATTCAGCCTCACGCTGCCCAAAACTAGGGACGAATGTGAGCAGGCGCATCCATTTGACTTCACACTTTCCTCAAGTATATATTTAGGTTACCTAATTAATTAGAAAGCTATGTAAAGAGAGCGACTGACATATTATTAGTTTTACAGCGAGCTACTGTCATCAATTACACCGTTGTCAGACAAACTATCATCACTGAGGAGCCCGTCATCTACTAAGCCATCACGCGAAGCATCATCCGGTGCACCGCCACCATGAACGAGACGTAATCAAAATGGAGTGAATAAGCATAAGAAGCGAGGTGTGGCATGGCAGATTTTCATCGACCTCCACGGACGGAGGACTATAAGAGCAGCAATGGAAAAGGGGGTCGCCCGTTGAACGAAAGGGAAAACGAAGGCGACAGCACTCCCGATGAGCCTATCACGGACACCCCTTCCTCGAGCATAGAGGAGCCTCCGCAATCGCAGGAGCCCTCGCTCCCGCAGGAGCCTCCGCAATCGCAGGAGTCCTCGCTCCCGCAGGAGCCTAAGCAATCGCAGGAGCCCCCGCTCACGCAGGAGCCTCCGCAATCGCAGGAGCCCCCGCTCACGCAGGAGCCCTCGCTCTCACAGGAGCCTCCGCAATCGCAGGAGCTCCCGCAATCGCAGGAGCCCTCGCCCACGCAGGCGCCTCCCTGCAGTGAGGCGCCTGACCTCCAGGCTCCTTGCGGCGAGGAGCCGGAGGATGGCTGGGGTGAGGCAGCGCGGCAGCTGATGAAGTCATTTGGGCTGTTTCGCAAGCGGCCGTGGGAGCAGATGTCCCTTGGCGGCTATACAGCCGGTGAAATCAAGGTGCTGATGACCTTGAAATTTCATGCAGCCATGCAGGAAACAGACAGCCTGAAGGTGTCCGAGATCAGCAGCCGGATGGGCGTGACGTCCCCGACGATTACCCAGTTCATCAATGGCCTGGAGGTAAAAGGCCTCGTAACCCGCATTATGGATCCACAGGACCGCCGCGCGGTGCGCGTGGAGCTTACGGAGGAGGGGCAGCAGATTGCGGATCAGGCGCATGAGGCGTTCCGGGCGCATTTTAAAGGGCTCGTGCAGTACCTGGGCCGCGAAGAGAGCGCGGAGCTCGCCCGCCTGCTCACGAAAGTATACATCTATTGGACCGAGCACGAGGCAGCGCCTCCACCGCCGGGATCTGAAGCGAAGGGAGAAGAATAGAGAATGCTGAGCTTATTACGATACATGAAGCCGTTTCGGGGAGCTGTGCTGCTGGTGCTGTTATTTACGTTCCTGCAGACGCTATCGGAGTTGTTTCTGCCAACCTTGATGGCAGATATTGTGGACAAGGGCGTGGTGACCGGCGATATCGCCTTGATCTGGCGCGTTGGCGGGATCATGCTCGCGATTGCGGCAGGAGGCGTGCTCTGCTCCATCGCAGCCAGCTATCTGGCGGCGAGGTCGGCTGCAGGTCTCGGCAAAATTTTACGTCAGAACGTGTTCAGCCACGTCGAGAATTTCTCGCTGCAGGAATTTGACCGCATCGGCACGGCCTCGCTCATTACGCGCACCACGAACGACATCAATCAGGTGCAGCAGGTGACGATCATGATTCTGCGAATGCTGGTGCTGGCGCCGCTCATGTGTATCGGAGGCATCCTGATGGCCGTTTCGCGCGATCCGGGACTGACTACGGTGCTGCTGATTGTGCTGCCGGTGCTGGGTCTGGCGATTTTTCTGATTGCTTCCAAAGGCATTCCGCTCTTCAAAAAAATCCAGGTTAAAATCGACGCCCTCGGGCGGGTCACCCGCGAGGGATTGACCGGCATGCGCGTCATTCGCTCCTTCAACCGCGTCCAGTATGAGGAGAACCGGTTCCAGGAGGCCAACGAGGATCTGACCCAGGTGTCGATCCGGGTGAACAAAATCATGGGCGCCATGATGCCGGTCATGATGCTGGTCATGAATATGGCGACCATCGCCATTGTCTGGTTTGGCGGGGCACGCATTCAGGACGGGTACCTGCAGGTCGGCGATCTCATGGCTTTCCTGCAGTATGCGATGATGATCATGTTCTCGCTGATCATGCTGTCTGTGATGTTCGTCATGATCCCGCGCGCACAGGCATCCGCAGTCCGGATCAACGAGGTGCTGCAAATGCAGCCTGACATTGAGGATCCGAAGACTGCGGCCCCGGCACAGAAGGGGAAGGGCCGGATTACGTTTCAGGACGTCACCTTTTATTATCCCGGTGCTGAAGCGCCGGCATTATCCAATATTACGTTTGAGGCCAATCCCGGCGAGGTAACGGCGATTATCGGGGGCACAGGCTCCGGCAAATCGACGCTCATTCACCTGATTCCGCGCTTTTACGATGTGACCTCAGGCACAGTCAGCCTGGACGGGGTGGATGTCAGGCAGCTCACCCAGGAGCAGCTTCGGGAAGCCATCGGGTATGTACCGCAGAAGGCTCTGCTATTCACAGGCACGATTGCCGAGAATATTCGCTACGGAAAAGAAGACGCCACCGATGAAGAGGTGGCCCGTGCCGCCGAGATTGCACAGGCCGATGAATTCATATCCGCCATGGAAGGCGGCTACGAGGGATTGATCACCCAAGGCGGGGGCAACGTCTCCGGCGGGCAGAAGCAGCGTCTGTCTATTGCGCGGGCACTGGTACGGCGGCCGGAGGTCTATGTGTTTGATGACAGCTTCTCCGCGCTTGACTTCAAGACCGATGCCCGGCTGCGCGCAGCGCTGAAGCAGGAGACCACACAGTCTACCGTCCTGATTGTAGCTCAGCGGGTGAGCACGGTCATGGAAGCGGACCGCATCATCGTGCTGGAGGAAGGCCAAATCGCCGGCATCGGCAAGCATCAGGAGCTTATGGAGACCAGCAGTGTGTACCGTGAGATTGTAGCATCCCAGCTGTCAGAGGAGGAGATCGCATGAGTGGAGAACAACAGATCCGCAGCCAGAATGCCGGCGGACCTCCTCATGGAGGCGCCTCGTCTCATGGCGGAGGGCATCCCCGGGGCGGTGGACATCCCCGCGGGGGCGGTCCCTTCGGAGGCGGACCGCACGGACCGGGTATGCCTGTCGAGAAGCCCAAGGATTTCAAAGGCACCTTCCGGCGGCTGGCCGGCTATCTGAAGCCGCATCGGGGCAAGCTGCTGCTCGTGCTGGCGGCGGCGCTGCTCAGCACCTTATTCGGCATCCTCAGTCCGAAAATTCTGGGCGAAGCGACCGATGTCCTGTTTGATGGCTGGAAGGCGATTCAGGGAGATCCGGCAGCCAGCATTGACTTTGCCGCACTCCAGCAGATTCTGCTCTGGCTGGGAGGCTTGTACCTGTTGAGCTCCGTATTCGCCTATATCCAGCAATACGTGATGGCAGGGGTTGCCCAGCGCACAGTGTATGATCTTCGGGAAGAAGTGGACCATAAGCTGAGCCGCCTGCCGCTGAAATATTTTGACGCCCGCTCGCACGGGGAGACGCTCAGCCGGGTGACGAACGATATGGACAATATCGCCAGCACCCTGCAGCAGAGCCTGACACAGCTCATTACATCTCTCGTGACCCTGGTCGGGGTCATCGTCATGATGCTCTGGATCAGCCCGCTGATGACGCTGGTCGTGATTCTGACGCTGCCGCTCAGCGTGATCGTCACGATCTCCGTCGCCAAGCGTTCCCAGAAGCAGTTCGCAGACCAGCAGAAGCATCTGGGCCAACTGAACGGCCATGTGGAGGAGATGTACACGGGGCATCGTGTGGTGAAGGCGTTCGGCCGTGAGAAGCAGAGCATTCAGGAATTTGACAAGGTCAATGACAAGCTGTATGAGGCCGGCTGGAGAGCCCAGTTTATCTCCGGGGTCATTATGCCGCTGATGATGTTTATCGGCAACATCGGCTACGTCATTGTCAGCATTCTGGGCGGCATTCTGGTGACGCGCGGCTCCATCACGGTCGGCGATATTCTCGCCTTTATTCAATATTCCCGTCAGTTTACCCAGCCGATTACCCAGCTGGCGAACATTGCGAATGTGATTCAGTCCACGATTGCTTCCGCAGAACGCGTATTCGAAGTGCTGGATGAAGAGGAAGAGATTCCGGAGGCGGCAGGCTTGCAGCAGACGGCTGCACCGGTCCGGGGCGAGGTACAATTCCGGCAGGTGGCCTTTGGCTATAAGCCGGACCAGCTGCTGGTCGAGGATATGAATGTGTCTGTAGCCCCAGGCCAGATGGTCGCGATCGTAGGGCCAACCGGAGCCGGAAAAACAACCCTCATCAACCTGCTCATGCGCTTCTACGAGCTGAACGGCGGGGCGATTACGATTGACGGCACCGACATTACCGACATGAAGCGCAGTGAGCTGCGCGGCTTGTTCGGCATGGTGCTTCAGGACACCTGGCTCTTCAATGGAAGCATCCGGGACAACATCGCTTATGGGCGGGAAGGCGCCAGTGAGGACGATATTGTGACGGCGGCAGAGGCTGCGCATGCGGATCATTTTATAAGGACGCTTCCGGACGGCTATGATACCGTGCTGAACGAGGAGGCCTCCAACATCTCGCAGGGACAGAAGCAGCTTCTGACTATCGCGAGAGCGATCCTGTCCAATCCGTCCATTCTCATTCTGGATGAGGCGACCAGCAGTGTGGATACCCGAACCGAGCTGTATATCCAAAAAGCGATGAAGCAGCTCATGCAGGGCCGAACGAGCTTTGTCATCGCCCACCGCCTGTCCACAATCAAGAATGCCGACCTGATTCTCGTCATGAACAAGGGACGCATTGTGGAGCAGGGCAGCCATGAGGAGCTGCTGGCCCAGGAAGGCTTCTATGCCGATCTTTACAACAGCCAATTCAGCGAGAAGCAGCAGGCAGGCTGACGAACACGCAAGTCAAAAAGGGTCCCGGCAAAGGAGAGAAGCTTCTCATCCTGCCCGGGACCCTTTGATGTTATGGTGCTGCAGCTGGCCGGGAGCTCCCGGCCTTGCTCATGACCAGGTCCGCGAACGCTCCGTACAATCCGCCTTGTTGTGCATACTGCTCCTTCAGCGGTGCAGCCGCGCCCTGGTACCGGACATGACCGGCATCCAGAAAAATAACCTCGTCCGCCGACTGCTCCGCCACATTGAGCTGATGCGTCGAGAAGATCACGCTCTGTCCTTCAGAGGCACATTGCGAGACCAGCTCGGCAAAGGCGTTCATCCAGTAGGGATCGAGTCCGTTCGTCGGCTCATCCAGGATCAGCAAGGGCGGTGCCGCGAGCAGGGCCTGAGCGAAGAGCAGCCGCTGGCGCATGCCCTTGGAAAAGGCCGCGACCTTCCGGTCCTTCACCTCGCGGAGCCCGGTCCGCTCCAGCAGCTCGTGGACTCTGGCCGGCGCTGCGCCCCGGAGAGAGGCGTAGAAGGACAGCGTCTCGTAAGCCGTGAGCGCCTCGCCGAACTGAAAATCATCCGGCATGTACCCGATACTGGCGGCGCATCTCTTGAACTGCCGCTTCCAATTCATGCCCAGCACAGATACCGTGCCGCTGCTGGGGGAGGACAATCCGGCGGCCAGACGGAGCAGCGTGCTTTTGCCCGCGCCGTTGCCGCCGCACAGTGCGAGGATTCGGCCGGCTTCAAGCTTTAGATGGAGCGGCTGGAGCAGGGTTTGCCCTTTGATGACCTTGGAGACCTGCTTTAGCTGCAATACGGCTGTTTCAGACATGGGTTCGCCTCCTTTGCATGATCCAGGCAGACAGGCCCAGCAGCAGCACCATCCATACTGTGCTGACACTCAAGAAGATCAGGGTGCCCTCCGGCTGAGCCATCAAGCCGACCCATTTGTAATATTCAGGACCGAGCACCGCTCCGCCGCCCAGCTTGATGACGAGAAACAGCCGGGACAGCTCGGCAGGATTCAGAAAGACCAGTGTCATCAGAACCGGCTTGATCCAGAGGTAGGGCAGCATCCCCAGCACCGCAATGATCAAGGTGGGCCAGCCCAGCACGAGCAGGAACCAGACGGCGACCGAGAGGGTCAAGGCCTGCCAGCGATTGCTGGAAAGGGCGCCGATCAGCAGAGACAGGCTCAAAAAAGAAACAATCAGACAAGCTGAGAACGTGAGAAACAGGATGTAGGTGCTAAAGGTGTATGTCTGTGTCACCAGAAAACTGACCAGTCCGGAAAGGCCGAAGCCGGCCGCAACAATGATTAGCAGGACAGCCAGTGTGCCTGCAAATTTCCCCGTGACATATCCGCAGGTGCTGATGGGATATGTCGAGAGAAGCTGCCAGCCCCCCTCTTCTCGTTCTGCTGCAATAGAGAAGGAGCCGAGCAGCAACGCCATGAGCGGAAGCAGATACAGGATCAGATTCATCACAGCCCCGGTCGTCCCGGTGTACCCTCCGGAGCTTTGCTGCTGGATCAGCAGCAAAGCCAGGCTGAGGAGGACGAACAGAGCCATGAAGGAGTAAGCCCATGCGCTGCGAAAGCCCAGCTTGATTTCCCGGGAAGCCATCGCGGACGCCGCTCTCAGGCTTAGAAAATCCTCCGGCTGATGCTTATTCATGACCCCCGCCTTGCTCAGCCTGGCCATCTCCGTGCTTCTCCTCCCCCTGATGCTGCTGACTGCCGTGCATGTCCTCCATCATATCCATGTTGGACTTCCATTCATGCTCCTCCAGCTGCACCGCCGTTAACAGCGTTCCGCCGCCGTATTCCTGCATAAACCGCTCGGCACTCGGCTCGTCTTTGAACGATACCATGCCGAACGCCATTGGGGTACGGATGCCATCATCATAAACATAAAAAGCATCCTTCAAATGCAGCCACTCCAGTGTGAAATAATCGCGAACAAACTGGGCTCCGATGTCCTCGGTGCCATGCTCCTGCTTCCACACGTACAGATCGCCGAGATCATCAAACTTTATCGTCCTGTAATCCTTTAGCTGGAGCTGAACCGCGTAGGCATTATCCTTGACCTGCATATTGCAGACCGGGCACTTATCGACCTGCTCATCAATCGGGACAGCGGCATATTCCTCTCTGCCGCAGCCCGCGGCAAGCAGTAGCAGCAGGCTTGCAAATACGATCCATGTTATTTTTCTCATGACGAGAACCTCCTGAATTTAAGTATAGTGGCAGATCCGACTCCCAAGAGCAGCAGCGACAACAGCAGCACGCCGGTTTCTGCTTCTCCTTCAGCATTCCTGCTCGCAGGCGGCTCCAGCAATGGGGCAGCATCCCTCAGCCACGTCTCTGCGCCACTCTGGAACAGCTGCTCCAGCACGGGCATTCCCGGTGACTGGAACAGCAGCTGGAAGGGCGGCACCGGACCGGAAATCTGCAGAAAGAAGGGATTTACCGAGTACGGCAGGCCGCTGAAGCCTGAACCGTCCACATCCAGCGTCGGTGCACTGTCCCAGTAGTTACCGTCTGACGTATTACCGCTGCTATCCACGGCTTGAGCGGCCACGACATTGGCGGTCAAGGTGTTGTTGTGGAGCACATTGTCTGCCGAGCTCAGCATTTGGATGCCGATAAAATTGCTCCGCAGCTCATTGGATAGAAGCCGGTTATTCTCCGAGCCCTGAATATAGAACCCGACCCGATTCCCCTCGGCGATATTGCCGGCAATGGTGGAGTCATACACCTCAAAGAGCAGCAGCCCTTGAGCATTCACGTTCTGACTTTGCTTCTCGAAGCGATTGTTCTGAATACTCGCCTGACGGACACTCATGACCATGGCGCCTGTGATGTTCCCGAAGCCCCGGTTATTCAGCAGCTCCAAATCCTTCGTAAACATGAGGTGAAAGCCGTACCTGGAGCCGGATACCTCATTGTCCACCAGGGAAAGAGAGCTTCCGCCTTCCACATAAATGCCATCCTGCATTCGCTGAATGTCGCTGCCGGTAATAGTAATGCCGCTGGAGTCCAGCAAATCCATGGCATTGCCCCGGGAAGACCCCGGCTGCTGGCTGCCCAGAATGGTCATGTCCCGGAGTGTAATGTCCTTCGCCTGCCTCAGATTTACACCAGCCCCCAGTGTCTTGATGGTGAGGCCAGACAGCCTGCTCTCTGAAATTTGCTGCAGCAGCACCGCCGGAATAGCGGGGTCCCGGTGTAAATGGACTAGGTTCATCCCCTCCAGGTTAATTCCGCTGGAGAGAAGCGTCAGGACGGGCTCCGAGGTCTCGTTCACGATCTTGACATCTTTGCCCTGCAGCGTAAGCGGCTTGTCAATCACAGCAGGACCGCTGTACGTGATTGGCTCCAGGGTAAGGATCTGCCCGGGCTGAGCTTGATCCAGGAGCGGCTGAAGCGGAACGGGGCTCTCCTCCGCGTCAGCGGACATTCCCAGCGGCAGCAGGACTGCAGCCATAACCGTAAACAGCAAAAAGGCACGGAGCACCGTGCCTGGGCGGAGAAACTGCATGATGAGAAAGCCTCCTTTCCTCCGGCCGGTTTTTCTATCCATCCTAGAGGAAAGGGGGGCTGGTGGGTATAGCTCGAAAGAGTCATTTCACCCAGCCCTGATCGTACGCATAGCGGGTCAGCTGAACCCGATTGTCGAGATGGAGCTTCTGCATAATGTTCTTGAGATGGTTCTTGACGGTGTGCTCGGAGATCACCAGCTCCGTAGAGATGTCCCGATTGCTTTTTCCTTTGGCAACCTGCTCCAGAATTTCCTGCTCCCTTGGGGTCAGCGGAGAACGCTCACTGGCCGGCGGCCGGGTGGAGAATTCTTTCAGCAGCTGTACGGCCAGCTCACGGGTCAACGGCGCCTCATCAAGCGCAACGGCTCTGACGTATTCCAGCCAGGCTCCTGGCGTAATGTTCTTCAGCAGATAGCCCTGGGCGCCCTGCTTGATGGCCTGAAACAGATCGGTAATATCATCAGAAACGGTGACCATGATGATCTTGACGTAGGGGTAATTGTTCTTGATCTGACGGGTGGCTTCCAGGCCCGACATGCCTGGCATATTGATGTCCATCAGAATGACGTCGGGCATGTAGACAGCGGTATGCTCCAGGGCCTCCTGCCCGGTTTGTGCCTCGGCAACGACCTCGAATGACGGCTCCGGCTCCAGCAGCTCGCGCATGCCCTCCCGCGCGTGGCGGTGATCGTCTGCGATAAGAATTCGTATCGGCTGCATCAGAGGTCCTCCCTGCTGCTCGTGATGGACAGCACCGTCCGGCCTTCCCGCCGAGCGAGGTTCATGCCCCAGCCCAGCTGTCTGGCGCGCTCGCGGACAATTCGCAGGCCGAAGCGACGCGGGTCCTCCAGCTGCTGTGCATCCATGCCGTGTCCGTTATCCTGGATCGCTACGCGCCAGCCTCCGTCCGGTGTGGACAAGCCCTGCACATAGACCTCGCTCGCCTCGGCATGCTTCCGAATGTTCTGCAGGCCTTCCCGCACCGAGGAGTAGAGCTCCACCTTCTCCTTGACGCTCAAGGAAGCCTCTGGAATGCTCCATTCCATGATGACCGGAATGCCATGCTCCTCCTCAAATTGGACAATAAGCCGCTGAAGGGAGTCCTGCCAGCTTGACATTTCATGCTCCGGCTCCTTACGTAGGCTGCTGATGGCCTGCCTGACATAATCGTTCAGCTCCTGAGTGACCTGGTGGAGACCGGGGTAGCTTGCAGCGGCGGCCTCCGTTTCGGCGGCTTTCAGCTTGTCGACCTTGACGCCAAGCAGAAAGAGCGACTGGGCCATGCCGTCATGAAGCTCCCGCGCTACGGCCTCGCGCTCCTGCAGCGCGGCTTTGGCCGACTGCTCCTCACGAAGCTGTGCCTGCAGCTGCTCCATGCGCTGAAACAGCTTCAGGAGCAGGGTTACACTGACGAGAAAGACGAGCAGCGGTGCCAGCCAGTTCCCGAGCTCCATGGAAATATAGGGAAGCAGATATTCGTGGCGCACAAACTCCCAGATCGCAATGGTCAGCGTGGGAATGACCAGAATCAAAACTTTAATATGCTTATAGTTCATGGCAAAGCCACCTTTTAGGATAGAATCTGGTCTCATCATACCATAGGACAAGAGAGATTTTGGCCAAAACAAAATGAAACCCCTATGCCGCAATAAGTTACTGTATAGGTCAGCCCCCTAATGCTTGACATGCTTGATTAATAGAAGGCTCTTCAAGGGTAAAGAATAGCAATATGTCTTGCATGTGACAATGTACATATCGGTAAAGGAGTGTTTCACATGTACAATCGGGCGATGCTGATTTATAACGGGAAGGCGGGACAGCAGGATTGGGCCGGGCTGCTAGGCAGTGTGAGTGCGATTCTTGCTCCGGCCGTCCGGGAGCTTCTCCTCTATCAGACCTTGAAGCCCGGTGACGGGGAGCAGGTATGCAAGGAGCGGGGAGAGGAGTTTGATCTGGTGTTCATTATGGGCGGTGACGGCACCGTACATGAGTGTATTAATGGCCTTGCGCGTCTGCAGGCGCCGCCGCTGATCGGCATCCTACCGGCAGGCACCTGCAACGACTTCGCCAGGTCGCTCAATCTGCCGCCGGACCCGCTGCTGGCGGCTCAGCAGCTGCTTCAAGGCCGCCGCCGTTATGTGGATCTGGGCGTAGCAGGGGATCGGGTCTTCACTAATTTTTACGGTATTGGCCTTATTACGGAAGCGTCCGATAACATCTCCTCCGGCCTGAAAGGAGCGCTGGGCAAAATCAGCTATTTCATCAGTACCCTGCAGACCGTGCGCTCTGCCGAGCCGTTCCGCTACAGGCTGGAATGGGAGGGCGGTACCCTGGAGGATGAGGCGGTTATGATTTATGTGTCCAATGGACGTTTTCTGGGCACGCAGCCTTTACCGTTCCCGAACAACGCATTGGAAGACGGAAAGCTCGATGTGATGGTCATTCGCGAGGCCGGGCTGCCCCTGCTTAAAGAGCTGCTCAGCCGCAAGAATCAGGAGGAGTGGCGTCCGGGAGATGAGAGCATTTCTTATTTCCAGGCCACCCGTGTTGCTCTTTCGACCGCAAAGCCCATGAAGGCGGATATGGACGGGGAGAAGTATCTGGATACGCCTGCGAAGCTTCAGGTTTCTTCACAGGCGCTGCAGTTTCTGACCGGGTAAGCCTGCTGAACGCTTCTTAGCGCTGCAGTCCCAGCCAGAACATATCAATAATGTCCCGTGCCAGCTGGGGAGCGGGCGTGCCCTTGGCAATTTCACGGTTGCCGACCATCAGCACGGACGAGATCGCATGAGCCGCGAGCAGGGGGTCCATGTCGCGGATCTCCTTGGACTCCATACCCCGGCGCAGATGCTCGGCCAGAATATCGTGAATGCCGTCTTCGGCACGGTGGATTTCGTTCAGCTGCTCTGGGGACAGCGAGGAGCGGGCTTCTCTCATAATGGTTTCGAAATCGGCATGATGCCGGCTCAGCTTGGTTTCGGCCAGCAGGATCAGCCGCTCCCGCAAAGACATTTCTTGATCTAGAAGAGCCGCGGTGCGCTGGCTGACCCGGTGCATGACGGCTGTCAGTGCCGCAGTAAACAGCTCGGGCTTTCCCTTGTAATAGTAATATATCGAGGCCTTCGTAATCCCGCAGGCCTTGGCAATCTGCTGCAAGGACACGGCTTCATAACCAAGCTCCATAAATAGCATAGAGGCTTTGATCAATACGGTTTCCTGCACCGACGGCTCCTGATTCTTCCGCTTGGGCCTGCCGGGAGATCGGAGATTGGATGACATAGCTGGATCCTTCTTTCTGCACAATCTTATATTGGATTTGATAATTAACCTTCCGGTATATATAATTAATTTCAGCTTAGAGAGCTGCCTTGTTAGCGAGATAATAAACTCGTTATTCCCGGGTGAAACCCGAAAAAGCGGCTATAAACAAGATTTTGACAAAACCGCGTGCCTTTTTCAAGTGCACGAAGCTGAAATGCGCGTAAAAGCGCCAGAAAGAAGGGAGAATAAGGAAATGAAAGAGCATGGCTTCGGCCGATGGGTGGCTGGTCCCAAGACCAAATGGATTACACTCTTAGTATGGATTGCCCTGGTTGCTATTTTGAGCATGGCCTGGCCGATGGTCAACGAAAAGGAAACCAACAATGCACCGAATCTGCCGGAGGACAGCCTGTCCGTGCAGGCAGATCAGGTTGCCGCGCGCGAGTTCCCCAGCGGAGAAGGGGTTCCGGCGCTGCTCGTATGGCAGCGGACCGGCGGCTTGACGGATGAGGATCTCGGCGTCATTCAGCAGCTGTATGGGAAGCTGTCGGCAAGTCCGGTGCCTTATCAGCTGCCGGAGGTCATCCCCTTTGACAAGCTGCCGCTGCCGGCACTGAAGCAGCAGCTGTCGGAGAACGGCAGCAGCCTTGTGACCCCTGTATTCTTTGAAGAATCGGCAGGGGCGAAGGAGACGGAAGAAGGCCTGGAGCAGATCCAGGAGCTGACGAAGGACATCGCCGGAGCCAATCCGTTCGAGGAGAGCCTTGGAGGAGAGGAGCTCTCCGCCCGGGTAACTGGTCCTGCCGGAATTTCGGTGGATGCCACCGGCTTGTTTGAGGATGCGGATGTCTCGCTGCTGATTGCGACCGTGCTCATCGTGCTCGTCATCCTGCTGCTGATTTACCGCTCACCGATTCTGGCCCTTATTCCTCTCGTGGCTGTAGGCTTCGCTTATGGCGTCATCAGTCCCGTGCTGGGCTTTCTGGCCGGCGAGGGCTGGATTACGGTTGACAGCCAGGCCATTGCGATTATGACGGTCCTGCTGTTCGGCGCAGGCACAGACTACTGCCTGTTCCTCATCTCCCGTTTCCGTCAGGATCTGCGGGAAGAGGAGAGCAAGAGCGGCGCCTTGTTCCGGGCGATGACTCAGTCCTCCGGCGCCATTGCCATGAGCGGCATCACCGTCGTCATTGCCATGCTGGCGCTGCTGTTTGCCCAATACGGCGCCTATTACCGGTTCGCCATTCCATTCAGCTTGGCGATTCTGATTATGTTCATTGCCAGTCTGACGCTCGTGCCGGCGCTGCTGGCCATTCTGGGCCGCGCCTCATTCTTCCCGTTCGTCCCGCGGACGCCGGCGATGGAAGAAGAGCGCGCCAAGCGCAGAAACAAGCCGGTCAAGCACCGCAAGGTCCAGTCGGACAACTGGATCGGACGCCTGGTGACCACCCGTCCCTGGACGGTTGTCCTGACCGGGGTCGTCCTGCTCGGCGGTCTTGCCGCTTTTACACCGCAGTTGAAATTTACGTATGACATTCTGTCCTCATTTCCGGAGGATATGCCTTCCCGGGAAGGCTTCAGCATTATTGCCGAGGAATTTACACCTGGTGAACTCGCTCCCGTCAAAGTGATGCTGGATACAGAAGGCCAGGAAATCAATATTCAGGGCATCCTGGAATCCCAGTCCTTCGTCAGCCAGGCAGGAGAGCCGGCAGAAGGAGCGGAGAATCCGAATATTAAGGCAGTCGATGTGGAATTGGCCATGAATCCGTATGATCTGGAGGCCATGCATCTGATTCCCGACATTCGCAGTCTCGCCGAGAGTGCACTGACCGAGGCTGGCATCCAGGACGCGGCCTCCAAGGTATGGGTGTCCGGGCAAACGGCGGTGCAATACGATACCGAGCTGATCGGTGACCGCGACACCCGGATTATTATTCCGGTCGTCATCGGCATGATTACACTGCTGCTGCTCCTCTATTTACGCTCTGTCGTAGCTACCGTGTATCTGGTGCTGACCGTCATCCTGTCCTACTTCTCGGCGCTTGGACTGGGCTGGCTCGTGCTTCATTACGGCTGGGGAGCCGAAGCCATTCAAGGCTCCATTCCGCTGTATTCCTTCGTATTCCTGGTTGCGCTGGGCGAAGACTACAATATCTTTATGATCTCTAGCATCTGGAAAAAAAGCCGGCACATGCCGCTGAAGCAGGCCATCCGCGAGGGTGTGCATGAAACCGGCTCGGTCATCACCTCGGCCGGCCTGATCCTTGCGGCAACCTTTGCCGTGCTGGCTACGCTGCCGATTCAGGTGCTCGTGCAGTTCGGTGTTATTACTGCGATCGGCGTCCTGCTGGACACCTTTATCGTTCGTCCGTTCCTCGTACCGGCCATTACGACCCTGCTGGGCCGCCGCGCCTTCTGGCCTGGCAAGGCTCCTTATGAGGAAGGGGCCGCTGTCAAGGAGCAGGCCTGATTAGATCCCGGCCTTGCCGGAAAAGATAAGCTGGAGCGTCCCGATGGGAGCTCCGGCTTTTTTTATACGCCAGCGTTGTAACTTTCCTGTGTATTGCTCTACAATGAGGAAATCACAGGCGGAAGGAATGCATCTATGTTAAACAACAGGTTCAGACTGAAGGAACGAAATACAACGCTCAAGACCGAGATGGTCGCGGGCCTGACGGTGTTTCTCACCGTAGCTTATATTATCATTGTCAACCCGATGATTCTGAAGGACGCGGGTGTGCCGTTTGATCAGAGCTTTACGGCCACCATTGCTGCCGCAGTAATCGGAACGATGTTTATGGCCTGGTTCGCCAATTATCCAGTCGTCATCGCCCCGGCGATGGGACTGAATGCTTATTTTACGTACTCTGTCGTAGGCGGTCATGATATCCCGTACACGGTCGGCTTCTCGGCCGTTTTTGTGTCGGGTATTATATTTCTGCTGATCTCCATGACTTCACTGCGGACGCGGCTGATCCATGCGATCCCCGACAATCTGAAGCATGCGATCGCTGCAGGCATCGGGCTGTTCATTGCCTTTATCGGCATGAGGCTCTCCGGCATCATTGCGGATCATGAGAGTAATCTCGTTACGCTAGGAGACTTCACCGAGCCAGGGGTAGCGCTGACGCTGACCGGGATTGCGATCACGATTGCGCTGTTCGCTTTGAATGTGCAGGGGGCGCTGTTTGTCGGGATGATCCTGACCGGTATCATTGCGTGGTTCACAGGTCAGCTTCACTTTGATCAGGGGCTGGTCTCACTGCCGAGGCTGCCAGAGGGAATTCTAGTCTTCAATCCTGTGACGTCGGTACAGCAGGTTATTGAATACGGCTTATACAGTGTCGTATTCTCGTTTCTGCTGGTGATGCTGTTTGATACCACAGGGGCGATGCTGGCCATTCTGAAGCAGGCAGGACTGCTGCGTGAAGGCAGGCTGGAGAAAGCGGGAAGTGCGTTTGCTGCCGATTCCGTCGGCACCATGGTCGGCTCCATGCTGGGCACAAGCCCGACAGCGGCGACGGTAGAATCGGCGGCCGGCGTTGGAGCCGGAGGCAAGACCGGCATTACGGGACTGACGGTGGCGGCCTTATTCGGGGTCGCTGCCTTTTTCAGCCCGCTGATCGGGTCTCTGTCAGGGGTAGCGGCTATTACGGCACCGAGCCTGATTATTGTCGGCTGCATGATGATTCGCAGTGTGTCTGACATCGAGTGGAATGATTTTGAGGAAGCCTTTCCGGCGTTTCTGGTCATCATCAGCATGCCGCTGACGTCAAGCATCGCGAACGGGATTGCGCTCGGCTTCATTTCTTATCCGGTCATGAAGATCGCAAAGCGCAAGTTCAGGGATGTGCACCCCTTCGTCTATGTATTTGCCGTACTCTTTCTGGTGCAGCTGATTTTCTTTGCCCATAACTAAATCTCTTTAAGGGTGATAGGACCGGGGATTGCAGCAGGCAAGCGGGATGCAGGGGGCCGGATTGAGGTCAGGGAATATGTCTCAGAGCATTGCATATCCTGTATCATGTCTCTTATAATGATGTGAGTATTGGGTAAGGGAGCCATGAATGAATTTGAAGAAATCCGTATTGAACCGATTGGTTTCGGACATGCTGCTCCGGTCGGGAAGCGGAGTTGCGGTGAAGCTGGAGTCCCGTTTTCCGGGGGGCCGATTAATCGGCGGGAAATACGGAATGGACGCTCACGCGGTAACGATGTATACCGAGGTTATTCAGCAGCAGTGCCTGCAGTTGTTTGGATCGCTGGAGTCTGTCTACGATTACTTTACAGTAGTGTTTGCCCACGAGCTGGGACACGCGATGGATGACGAGCTGTCCGTCATGATTGAACGCCTGGATGCCGCCGAGGATGAGCGCGCCCGGACCGAGATTGCGCTGCAGATCGAAGAGAAGGCCTGGAGCTACGCCAGAGGATGGCTGACCGAGGTCGATCCCTCCTTCATCAGCGTTATCATTGAACAGTCACTTGCAGCCTATCACGAAGAACTGGCACCGGTGACCGCTTAAAGCGGACATTGTGCTGACATGTTAAACAGGCAGGAGACACCCTGGCCGGATGCTATAGGAATGAACCTATAGCAGTATCGGCGAAAGGGAGCTCCTGCCTTTTTTGTGTATGCTTAGTCTTCTTCGTGGTCCAGCTTGCGCAGCGGCTCGATCGCCGGCCCTTCCAGCACTTTACCGTCAAATCCGAACCGCGAGCCGTGGCACGGACAGTCCCATGACCGTTCGCCGTCGTTCCACTCCGTCTCGCAGCCCATATGAGTACAGGTCGTATCCACCAGAAACAGCTGCCCCTGCTCGTCACGGTAAGCCCCCGCACGCTGCCCGTGATGGCGGACGACTGCGGCCTCACCCGGCTTCACCTCACTGATCTTGGCATGGCTCAGATCCAGCTTGCCGGAGATGAGCTCCTTCGCCACACCTGCCCCCTGAGTCACGAGGTTCTTGATCGATGGATCAGCCTTGAACCGGGACGGTGAGAACAAGCTGCTGAAGCGGTTGTCTCTCCCCAGAATCTGATCTCTCAGGAGAAGCGCTGCCGCTGTTCCGTTACTCATGCCCCACTTGCGGTAGCCGGTCGCGACGAAGATGCGGTCCTCCTTCGAGGTGAGCGGTCCAATGTAAGGAAGGTTGTCGATGGTAATCAGATCCTGGGTGGACCAGCGGTACGGAATAGCCGAGGCGCCCAGCAGGTTGCCGCCGAACACCTCCAGCTTCTCGTAGTGTCCGTGCGTGCATTGACTGCGTCCGGTGACATGGTCTTCCCCGCCGACCAGAACCAGCTCCTCTCCGGCATAGCTGACCGATCGAAGAGATCGGGAAGGCTGATCCACACTCAAATACATGCCGCCCGGATAAGCGGTTTCCGGCTTGATAGCCACGACGTAGGACCTTTCCACATGCAGCCGGGCAAAATACATGCCCTTCCCGTCATAGAACGGAAAATGGGAGGCCGAAATGGCATGCTGACACGTAACCTGATGATGTCCGCGCTCCGTGTACAGCTTAACAGGGCCCTCTGTGTCGGCCTGCTCATCCATGGTCGTATTCTCATAAATTTTTCCGCCCAGCTTCAGGAACTCCTCCACCAAGCGCTTTAAATATGCCAGCGGATGAAAGCGGTACTGCCCAGGCATTTTGATCGCGCCGGTAATTTGCATCGGCAGCGGCAGCCGGTCCAGCCACTCCCCCGGAATGCCCAGCTTCTGATACGCCTGGTATTCCTCCTCCAGCTGGGATTTTTTCTTATCCTCTTCCGTTGTGTAAATGTAAGCATCCTCTTCCACCCAGTCGCATTCCGCATTGAGCTCACGCGCCATCGCCTTCATCCAATCCATCGCTTCCGTCTGGGCTTCATAATACAGCCGGGCCTGCTCCTCGCCAAAATGCTGCATCAGCTCATTGTAAATCAGTCCATGCTGCGCCGTCACCTTGGCGGTCGTGAAGCCGGTAGCCCCGTCCAGAATGGACCCTGCATCCAGCAGAACGACGTTCTTTCCTTCCTTGGCCAGGAGATAAGCCGCTGTAATGCCCGTAATCCCGGCACCGACAATAGCAACCTCGGTCTCGATATCCTCCGCCAGCCTTGGAAAAGCCGGCAGCTCTGTCGTCGCCCTCCATAGAGATTCCGGCAGCTGCGGCAGTTCACTGTGTCCCTTCATTGGACCGTCCATCGTATCGCCTCCATTGATCGGTATCATCGTCATCCATTATTACCACCGACAGGGTAAAAGAAACGATTGCCTGGATCAGCATTTTTGAAAAAAAGGAAGGACTTCTCGCCAAGCTTCATACATAATTTAGCCGCTCAATGAAAAAAATACCTGTCATCAGCAAAGGAAGATGGAATCCGGAAGGAGACAGGACGGATGAAATCCGGAACAACGACAGAAAGCGAAGACACCCTGCAGTGGCTGCAGCAGCAGCTGGAGGAGATGGGGGATAAAGAGGTGTGCACCTTATCCAGCGGGGAAGAGCAGCTGAGCATGGTGTATTTGAAATCAATGACCGATCCCTCGCTCATTCAAGAGCAGCTGGTAAACCGGTTCTACGAGATGAACAGCCTGGAGCAATATCAGCAGTATATGGACTCCTTCCCCTCCATTCAGCAGCCTCAGTCGAAAGAGGAAGCCATAGAGGCGCTGCTGAAGGGCTCGGTGGTGCTGTTTATCAGGGAGCACATCTATTTGTTTAATGCACTCAAGGTGCAGGGCTCCAGTGTGTCCGAGGCTAGCACGGAGAATGTGATTCAGGGCCCGACCGACTCTTTTACAGAGGATATAGACATCAATATGAACCTGATCCGGCGCCGCTATCAAAGTGTGGATCTCAAATCAGAGTATATGAGCATTGGCAAGGTGTCACAGACGCGGATTGCCATTGTCTATGATACAACCCGGGTAGATCATGCCGTACTAAAGGAACTGAGAGAGAGGCTGGGCAATATTGACGCTGACGTGATTCAAGCGGCATCGGAAATTGAGCGTTTTTCGATGAAGCCGAGATGGCGTCTGTTCCCGACGATGATGGTCAGTGAGCGTCCCGACCGGACGGTCCTGAATTTGTCTCAGGGTAAAATCGTGGTGCTGATGGACACGACCGGCTACGCCGTGCTGCTGCCAGCCATCTTCAATGATTTCTTCACGGCCATGGATGACCAGATCCAGCTGCCGCCGGTAGGGTGGTTCCTGAAGACAATCCGCTACATTGGCTTGCTGGCGACATTGCTGCTGCCTGCGCTCTATGTGGCTTTTACCTCCTACAATCCTGAAATTCTCAAGATGCAGATTGCGCTTCTTATCGCGGGCAGCCGGGCGACGGTGCCCTATCCCTCGTTCATGGAGGTGATGTTCATGCTGCTCGCCATGGAATTTCTGATTGAGGCCAGTGTGCGGCTTCCCAAGGCGATCGGACCCACGGCTACGACCGTAGGCGGCTTGATTCTGGGAACCGCTGCAACGGAGGCCGGGCTTGTAAGCAATATCATGATCATCATCGTGGCGGCCGTCGCGATTTCCAACTTCGTAATCCCGGTTTCGATGATGAGCTTTGGCATCCGTGTGACGAAATATATATTTATCGGACTGGCCACCTTCTTCGGCCTTGTAGGCATCGTGCTGGGAATTATCGGCCTGATTGTCTACCTTACGAGTCTGCGCAGCTTCGGTCAGCCATATCTGAAAATGTTCGCCATCCGCAAGCTGACAGGGGAGGGCAAATAATGGTCAAGAATGTCTATTTCTACTACCTGTTTCTGCTCAACGCGCTGATGAATCTGGTTAATTTCGTGCCGCGGATCTTAATTCATGACCGGTTCAGGGGCTCGGTGCTGGGAGTCATGGTTGCGATCCCGATTGGGCTGGTCACAATCGCGCTGTTTGTCCGTATGATTCAGAAATTTCCGGGCATGGGCGTCCCGGAAATCTTCGCGAAATATATGTCGCGCTGGATCTACAAGCCGCTGCTATTCATGCTGGCGTTTGTCTGGTTCTATGCCAGTGCGGTGACGCTGGTCGGCTTCGTGGATGTGACCGGGCGATATATCAGCCCGGATGTATCTCCGTACGCGATTCTGATCGGATTTCTGATCCTCGTAAGCCTGAGTGCGCGCAGAGGCAGTGAGTCACTTCTGTACGCGCTGGAGATTGTACTTTTCATTATGGTGCCCTTAATCATTTATATGACCTACCGCGGACTGAGCAGCCCGTACTTTCAATGGGATGCGGTTCGGCAGGCCATGACCTTTATGGGTCATGCACCGACGCTCACCTCGATTGCGGGGGCAACGTATATCTTTAGCGGATATGCGAATCTGGTCATCTTCAACCGCGTGTTTGAAAAGGTACAGGTCCGTAGATTTTGGGTCATTGCTGCAATCGGTGCCTTGATCGTCGTCATGGCTATGTTTGCGCCCATCGGATTACTGGGCGTGGAGGGGGCTGGTTACCACGTATATCCTTCCTTTTCCACGGTCGATTCTCTGCGGATCCGGTATTTCATTATTGAGCGCATGACCTATGTGTTCTATGTCGTTTACCTCTCACTCTCCCTCGTAAACTCCATTATTCATTGGCATGTTGCCAAGGAGCTGGTGCTCGGGGTGTTCCGGCAGCACAAATCGTCCGAAGGCGGGTGTCCGAAGGAGGAGAAGTCACAGAGCCGACTGGCCTGGTGGGTGCTGGGTATCTTCTCCGCGCTCGTGCTGGGAGCGGCTTATCTGGTTGATCAATTCTCCAACAATACAATGGCGGTCTGGTTTCTGAATACCCGGTTCTTTGCCGAAATGCTGCTCCTCCTCCTGCTCGGCTATTGTGTGCTGAAAAGGAGGTCGGCGGCGTGAGCTTGAGAACATTACGGAAGAGGGTCCTGATCCTGCTCTGCTTGTGCTCGATTCTGATCGGGGGCTGTGAGTTCCGGGACATTGACCTGCGGCTGTTCATTGTGGCTATGGGTGTGGATGTGGTAGAGGACCGTCCCGAGATGCTGCGGTATACGTTCAAGATTGCCGTGCCGACAGGAGACCCTAAGTCCGGAGAGCTGAAATCTATTATTATTCAGCAGGATTCATCCTCTGTAGCGAGAGCCGTAAGAGAAATCAAATCCAAGGTGGACAAGGAGCTGGATTTCGCGCACTGCCGCGTCCTGCTGCTGGGTGAAGCCTACGCCCGGAAAGGAATTCGGGACGTGGAGGAATGGATTATCCGCCGCCGGGATACGCAGCTCATTATGTATCCGGCGGTAGCGGTGCCGGATGCCAGGACCATTCTGAACGTCAGCCCCGCCACCGAGCGGATTGCCGGCAATGCGAAGGCGCTGGCACTCAGTGAGGAAGGGACCGAGTCGCCATACATTGCCAAGACGTATTTATTTGATGTGGACCGCCGCGTAAGGGAAAGCGGAATAGATCCCTATATGCCGGTCATTACAGTGGATAACAAGGAAGAAGGCGTGCTGAACATTAACAAGACGGCTCTCATGGATAAGGAGCGGGTGAAGCTGATGCTGGAGCCGGAGGAGAGCAAGCTGTTGAACGTGCTGATGATCCGGGACCTGCTGACAGACCTCGGAACGACGATGAACGGCAGCAGCTATGAAATGAACGTGGACCGCAGCCGGGCCAGGTTCAAGATTGTAGTTCCGGAGCCGGGCAAGGAAGAAATTCAATATAAGCTGAAGATTAGCGGCAACCTGGAGGAGAAGGAAGACTACGATCAGCTGACCCACAGCGAGTTGAAGGAGCTGGAGCAGGCATTTAATGAGAGTCTGTCGCAAGAGGTCACGAAGCTGCTGGAGAAGATTCGGGAAACCGGCACCGATCCGTTAGGCTTCGGGCTGAGATACTTTGCCACGCACTGGAATAACAATACCGAGAAGCAGCAGTGGGAAGCCATGTATCCGCACATTACGTTTAAGGTAGAGGTGGATACGCAGATTAAGGGAACAGGCTATAGCCGATAAAGGTTGTTACCTCTTCCCCGTAAGCCAGGAATTGCCCATGGTATAGAGGGCATCCAGAACGTGCTTTTAGAGGTCCGTGAATGGTAGAATAAAGAGGTACCTATCATCACAGCGGGAGGTTATATGAATGGAATTTAGAAGACTTGGCGCAAGCGGTCTCAAGGTAAGTGACATCAGTCTCGGAAGCTGGCTGACCTACGGAGGTTATGTGGAGCGGGAGAATGCCGTGAAATCCATTCAGACCGCCTATGGGCTGGGCGTGAATTTTTTTGATACGGCGAATGTGTACGAACGGGGCGCAGCGGAGGTGGTCGTGGGAGAAACGCTGCGGGCATTTCCAAGGGAATCCTACGTGCTGGCGACCAAGGTGTTCGGCAGAATGGGTGACGGCGTAAACGACCAGGGCTTGTCACGCAAGCACATTATGGAGCAGTGTGACGCCAGCTTGAAGCGCCTGGGTATGGATTACATTGATATATATTACTGCCACCGGTTTCATCAGGACACACCGGTCCAGGAAACGCTTCGTGCTTTGGATGACCTGGTGCGCAGCGGCAAGGTGCTGTATGTCGGCGTGAGCATGTGGACTGCGGCACAGATGGAGGAGGCTCTGGCGGTGGCGGACCGGCTGCTGCTGGACCGGATCGTGGTGAACCAGCCGCTGTACAATATGTTTGATCGGGAGATCGAGAAGGAAATTATTCCGCTGGGCGAGCAAAAAGGAATTGGACAAGTGGTGTATTCTCCACTGGCCCAGGGCCTGCTGACCGGCAAGTACACTTCTGCCTCCAAGGAAGAAATGCCTCAGGACAGCCGCGCCGCCAAGCTGGGCGCCGACCGGATGAAGCTGAATGGGGATAGAGTTGAGAAGGTTCATCAGCTGACGGCGATTGCCAATGAGCTGGATATTACCATGAGCCAGCTGGCGCTGGCCTGGGTGCTCCGTCAGCAGAACGTCAGCAGTGCCCTTGTAGGAGCAAGCCGTCCGGAGCAGGTGGAGGAGAATGTGAGTGCCTCTGGCATCAAGCTCAGTGAGGATATCGTTCAGGCGATCGAGAGCATTCTGACCGCCTGAACCCGGCAGCGGGACTGCACCGGCTCAGGCTTGAGCTGAGCCGGTACAGACCCGGTTCCGTCCCTCCTGCTTGGCCCGGTACAGCTCCTCGTCGGCCTGATGAAGCAGCTCCTGCACATCATCACATTTCAGCGTGTCCGGGTAAACGGCAACGCCGGCAGACACGGTCACTTTCAGGGCGGTGCCATCGCCCAGCATGAACACATGCTGCTCGACCGCCCTGCGGATTTTATCCGCCAGCAGCGTCACCTCGTGAGAGGCCAGGCGGGGAACGAGAACAGTAAATTCCTCGCCCCCGTTCCGGGATACCTCATCCGTAGGGCGAGCATGCAGCTTCAAGAGCGAGCTCAGCTGCTTTAGAACGACATCTCCGGCCGCGTGGCCGTAGGTGTCGTTTATTTTTTTGAAATGATCTATATCCAGGGCAATAACGCCCAGCGGCTCCTGGCTTCGCCGGGCTTGCCGGAAATGCTGGTTCAGCAGCAGCTCGAATTGGCGGAGATTATGCAGGCTGGTCAGGTGATCGGTTTGAGCCTGCAGCGTCATCCGGGCGAACAGCCGGTTCGAGGCGAGAGAATATTCCAGCAAGGCATAGATGACGAGTGTAGCTGCTGTAGAAATGCTTAAATAGATGGCGACGACTTCCAGCAGCAGCTCGTGGACGTTGATCGTCAGCACGATCGAGATCACGATAATCGAGATCAGATTCATGATCAGCAGCTTCTGAAGGCGCTTCCCGGTATGTAAGGCGATAAGGGCACAGAGCACAGCGATCACAAGCATGCCCGCACCGGCGATTATGGATACCTGGCTCAGACCGAACAGCACAATCCGGCCAGCCGTGATAAGCACCCCGGAGATGAGCGAGGGAAGCCAGCCCACATAGCCGGCAACGATCACAATCGCCAGATGCCGCAGGTCGGATATGACTTCATTGTTAATGGGAAAAGAATAATGCATGAGGATAATGCCATACATCCCGAACATGATGCCGGAAACGAGCTGTACCCGCAGGCTCGGCGCCTCCAGGTTGTAGGCATATCTGGTAGATAGCAGGCCGGTCAGATAAAGAAAGGTTACCAGCACACAGGCATTGATAAACAATATATTGACCAAGAATTCGACATTCCCTTCCGAAGCAAGCCCTCCATGAAGAGAGCTGCCAACAGCACATTTTTCTTTATATTACGAAAAGAAACGAATGGTGTCGATATGTCGTTTCATATTTTACCAGTTAACAGGGCTTTAGTCCCGGTTTAGGATGAGAAAGGGTTGACTGAAGCTGCATCAAGATTTATACTTGATCTAAAAATAAATTAAATAAAGGGTGAGACCTTTGAGAGCATTAAATTTAACAACACAGCGCCAGGCGGTGTTTGATGTCGTGCGGGATTCGGAAGACCATCCTACCGCTTCGGATATTATGAACCGCTTGGTGGAGAAGGGATATAATCTGGCGTACGGCACGGTTTATAACTCGCTGCGCTATTTGACCGATAAGCAAATGATCCGGGAGCTGAAGCTGGGGGAGAGCGCAAGCCGCTATGATGCCCGCACGGACGAGCATCAGCATATTATGTGTGAGGTATGCGGCAAGGTTGATGAGGTCATGACCGAGGTTCCGCCGGAATGGAACCGCGTGGTCGCGGAAGAGACAGGCTATACCATTAATCATGCCCATGTGGTATTCGGAGGAGTGTGTCCCGAATGTCAAACCAAGCGAAGCAAGTAGCACAGACAAGAGGCGGAATCGTCTCTTTTGCAGGAACATCCTGGCCAGAAGAGCCATACAGCAAGCCGCTGGAGGAATTATCCTGCCCGGTGTCGTTATACCGCGCGGCAATGCTGAGCCGCCAGCCGGGACGCGTACATGAGCTGGGGCTTATTTTGTCGGAGCATTGCTTTGATGTCATGATGATGCGCAGATGGGAGCCCCGCCTGACCTCGGCCCTTACCGCCGGCCTTGTGATCGCCGATCTGACGCATTGCGATACGCCGGGACAATTTGACGAGGAGTGCGTGATGCTCATGCCGGAGGGAGTCCAGCTTCCTGTCATGTACCTTGTTAACGAGACGCTGATGAACAGCGCCAGCACGTCCATGCTGGACAAGGAGCTTCTGGTTTGGCCGGCCCGTTCTGCGCAGACCCTGATGTATCAGATTCAGCGCAGCATTCGTGTTCATGCCGCGTCTCAGCCGGAGGTCATGCCAGAATCGCCGAGCCGGGAGGTCTATAAGGACCTGTGGATTGACCGCGACAAGATGACCGTGCAGCGCCGGGCTCTCCCCGTGCATCTGACGAAGACGGAGTACAGCCTGCTTATCCTGCTGCTTGACAGCAAAGGCGCAGTGCGCACGCGTGAGGAGCTGATGAGTGAAATCTGGGACACCGATTTTCTCGGAGGCAGCAATGTAGTGGACGTCCATATCAAAAGCCTGCGCAAAAAGCTCGGTGACCATGCCGGCGCGCCGCAATATATAGCAACCGTAAGAGGAGTCGGATACCGCCTGGCGGACTGACTCCTTTTTTTCTTGCACAGAAACAGGCCGTCAGGCTGCTCCATGCTTATGCTCATTGCTGCTCCATGCTTATACTCATTCATGAAATCTTCATGCTTGAATCATAAAAGCATCATAAACCAATCAGCTAACCCTCATGAAAGGCTCATGGATTGCTCATGCATGAACCCGCCTCCCAATGCTACAATCAGTTTATAAATTTAGATCCAGTCTAAAATCAAATTTACAATAACGGAGGCATACATCTATGAATACGAGATTAACGACCAATCAGGGCGCTCCTGTAGGTGACAATCAGCATTCCAAAACCGCAGGGCAGCGCGGCCCGACACTCTTGGAGGATTACCATCTGCTGGAGAAGCTCGCTCACTTTGACCGTGAGCGGATTCCGGAGCGTGTTGTGCACGCCCGCGGCGCCGGAGCGCATGGTGTATTTGTGACCGAGAACAGCATGAAATCCCACACCCGGGCTGCTTTTCTGCAGGAGGCGGGACAGGAGACGCCGGTATTCGTCCGCTTCTCTACCGTGATCCACGGTGTCGGCTCGCCGGAAACTGCCCGTGATCCGAGAGGCTTCGCGGTGAAGTTCTATACCGAAGAAGGCAACTATGATATTGTCGGCAACCACCTTCCGGTCTTCTTCATTCGCGATGCTATGAAATTCCCGGATATGGTTCATTCCCTGAAGCCGGCACCGGATACTAACATTCAGGACCCTGGCCGCTACTGGGACTTCATGACGCTTACACCGGAATCGACGCATATGATGACCTGGCTGTTCTCCGACCACGGGACGCCGGCTAATTACCGGCAGATGGACGGATTTGGCGTCCATTCCTTCAAGTGGGTGAACGCAGAGGGCAAGGTTACGTACGTGAAATACAAGTGGGAATCGCTGCAGGGTGTAGAAACCTTCACGGCGGATGAGGCGGGAGCCATGCAGGGACGCGACTTCAACCATGCAACCCGCGATTTGAGGGAGCATATTGATCAGGGACAGTTCCCGCAGTGGCGCCTGCAGGTGCAGATGATGCTGCCGGAAGAAATGGATGCCCTGGCCTTTGATCCGCTGGACCCGACCAAAACCTGGCCGGAGGACCGCTTCCCGATGCATACGGTCGGCACGATGACGCTGAACCGCAATCCGGATAATTTCTTTGCTGAAGTGGAGCAGTCCGCCTTCTCCCCAAGCGTGCTCGTGCCGGGCATTGAGCCGTCAGAGGATAAGCTGCTGCAGGGACGCCTGTTCTCCTACCCGGACACCCAGCGCCATCGTCTGGGCGCGAACTACCTGCAGATTCCGATCAACTGCCCGTATGCTCCGGTTCGCAATCATCAGCGCGATGGATTGATGAACGTGAAGCAGGACCCGTCACCGGTAAACTATGAGCCGAACAGCTACACCTCAGGACCGTCGGAGGATCACGCATACCGGGAGAGCGAAAGTCCGCTCCATGGAAGCACGGTGCGCCAGCGGATTCAGAAGACCGATGACTACACACAAGCAGGAGAGCTGTACCGCTCCTTCACCGAGCAGGGCAAAGCCAGCCTTCTGCACAACCTGATTCAGGATCTGAGCCAGGTGAAGCACGATATTCAAATGCGGGCGCTGTGCCACTTCTTCCAGGCAGACCGGGAGCTGGGCATGAAGCTGTCGCAAGGGCTGGGAATTGATATTAGCGCCCATATGTCCGGACCGCAAGCTTAATCAGAATCCAATCAGGCCGCCTCTGTGCTTCGCTGCACAGGGGCGGCTATTTTTCATGGAATTGAGGTCTATCCCTTTCTATTCCAGAGAAGGACAAGTATACTGAAGGAATCATTGGATGGTGAAGGTCTGCTTCGCGAAAGCAGGTCATCAGGGAGGGATCATATGGCACAGCCTATGAAAGGGAAAGTCATCGCTTTGACAGGACCGCGCAAGGCCACGGATATGGCCAAGCTGGTAGAGAATATGGGGGGCACACCGCTGATCCGGCCGGCTCAGGGCACGGTGTTTCTGGATGATGAGGCGCTTCGGGCCTCCATCACGGACTGGGTAGAGCATCCGCCGGACTGGAGCCTGTTTACAACGGGAATCGGCTTTGAGGCGATCATGGATATGGCGGAGCAGATGGGCGTACAGGAGAAGCTGCTGCAGATCCTTCAGACCACCCGTATTGCCGCCCGCGGCTACAAAACGGTCAATGCACTCAAGAAGCGGGGCCTGAAGCCGCTTGTGCGCGATGATGACGGAAGCACCGCAGGATTGATTCGGGCGTTTGAAGGCTATGATATACAAGGAAAGCGGGTTACTCTGCAGCTCCACGGAGAGTCTGCACCGCAGCTTGTGGCATGGCTTCAGGAGAAAGAGACCCAGACCGTGCAAATCCTGCCCTACAAGCATATTCCGCCTGAAGAGGAGGAGCTGGGACTGCTCCTCAGTGAGATCATCCGTCACCAGGTGGATGCGGTTGCGTTCACGAGTGCGCCGCAGTTCCGTTTTCTTGCGGAATATGCGCGCCGGAAGGAATCCTGGGAGCCGCTTGCTGCAGCTTTATGTGGTCCGGTTATCGTCTGTGCGGTGGGCAAAGTGACCGCGCAGGGCTTGATCGAGGAAGGCATCGAGCCGCAGGTCGTGCCGGAGGAAGAGCGGATGGGCAGCATGCTGGTGGCGCTGGGGCGCTATTTTGCAGAACGGGGGTAAGCCCTTAGGATCACAGTGCTTGAGATCAAGCCTGAATTCGCAAGGAGGAATATCATGGACAAGAGAAAGGCACTTTTACTGGGAAGCTACACGCATCCCAAGTTTCATCCGCTGCAAGGCATTGACACGCAGGTATCGCATCTGCTGAATGATATGTTTACCGTGCAGTGCACGGAGAATCACAAAATGCTTCGCGAGAGCAATTTGTATCCCTACGACCTTTGTATCGCCTACAGCGATCTGTGGGATGAGAAGGTATCGCCCCAGCAGACCGCGGGCCTGCTGTCCTATGTGAGCGGCGGCGGCGGGCTGCTCGTGCTGCATAACGGCGTTTCGCTGGCGAACCGCTATGAGCTGGCACAGCTGCTGGGAGCCCGCTTCGACGGACATCCGCCGATGCAGCCACTGAAGTTTATGCCGGCGGCAGAGGGTCATGACATTATCGAGGGCGTAGAAGCCTTTGAGATGGAAGAAGAGCCGTATCGCTTCAAGCTGGATCCGTTTACGGAGAGACAGGTACTGCTGGAATATGAGCACGAGGGTGAGCGCTGGCCGGCGGCATGGTGCCATACCTACGGAATCGGCCGGGTCGTCGTGCTGATGCCGGGACATCATGAGCCTTCTTTCATGCATGAGCCATTCCGCAAAATGATCGTACAGGGAGCGAAATGGGCTTCGCGTTATCCTGGTAAAATAATACAATGAGGTGGATGTTTTGCCGAACTTTCAACAATTAGGCATCGATGAGAAAATGGTACGCAGGCTGAAGGAGCAGGGAATTTCTGTGCCGACCCCGGTGCAGCAAGAGAGTATACCGATGCTCCTTGCGGGAAAGGATATCATTGCCCGCGCGCGTACCGGGACCGGCAAAACGCTGGCGTTTATGCTGCCGATCTTAAAGCAGATTGACGCCGCCAAGCCGTATCCGCAGGCACTGATCGTAGCGCCGACGCGGGAGCTGGCGCTGCAGATTACCGAAGAGGCGCGGAAGCTGTCCTCCGGCACCCCGGAAGGCGTCAAGCTTCTGGCCGTCTATGGCGGTCAGGATGTGGAGAAGCAGCTGCGCAAGCTGGAGGGCGGCCGTCATCTGATCATCGGTACTCCAGGGAGACTGCTGGATCATTTGCGGCGCGGCACGCTGGAGCTGGGCGGCGTGAAGCAGCTCGTGCTGGATGAAGCGGATCAGATGCTGCATATGGGCTTTCTGGATGAGGTGGAGGCGATTATCGCGGCGCTGCCGTACAAGCGTCAGAGTATGCTGTTCTCGGCTACGATGCCGGATCGCGTCAAGCAGCTTGCTGCAAATTATATGAACAAGCCCGTGGATATTGTCATCAAGGAGGGCGGCAGCTCGCTCATTCCGCTGCAGAATATCAAGCAGGTGCTGGTAGAGTGCACGGACCGGACGAAGCAGGATGCACTGAAGGGCATGCTGGAGCTGCACCAGCCGTATCTGGCGATGATCTTCTGCCGCACGAAGCGGCGCGCTCAGACCTTGAACGAAGCGCTCCTGTCGCACGGCTATGCCAGCGACGAGCTGCACGGCGACTTGTCCCAGGCGAAACGCGAAGCGGTCATGAAGCGGTTCCGGGAAGCCAAGCTTCAGCTGCTGGTGGCGACCGATGTCGCGGCGCGGGGACTGGACGTGGAAGGCGTGACCCACGTGTATAATTACGACATGCCGCATGATGTCGAGAGCTATGTCCACCGGATCGGCCGGACGGGACGTGCCGGCGGCACGGGTCTTGCGGTAACATTCGCGGCACCGAAGGACGGATTTGATCTGGAGAAGCTGGAGCGCAGCCTCTCCATCAAGCTGAAGCGGATCACCTGGGACGGCCGCAGCGGTGAAGTCCGCGAAGGATCGTCCGGTCAGCGCAGCAGCCGAAGCAACGGCTCCTCCGAGGGCCGGGAAGGCAGCGGCGAGAGACGCGAGCGCCGGGACGGCACCTCGGGTGGACGCGGACGCAGCGAAGGTTCGCGCCGGAGCGAGGCATCCGGCGGCCGGAGCCGGACGTCTGGCGGCAGAGGCGGACAGAGCAGCGGCGGGCCGAGATCCGGCAAGAGCGGCACGGGAGCCGGCCGCAGCGGCGGCAGAGGTACAGGCGGAAGCGGCCGGAGCTCTGGCGGCTCCAGCAGACATGCTGGCAGCGGAGGTTCAGGCAGCGGACGGCGCGGGCGCACTCGTTAATTGGTTGTATAGCCGATGTAAACTCTTTGTCTAATCTGCAGATTCTGATTCAGGCATGCCCCTGGGGTTTAATAATTCTACGTTACCGAATATAGTAAAAATTTACTGAGGAGGCGTTAGACATGTCTGAACATAATCATGTAGTCAAAAAAGACGGTGAGCTTGATATGAACAAAGTGGACGATGCCATGAACAAGATGGATCAAGGGGAAAAGGATCAAATCCTGGCCAACTTTGATACCTTCAAATCCTACCTGCATAAACGTATCAAACTGGCAGAAAGCATCGGTCTTGGCGAGGAGCAGCTGGCCAAGGGCGCCGAGAAGGTAGCCAACTATCTGGCCGAGCACGAAGATCCGCGCAACAGCGAAGAGAAGCTGCTGCAGGAGCTGTGGAAGGTGGGTTCGGAAGAGGAGCGCCACAAGCTGGCCCACATGCTGGTCAAGCTGGCTCAGAACGAATCCAGCCATCACTAATCATATGGCCTCAGCCCTTCTCCGGTCGTGCACCGGGGAGGGGCTTTTGCTTGTGCTTTTGCTTTGGCTGCAGGGACTGCAGCTGTACATAAATCTTCTGTATAAAGGAGTGGCCCAACGTGTCCACGGCGATTCACGAATATCGGGAGCGCAAAATGCAGCCCTTCTACTGGATACTGACGTTTGAAATGATGATAATAGGAATGCTGCTGGGACTGGCGCTGGTTGTGGGTCCGGTAATCTTGCTGACCCTATGGCCATCGGGCTGGATGGCGCTCACCCTGCTGGCCATACCTCTAGGCCTATGGATGATTCGATCGCTGTGGAGGAGCCTGGCGACGCGCATCTGGCATAACCGTCATAATGATTATTTTGCCATCTATGAAGATGTACTGAGGTATACCGTGTGGGACCGGGAGACCCGGGAGGAGCAAAGCGGCAGCATCCGTCTGAAGGACATCTCCGAGATGTACTACGGACGCCATGTGATGATGTACAGCTACGCCTACAAAGAAACCTCCTTCCGGGAACGCGCGCCCCAGGTCGAGCTGTGGCCGGTCATTCACCTGATCTACAACAGCGGCGGAGGCGAGAAGATGATCAGCGTGCCTTTGGCAGAGACGCGGGAGGCGAACGAGTGGCTGAAGACACTGGCTCCGCATGGCATCCCGCTCTGGCTGTCGTCGGTGGTGGTCGTGGACGAGGATGAAGCGGCCATCCACGTTCTCCGAGAGGAGGAGAATCGGGGCGCCGCCGTGTTTGAGAACAATATCGAGCGGGCGTTCCGGCCCTTCATTGAGAAGAAGGTCGAGGAAGAGGAACAGCGAGCACCGGGTCCGGAAGAGCTGGAGGCACTGGATGCCGAAATTCGGCGGATTGAGGAGCAGGAGGCACAGCAGGCTCAAAAAGCGGTGTTTGCCAATGTGGGTCCCTTGGGCTGGATGGTGTTTGTACTCCAGTTCTTCCTCGGCTGGCTCATTATGAATCAGGCAGTCGCTGGCAGGATAGATCCTGACGGGGTGATCATTCCGGTACTGCTGATGCTCGTCATGAGCTTCTTGTTCTTCTTCTTGGTCAAGCGCCTCCGCTGGCCTCATCTGCTGGTCTGCTGGGGCGGTCTGTTTGTGACACAGCTGGTGCTGGATATGATTGCCGGGAGCAGTGAGGAGGGAAGTGCCCTCTATTCGATCGGCGGCGGACTGATCGGAATGTCGATGGTAGCACCGGTCTTCATCTGGCTGCCCTATCTGCTGGCCCTTGGCTTGCGCCGCAGACGGGACGGCGCTAAAGCCAGGCATCACGCTGTCCAGAACAGCGGGTAATCATTCAAGCAGCGTTCCGCCCATGCCAATGGGCGGGACGCTCAGCAAAGGATAAGTAAAGGCCTGCCCTATGAAGCACTGAGGTGCTTCTAGGGCAGGCCTTTACAGGTCAAGCAGAGCTGTGTCAAGGTGCGGCCGCCTATAGGAATAACTTCAAGGAGCATCCGCACCTGCACTTGAAGCCGGAGCAGCCTTGAACTGTATAAGATACGGGTTATCTCTGCTCTCCAAGGAATACACCGAATCCAGCTCCTTCTTCTCTCCCGGTGCAAGGTGAACCTCTTCAAAGGTGCGCTTCAGCAGCTCGGTAACCCGGTCTTCATCCATCACCGTCACGCTAACGGTTCCGGTAAACGGAGCCGAGCCGTAATTGCCGGCGTAGATGACCCATTTGGTACCATCGTCCTCGTCCAGAAACGCCCCCACATAAGCCACAATGCCCGGCGCCTCCGAGAAGGAAAGCCTGTCCTTGATTTCCGCGTGGTATTCATCCATGTCCTGTACCATCTTCTCTTCCACGTAGAGCGACTCCTGGGACACGATCACGGTCGTAAACGTGACAAAGGCATAGAATACCACCAGCGACCAGCCTGTGCTCTTGAGCGTCGTTCTCCGGTCGTAGCCTCCGGCAATCATGCCGATGAAGGCAATGAGCACCAGCACCGGCACGGCCAGATGCCATACAGACACAAACATTTCTGTCTCCAGTCTCATGAACGGTACAACCTCGTTTCTATGTATTCAGCCAAGTCATTTTGGCATAAATCTTGTACCCGGAACCTGCTTGCTTTAATCATCTAAAGGCTGTCCTTTTTGCCGCCAATTCCGGTGTTTTCATATAAACCTGTCTCCAAATGCGCTATAATAGGGGAAGTATCTATACCGATTTCATATTCATACTAGAGCTGCTAAACCTCGGGAGGTCGTTACGTGTATATCGTTCAATCCGTCGTAGAGGTGCCTGTGCACAAGGCAGAGGACCTGGTCCAATTATATGTCAACCGAAGCCGGTCCGTCGATAAGCAGCCTGGCTTTCTTTCATTTCAGCTGCTTCAGAACGAGCATAAGCCGGGAGAGCTGACGGTTCACATGACGTGGGAAAAGAAGGAGCATTATCTGGCTTGGGTAACGAGTGAGGATTTCAAGCGGATCCATGAGCTGGAGAAAAAATATCCGGATCAGGAGCTGGCCGGCATCAAGCCGATGGTTCGAAGATACCACGTACGGGCGGAATAGCCCGTATTCTCATTGCAGCATACATCTATAGAGAGGAAGGGATAAGCATGGGAATGACAGAAAAGACCGCCGGAGATGCATTGCTGAACGAGGCCGAGAAGCTTGCGGACTGGATCACAGAGCAGCAATACAACAGGCAGCCGGATCTGCAGGACCGCTTCGGCCCTTCCGGAAAAGAAAAGACCCGGCGTGACTCGCTGTATACGCTGAATTATTTAGCGGAGAGTGTGCTGGTCAAGAGTCCGGCTTTATTTTTACATTATGTATCGTGGTTAAAGGTACTGCTCGAAGGCTACAAGGTGACAGGCGAGGATTTAAGGGTGAATCTGGAAGCGATGCGGAAGGCGCTGGATGAGCGGTTCGATCATCAAGACAAAGGAACCGTCCTGGATTATTTGGACATGGGGATGATGCAGTCTGTGGAGACGGTGACGCTGGATTCCTATATTACGGAGGACAACCCTTTGGCAAAGGAGGCGGCAGATTATCTGGAGCTGCTGCTGCAAGGAAAGCGCCGGGAAGCCTCCAGCCTGATTCAAGGGCTGCTGGAGCAGGAAATCGGCATTTCTGCGCTGTACAAGCATATTTTTCAGGCGGCGCAGTATGAGATCGGGAGGCTCTGGCAGCTGGGGCGTGTGAGTGTCGCTCAGGAGCACTACTGCACAGCGGTTACCCAGTCGATTATTTCCAGTCTGTATCCGCACTGGATGACGGTGGGCAGTAAGGGCCTGACCCTGGTGGCGGCCTGTGTCGGCAAGGAGACTCACGAGATCGGGCTGCGTATGGTGGCCGACACGTTCGAGCTGCACGGCTGGGACACGTATTATCTCGGAGCAGACGTTCCGGATTTCAGCCTGCTGCAAGCCATTGGCGAGCATGACGCGGATGTGGTCGCGATATCGGCTACGATGACCTATCATATCCATCTGGTGCGGGACCTCATCCGCAAGATTCGGGCCGATGAGCGGTACAAGCATGTGAAGATTATGGTTGGAGGACTGCCCTTCAACCTGGACCCTAACCTGTGGCGGGAGGTCGGAGCGGATGGCTGTGCGCCGGATGCTGAAGCTACGGTGGCTGCCGCGGAGCAGCTGGTCCTGACGAAGCCGGCGACGTGACGGTGTTTGGAAGCAACAAGTAAGGGAGGGACAGGCAAATGCATGACCCTAATACAGAGGCGGAACGGCTGCGGCAGACGATCAGAGAGATGTCAGATCAGATCATCCGGGCGAGGGAACGGGAAGAGCAGGTGCTCGGTGAATTTACCGCTATGAATAATGAGCTGGTCACGCTGCAGCGCCGGCTGGCAAAGAACAATGCTGAGCTCAAGCGGACCCGCCTGGAGGCAGAGCAGGCTAATGAAGCGAAAGGCCGGCTGCTGGCTGTGATCAGTCATGAGATCCGTACACCGATGAATGCCATCATGGGCATGGCGGAGATGCTGGAGCAGCCGGGCTTGACGGATGTTAACCGGCAATCGGTGGGCTTGATCCGCGATTCCGCAGCGCTGCTCATTCATATGATCAACGATTTGCTGGACTTATCCAAGATTGATGCGGGCAAAATGGAGCTGCGGCGGGAGGCCTTCGATCTGCATGTTATTTTGGATCATAGTGCCAGGCTGCTGCAGGACAAGCTGGAGAACAACGGCAACCGGCTGTCTATGCTTCTGGACGAACGGCTGGAGCGGCAGTGGATTGGCGATGCAGGAAGGATCAATCAGGTGATGCTGAATCTGCTCGGCAATGCCAACAAGTTCACACAGGACGGGCAGATCATGATCCGTGTGAAGCCGGCAGAGCTTGAAGGCCAGGGCGAGAACCAGAGCCTGGTGCGCTTCGAGGTCGAGGACACCGGCATGGGGATCTCAGCAGAGGATCAGAAGAATCTGTTTACGCCCTATATGCAGACCGATGAAGGCGGCTCCCCGGAGTATGGAGGCACAGGGTTAGGATTGTCCATCTGCAAGTCGCTTGTCGAGCTGATGCGGGGGAGAATCGGAGTATCCAGTGAAGAAGGCCGGGGCACCTTATTCTGGTTTGAAATTCCGCTGGAGCCGGCTGTCGGCCAGGAAAGCGGTAACCGCTCCGTGGAAGCGCTTCGCGCCGCATATGCAGAGCAGCAGCCGCTGCAGACGACCAGCCGGGATCTGTCTGTCCCTGTGCTGCTGGTGGAGGATAATGACATCAACCGTCAGGTGGTGGGGATGCAGCTGCGTAAGCTGGGCTTGCAGCAGGTGGACTGGGCCCGGAACGGGCTGGAGGCCGTACAGAAGGCGCGCGAGAACACCTATGCCCTCATCCTGATGGATCATATGATGCCCAAGCTGAGCGGAGCCGAAGCCGCGGCTCAAATCCGCACTGAGGAGCAGCAGCTGGGCAAGCCGGCTGTGCCGCTGGTGGCGATGACAGGCAGCACCGATGAGCGGGCGCGCAGGCAGTGCATGGATGCCGGTATGAATGATTTCGTATCCAAGCCGGTGCATGCCCATGCTCTGGCCGCCATCCTGGAAGCTTATCTCCCTGAAAAAACGGCTCAAAGTGATCGGCCGGTGCTGGATTACAAAACGATTCACGAAATTATCGAAATTCAGGAAGACGGCAGTCAGGAGCTGCTGGCACTGCTGTTCCAAATGTACCAGGAGGATATGCCGGACAAGATGGAGCGGCTGCACAAGCTGCTGCAGCAAGGCAGAAGCGCCGAGGCGGCGGCGGCGGCCCATGACATGAAGTCCGGCAGTCTCAGTCTGGGCGTTCAGGAATTCTCCCGGCTGCTGGCAGAGATTGAGGCGTTATGTAAGGCAGGCCGACTGGAGCAGGGCCTCCATACGTTCAGACAACTGCAGCCTGCCTATGAGGAAGCCTGCGGCAGCCTGAATGCACTGCTGGAGAGCCAGGAATAATGTGATCGGATTAAGAGACAATAAGATCATTGGTGGGCGGGCCCTGCCGGTGGTCTTTTTTTGAGTTCCATTTGTCTGCTGTCCAAACGCACATCGTGCAGAAATAACTGTGAAAAGCTGGTTCAAAAGCCTCCAGCACTGGTATTAATTAAAAAAACCAATATTCCCGACATTCTCTAGCTCATAGCTCATTGCCATAGAAGTGTTCCCAGGATCAAAGATTGTGAAATTGTGAACAAAGTGTGAGGATTGCTGCAGCCTATTGCGTTGTGAACTAATTCACAATATAATAAAGACATGAACAAGGTGAATGTTTTCACAATGATAAGCGGTAAATGACAAACAAAGTCCGAAAAATGAACGACAGACGAGCTGAATGAAATACCACCATGCCAAGGAGGAATAAGAATATGAAAGTAGCAGTGATCGGATGTACCCATGCCGGAACGGCAGCAATTGTGAATACCGCGAAGCTGTACCCGGAGGCTCAAATTACCGTATATGAACGCAATGATAATATTTCATTCCTGAGCTGCGGAATTGCGCTGTATGTCGGCGGGGTCGTGAAGGATCCGGACGGCTTGTTCTACTCCTCCCCGGACCAGCTGGCGGAAATGGGCGTAACGACGAAGATGAAGCATGAGGTCGTCTCTGTCGATACGGACGGCAAAAAGCTGACTGCGCGCAACCTCGACACCGGCGAAACGCTGGAGGATACGTTCGACAAGCTGATCGTGACGACCGGCTCTTGGCCGATCATTCCGAAGCTGGACGGCATTGATCTGGACAATATTTTGCTGAGCAAGAACTACAATCATTCCAATACCATTATTGAGAAGTCGAAGCATGCGAAGCACATCACGGTGGTTGGCGCCGGCTATATCGGTGTGGAGCTGGTGGAGGCGTTTCAGCAGAACGGCAAGAAGGTGACCCTGGTCGATAGCGTGGACCGGATTCTGAACAAATATCTGGACCCGGAATTCAGCGATAAAGTCGAGGAGTCGTTCCGCCAGAAGGGCATTGAACTGGCGCTGGGACAGACTGTGAAATCCTTTGAGGGCGAGCATGGTCAGGTGAAGCGCGTCATCACCGATAAAGGCACGATTGAAACCGATATGGTCATTCTGTGCATCGGCTTCCGCCCGAACACCGAGCTGCTGAAGGGTCAGGTTGAGATGCTGAAGAATGGGGCGATCGTCGTCGATTCCTACATGCAGACCAGCAAAAAAGACGTCTTCGCCGCTGGCGACAGCTGCGCTGTCCGGTACAACCCGACCGGCAAGGCGATGTACATCCCGCTGGCCACGAATGCGGTACGGATGGGCACACTCGTAGCGCGCAACCTGGCCAAGCCGACGACGGAGTATATGGGCACCCAGGGCACCTCGGGCTTGAAAATTTACAGCCATCACATCGCCTCCACCGGCTTGACGGAGCTGACTGCGAAGGAGGAGGAGCTGGATTTCGACACGGTGACGATCAAGGAGCACTACCGCCCCGAGTTCATGCCGACGTCGGAGGAGGTTACGCTGAAGGTCGTCTTTGACAAGAAGGACCGCCGGATTCTGGGCGCCCAGCTGATCTCCGGAGCGGACTTGACCCAATCGGTCAACACCCTCTCGGTATGTATCCAAAACAAGATGACGATTGACCAGCTGGCCTTTGTCGACTTCTTCTTCCAGCCGCATTACAACAAGCCGTGGAACTTCCTGAACACGGCGGGCCTGGAGGCACTGCCGAAGCTCGTGAAGGATCCGGTGCAGGTGTAAAGGAAACGGTATATGCGGCATAACCCATTTAAAAAGGCTGTCCCGGAAGATGAACATCTTCTCTTGGGGCAGCCTTTGCTTTTGAAAATGACACAGACACAAAAAAACAAATTCGCCGCATCGAGTTTCGGGGGAAGAAACTCGTTGCGGCGAATTTTTTTGGGAGTGGTCCATGATACGGCAAGGAGAGAAAGGGTCTGGGTTCCTCCTCTTGCTGTTGATACCAAATTACCCGGCGCACCGAGGGATGAAACAGGGGGGTGAATATTTTGTCAAAAAATATTTCGGGCGCTCTTCCCGCTTTACGGCATCCCGGATTTCGTTCTAAGATAAGGGGTAGAATATTGTCATATCAAGGATGGCATCGGGGTACGAGACGAGAGGATGACGACATAGATGATTCACGAGAAGGAAGGCGTCTTCCCGGCGGTATGTCCGCTGGACTGCCCGGATACATGCGGGCTGCTGCTGCATAAGCAGGAAGGCAGGATTGTAAAAGTGACCGGAGATCCGGAGCACCCTATCACCCAGGGAGCAATCTGCAATAAGGTGCGCCATATGGCCGAGCGGATTTATCATCCCGAGCGGCTGCTGTATCCGCTGCGGCGGGTTGGAGCCAAGGGAGAAGGGAATTTTGAAGAGATTACCTGGGAGGAAGCCATTACGGAAATTACAAGCCGCTACCGCAGCCTGATTGAGGAATACGGATCGGAGAGCATCCTGCCGTACAGCTTCTACGGCAATATGGGTGTGCTCAGTGTGGACGGCATGGACCGCCGGTTTTTTAATGCGCTGGGTGCGAGCAAGCTGAAGCAGACGATCTGTAACGCGGCCGGCAATGCAGGCTGGATTTCTGTCATGGGCGCCAATCGGGGGACTGTACCGGAGGAGACCGTGGACGCGGACGTGATTCTGGTCTGGGGCGGCAATATTGTCAGCACGAACATGCACCAGGTCGTATTGGCCGAGAAGGCTCGGAAGAACGGAGCGAAGGTCGTCGTCATTGACGTTCACAAGAATCAGACGGGGCAGTGGGCCGACTGGTTCATTCCGCTGCACCCCGGCACAGACAGTGCGCTCGCCGCCGGCATGATGCATGTCCTGTTCCGGGATGGACTGGTGAATGAGCCGTTTCTGGAACGCTATACGCTGGGCCATCAGGAGCTGAGGGAGCATGTGAAGCAATATACGCCGCAGCATGTATCTTCTATCACCGGAATTCCGGCTGCAGATATTGAGAAGCTGGCGACCCTGTACGGTCAGGCCGAGGCCGCCTATATTCATATCGGCAACGGGCTGCAGCACCATGACAATGGCGGAATGGCTGTGCGGAGCGTAGCCTGTCTGCCCGCCTTGACCGGTCACTGGCAGAAGCGGGGCGGCGGGGCGTCCAAATCCAATGGCGGCTACAGCAGCATGAACAGCGAGGCGCTGGAGCGTCCGGATCTGCGGCCGAATCCCGATGCCCGGGTCATCAACATGAACCGGATCGGGGAGGCGCTGGCTATGGAGGAGAAGCCGGTGAAGGCGGTGTTCGTGTACTGCAGCAATCCGCTGGTCGTAGCGCCGGATGCCGAACGGGTCAAGGCGGGCTTCGCCCGGGAGGACCTGTTCACTGTTGTGCATGATCTGTTCATGACGGACACAGCCAAATACGCAGATATCGTGCTGCCGGCGACCTCTACCTTTGAGAACACCGACGTATACGGCTCATACTGGCACCAATATATTCAGCTTCAGGAGCCGGTTATTCCCAAAGTGGGAGAGAGCCGCAGCAACGTCGAGCTCTTCGCCGCCCTGGGCCGGGCGATGGGCTTTGAGGATCCTGCCTTTAATGAGAGTGAACAGGACATGATCACAAAGGGCCTGGAGTATCCGCACAACCCTTATCTGAACGGCGTAACCTGGGATGGCCTGAAGGAGCACCGGCGCGTGAAGCTGGATATGACGCCTTACGAGACTTTTCTGGAACAGCTGCCTACAGTATCCGGCAAAATCGAGCTCTATTCCGCAGCGCTGGAAGCCGCCGGGCTCCCGCCCCTGCCCACGTACATTCCGCTCAAAGAGGGCTATGACGGCGTCCGCAGGGGAAAAGGAAATCGCTATCCGCTAATGTTCATCTCACCGCCAAACCATAATTTCCTGAACTCGACCTTCGCCAATGTGCCGAAGCACCAGAAGCTGGAGAAGGAGCCGTTCCTGCAGATTCATCCGGAGGATGCTGCAGAGCGCGGCATTGAGGACGGGGATGAAGTGACGGTATATAATGACCGCGGCGTGTACGAGGCCCGGGCAAAGGTGACAGACAAGATGCTTCCCGGCACTGTGGTGAGCCAGGGGCTGTGGTGGGACGGCAATGGCCGGCGTCAGCGCGCCAATGCCCTCACCCCTGATCGGCTGTCGGATTTAGGGGAGGGCGCGGTGTTTTTCTCCACTGTTGTCGATGTAAAGCGTCACTGAGTGTGCTTGCGCGCCAAAGCTTGTGTACGACATACTGATTCTCGTGGAATTTATGCCTTGCTGGAGTGAATTCACAATAATCACACCTATTATGAAATCAAAGAGGCTGTTCTCATGAGATTCTTAAATTCGTACCCGAAGGAAGTCAAGGGCTTCCTGGCCGCAAGTCTGGTTAACTCGGCCGGCGGCTCGTTAATGTGGCCGCTGACGACGATGTATGTGTTCGATGAGCTGGGGCGCAGCATGCAGGATGCAGGCCTGGTCATTCTGCTGCAATCGGCGGGCGGGATCGCCGGGCAGCTGCTTGGCGGTGCGCTGTATCACCGGATCGGCGTAAAAAAGCTTATTGTCGGCTCGCTCCTGCTCAATGCGATGGGCCTGTTCTCTCTACCTTTCATTGACGGGTACTGGCCGATGCTGCTTCCTGTTATGCTGCTGATCGGCTTATTCAGCGCCATGTCGATGCCGGCCATCCAGGCGTTCATCGGCTTCCGCTTTGCAGACCGGCGCGGCGAATTGTTCAATGTCGTCTATGTAGCGAACAATATTGGAGTTGCAGTGGGAACCGCGCTGAGCGGCTTCCTGGCTGAAATCTCTTACGATGTCAGCTTTGTAGGGAACGGGCTGACATCGGCCGGATTCGCTTTCTTTTTCCTGTCTTATTTAAGCCGGACCGACCTGAAGGAGCCGACTCTTCAAGAGGAAGCCGAAGGCCACCCCAAGCTCAAGAGAGCCATTCCTCCAGGCAGCCGTGGCGGCACCTGGGTCCTGCTGCGGAACACCCGGATTTATTTGTTCCTCGGACTGGGCTCCCTGTTCATGTGGTTCGGCAATTCCATCTGGAATACCGGCATTTCACCGCATATCATTTCAGAGGGCATGTCGAAGGCATCCTTCGGCTATTTATGGACACTGAACGGAATTCTGATCTTTGCGGCACAGCCGCTGACGAGCTGGATCAAGCGAAGCTTTGCGCGAAGGGATACCTCGCAGATGTCGGTCAGCGCGGTCTTCTACCTGCTGTCGTATCTGGTCATCGTGCTGACCGGCAGCTATCCGGGCTTCGTGCTCGCGATGGTGCTGGCTACACTGGGCGAGATGCTGGTCTCGCCGGCAATTCCGTCATTTATTGCGGAACGCGCGGGAAAAGCAGCCCCGTTCTACATCGGAGTGGCTGGAGGGATGGGCTCGGCGGGCCGAGTGTTCGGTCCCTATGCCATGGGAATCCTCTATGATGGAGGCGGGCTGAAGCCTGTGGCCTGGCTGGCTGCCGCCATGGCGGTGCTGTCCTTCCTGTCATTTGTCATCCATGCGCGGCGGGTGCCGGGCATAGAAACATCTTCCGTAAGGGGGGAGTAAAGAAAGATGAATACGGATCTGGATACGCTCATGATCCGCTTCTCTGCCTTGAAGGATGCCGGCCGGCTGATGGAGCTGGATCATCAGGTGTGGGATCACCGGACAGCGCCGCAGCCGTTGGTCTGGGAATCCCGGGAGCAGTATCTGCTTCACTGTCCCCCCGGGCAGCAGCTGGTGGCGGAGACGGGGGATGGCACCCTGGCCGGATACCTGGGCTTCAAAGCGCCTACGGAGCTGGATAGCAGCCAGCATGTATATGAGCTTTGGATTGCCGTGGACCGTCAGTATCGCCGCCGGGGCATCGGCGTGAGGCTGATGACAGCCTTCAAGGCCTTTGCCCGGCGGGAAGGCAAGCTGAAGCTGCGCCTGCGCGTGCTGTCCAGCAATGAAGCTGCGGCTGCCTTTTACCGGACCTGCGGCTTTCGGGAGGAAGGACGCCTTGTCCGTGAATACCATGTCAAAGGTCAATACGTGGATGATATACTGATGGCCTGCTTCTTATGAGGCGGCGGGACAGTCCTGATCAGCTCGGGGCTGTTTTTTTATGGTTTCCTCTTAAAAGAAAATGAAAGATTGACGATGATAATCTATAATTGCTTATAACCTATTCATGGATTGGGGCGTAATGATTTGAACATCAACATCAAGGAGCTGTTTATGACATCCGAGCGTTCGCATATCACAGATTATGAAATGCTGGCATCCAAGCTTTTGTACCGGACTATTTTAATTTTGATCGCGGTCTGTCCGTTTATTTTCTGGCTGTTCTACGGGGTTCATATGGTATCGCTGTCGGAGGCTACAGCATTAACGATCGCGCTGGCTATCTTCGCCCCGCTGCTCGTGCTGGCCCAGCGGATGTACGGCACCCGGCCTCAAGGGAAATATGTTCTGGTCAGCATTTGCTTTACCCTCGGCTGTACGCTGATTACGTTCGTGCCCTCGGCTTCTTCAGGTAATATTGTGTATATCTATGTGGCCCTGTCGCTGATTTATCTGAACCAACGGCTGAGCCTGCTGGCAGCGGCATATTCTTTGATCATACTTGTCGGCCAGCTGCTCTTGAATCCGAAGCTGTCGGAGGTTCCGCTGCTGGACGCGGCGATTGATGTGATTGTGCTGATCATGGTGAACGCGATTGCCGTGACCGTCTGCCTGATGGGACGGCGCCTGCTATCCGACGTCGTCGTGGAGAAGAGAAAATCGGATGCCGTGCTGGACATGGTGCGGGAGTCTGTTCTTGGACTGGAGGCGTTCGGGCAGAGCCTGAAGGTTGATGTAGACCGCAATGAAAGCATTGGCGTCCAGCTGTCTGAGGGATTGGGCGAAATTACGAAGGGGGCGGCCGTGCAGGCCGAAAGCCTGTCATCGGTCAATGACAGCATGCAGCAGTCCGGAACCTTCCTGGGAGCGATCTCCACAGAGACAGCAGCCATGCGGCAGCTTTCCGATGCCTCCGTGACTGCAACTGAGGAAGGCGGGAAGCAGCTGGAGAAGCTGCAGCATAATATGCACCGCATTGACGATATTATGGGGGAAACCCACTCTGAGATGTCCGCGCTGCGGGAATACAGCGAGCAGATTCATCTCGTGTTGGAAAGTATTACAGCGATCGTCAAGAATACGAGCATTCTCGCGCTCAATGCTGGAATTGAAGCGGCTCGCTCGGGCGAGCACGGGCGGGGCTTTCACGTGATCGCCCAGGAGATCCGGAAGCTCTCCAGCGATGCGGAGCAGGAAATGTTCCGTATTGCCGAGGTGCTGACCCGGATTGAGCAGCAGACGAGTGTTGTCTCGGACAAGGTCGGCCGGGGCATTGAAACGGCAGCCCAGGTACAGAGCATTGCGCAGGGGACGACGTCCTTTTTCAGCAGCATTCTGGAAGATGCCCGGATGGTCTCCTCCAAATCGCTTGAAATCGAGAGCATGCTCAAGAAGCTGGAGGAGAACACGCAGGCGAGCCTGGGAGATATTGATGCCATCTCTACAGTGATCGAGCAGACCAGTGCTTCCCTGCAGCAGCTCTCTGCCGGATTTGAAGGACAGACCGCTTCGACGGCCAGCATTGCCGGTGCGTTCGGCGAGCTGGAATCCATGATTACCCGGCTGCAGAGCTTGGCGGAGGGCAGTGAAATCTCCGTTGTTCAGGAGCAAGCAGGAAAGGAGACCAACCAACATGGCAGTCATTCAAGCGCTGAATGCAGGCAGGCCGGTAGAGGTTGAGTACAACGGGAAGCCGCTCCTTACCGGTATTTACAAGCAGCCGGTGCCTGGTCCACTGTATCTGGGACAAGAGCAGCTGGAGGGAGACGGCCAGGCCGACCGTGTTCATCACGGAGGCCCGGATAAAGCGGTGTGTGTCTATCCATTGGAGCATTATGCCTACTGGGAGAGCGTCCTCGGCAAGACGATGGGGCCGGCTGCATTCGGAGAGAACTTTACGGTAACCGGGCTGCTGGAGGATGAGGTGTACATCGGGGATGTGTACCGTGTCGGAGAAGCCGTGGTGGAGGTCAGCCAGCCCCGGTACCCATGCTTTAAGCTGTCCCAGAAGCACGGGATCAAGGAGCTGCCAGCGCAGGTGCTTGCGACCGGCTACAGCGGCTTCTATCTGCGGGTGCTGCAGGAGGGAAGCGTATCGGCAGGAGACGAGCTGATACCGGTGCAGGCTCAACCGGACCGCATCTCTGTGCGGGAGGTGCTGTACGCCATGGCAGGCCAGGAGCGGCGGGCGGAGGTGCTGGAGCGCATCCTGGCGCTGGATCGACTGTCAGAGGTCGTGCGGGTGCAACTGCAGAAGCTGCTGGGGAAGCTGGCGAGTCAAGAGCAGACGGAGTAAAGCGCAGGATCTGATCCTCGCGGATCAGACCCGAGCGCTTCCAATATACATGAAGCACACCACGCATAAAAAGGGGCGCCAGTGGCGTTGATTCCCGGCGATTACAGCCGAGTCATCACGCACCTGGCGCCCCTTGCTGCAGGCTGCGGCGGAAATACCTCAGGCCGCAATGCATCGCCGCCCTGGCTGCTGACAGGGCACGGCGTCAGCGCAGCCGCAGCCAGTCACTGCGGATCATGCCATACACGGCATGATTGACATAGCCCTGCGGCAGCTTCTCGGCTTCGCGGACAATGCCTTCCAGCACGTACCCCAGCCGCTCCGGGATCGCGCGGCTGCGGCGGTTGGCCGTGGCACAGCGAATCTCCACCCGATTCAGCCCCATGCGCATGAGCGCATGGTCAGTGAATACCCGGCAGGCTGTACTCATCAGGCCTTGTCCCTGATATGGCTTGCCCAGCCAGTAGCCGATGCCGACCGAGCGGTTGTTCCAGTCGATCTCGTGGTAGGAAATGATACCGGCGAGCTCCTCCCGCACCCAGATGCCGGCAGTGAGGCCGCCGTTCTCGGCGCCCTGGGCCAGCGCGCCTTTGATGAAATTCGTGCTGTCAGACACCTCTTTGACTGAGTCTACCCAGGGAAGCCATTGGCGCAGCCAGTCCCTGCAGTCATCAATCAGCTCATACAGCGCTCTCGCCTGCTCAGGTGCGAGCGGACGCAGCTCAACATGATCATCTAATGGATAGGTAAACATGAACAAGACTCCTTTACCGCAAATGAAATGAGCTCTGGTCATGGCGACGGAGCTATTTTTTAACTAGTTTCTTCCATGCTACCCTAATGAAAAGGAATTCGTCAAAGCTTAGATCCTCAGCCGCCACGGGCAGATCGCCCTTGGGTTTCCTTGAACAATACAGCTCAAGCAGGTATATTTAAGAGAAACAGGCTTATACAGGATATAGAGCCCGCTTTTTCGGCGCCGCCATTCAGATTCAGGTTTGCCAGAGAGAGAATTTACAGGATGAAAGGTTGATTAACGTGGAGAACCATCCGGCAACACCCTCCAATTTCATTAAAAATATTATTGCTGAAGATCTCAAATCCGGAAAGGTCAAGCACGTGGTCACCCGTTTTCCGCCGGAGCCGAACGGCTACCTTCATATCGGCCATGCCAAGGCCATCTGGATTAATTTCGCGCTGGCGGACGAGTTCGGAGGAAGAACCCACCTGCGCCTGGACGATACGAACCCGCTGAAGGAAGATACGGAGTATGTTAACTCCATCAAGGAAGATGTGAAGTGGCTGGGCTATGAGTGGGAGGAGCTGCGTTTTGCATCGGATTATTTCGAGGAAATGTACAAGCGCGCCGTCATTCTGATTCAAAAAGGCAAGGCCTACGTGGATGATCAGAGTGCCGACGAAATCCGCATGAGCCGGGGTACGCTGACTGAGCCGGGTCAGAACAGCCCATACCGCAATCGCAGTGTCGAGGAGAATCTGGATTTGTTCAGCCGCATGCGAGCCGGCGAATTCGGTAACGGGGAAAAGGTGCTCCGCGCCAAGATCGACATGTCCTCCCCGAACATTAATCTGCGCGATCCCGTCATTTACCGAATTGCCCATGCGCATCACCATAACACCGGCGATACGTGGTGCATCTATCCGATGTATGCCTTCGCCCATCCGCTGGAGGACGCTATTGAAGGCATCACGCACTCCCTTTGCTCCCTGGAGTTTGAGGATCAGCGCCCCTTCTATGACTGGGTCGTTGCCGAATGCGAGATGGAAGCGGCACCGCATCAATATGAGTTCGGGCGCTTGAATCTGCAGCAGACGGTCACGAGCAAGCGGAAGCTGAAGCTGCTGGTGGATGAGAACATTGTAGACGGCTGGGATGATCCGCGCATGCCGACCATTTCAGGAATGCGCCGCCTGGGCTTTACCCCGGAAGCGATCCGCAGCTTTGTATATGAGACGGGCATTTCCAAGGCGTATGGCACGGTGGACCGCCAGATGCTGGAGCATTTCATCCGCGAGGATCTGAAGCTGAAGGCGCCGCGCACGATGGCTGTATTGGACCCGCTGAAGGTGGTCATTACCAACTATCCGGAAGGACAGGTGGAGTGGCTGGATGCAGAGAACAATACGGAGAACCCGGAGATGGGCGTGCGGCAGATTCCTTTTTCCCGTGAAATCTACATCGAGCAGGAGGATTTCATGGAGGACCCGCCGAGCAAATATTTCCGGCTGTTCCCGGGCAACGAGGTGCGTCTGAAGCATGCGTACTTCATCAAGTGCAATGAGGTGATCAAGGACGAGAACGGCAAGGTAGTTGAGCTGCACTGCACCTACGATCCCGAAACGAAGAGCGGCAGCGGCTTTACCGGACGCAAGGTGAAGGGCACCATTCACTGGGTAGAGGCTTCTCAAGCGGTTCCTGCGGAGTTCCGCCTGTACGAGCCTTTGATCCTGGAGGAAGAGACCGAGGCGGAGGCAGAGGTGCAGCCGCAGGTAGCGGGAGACGTCACTGCCGAAGAGGGGATGCAGGCCGAGGCCTCTCCGGAGAAGTCCTTCCTGAACCACATTAATCCCAACTCATTGGAGATTGTGCATGGCTTTGTAGAGCCGGAGATGAAGGAAGCCCGCCCACAGGACAAGTTCCAGTTCTTCCGCCATGGGTACTTTAACGTGGACTCCCGGTACTCGAAGCCCGGTCAGCCGGTCTTTAACCGGGTCGTTTCCCTCAAAAGCTCCTTCCAGCTGCCCAAGGCCTAAGCTGCCGTGCAGGCAAAGGCTTGAGCATCCGGGCATTGGGAACAGGAAACAGCTATGGTGAGGTGCATCAATTCATGAAGAAAAGGCCCCGGCTGCTCAGGCAGGGGGCCTTTTCTTCATAAGCTATCCAAAGAGCGGCTATCGCCGGTCCTCCTCATCGTCCTCCTCGGCGTCCCACGACTCCACCATCTGCGGCCGGTAGCCCTGGGTGCGAAGCAGGAACCACATCCATGCAAAGCCGAGGGCGCCGATCAGGGCAAGCATCATGCCCGTGCGGTACATGGTCTGGGCGCCGAAGCTTTGAAAGATCCAGCCGCCGGCAATGCCGCCAATGACGCCGGAAATCCCGCTCCAGGACAGGGTGTACAGCGCTTGTCCTGTCGCGCGGAATGGCCGGGGCACGAACAGCATCGTCAGCTGGGTGCCGACATAGAAGTATCCCCCGAAGGTGATACAGTGCAGCAGCTGAATGAACGCGACCTCCAGCGGGGAGGAGGCCTCAGCCATCAGCAGCCAGCGCAGCGAGAACAGCAGGCTGACGACGGCCAGGCAGGCGACGAGAACGCTGATCTTACGTTTCAGGAACCGGTCGAACAGCAGAAATACCGCCACCTCGAAGACGGAGGAGAGGAAGAGGGCCAGGCCCACGGTTTCCGTGCTGCCTCCAAGCTCCAGAATGTACAGGGACATAAATGTATTGTTGGCGGTGCTGGGGATGGAGACCAGAATGCCCAGCAGAATAAAGCCCGTAAAGTACGGATTCAGAAACAGCCGCGTGACGCCCTTGAAGCTGACGGTAGCGGTATGCGCGTTCTTTTGAATATCCGGAAGCACCCAGATGAATAGTGCCGAGATGATCAGCATCGCCGAAAAGACGAAGGAAATGCGCCCGGTGCCCAGCCGCTCAATGACGGGACCGACCGCGACGGCCGTCAGCGCCCAGCCAAGAGAGCCCCACAGGCGGAACGCGCCGAACTTCAGCGGCGTGCCGTCGATATAGTTCAGAATGAGCGTGTTGCTCTGAGAAAAGATCGGGATTTGAAAAAAATAGAAGAAAATCATAGATATATAAATAAAAACATATGTATTCGCCTGAAAAACAAATTGAACCGATATCAAAGCCCCTGCCATCATGAACAGCAGCACGCGCTTCAGGCTGCTGGCTCTGTCACCGCGGTATCCCCAGAAGGGATTGGCAAGAATCGATACAAACGGAGCGATCGCCATCAGACTGCCGATTTCCAGCTTGTCCATCCCGATATCCTGCAAATAAAGCTGAAAGAAGCCGGTAAAGATGACCATCGCGCCATAGATGAAGAAGTTGAACATTTTTAACGAAGGTAAAGACGGATGGCTGTGATCTTGGTCCCGCAAATGGGTCATTCCTTTCACACTGAAGATGCACATCAACAGTCCGGCCACAGACCGGATATCTTCTTCAATGTATCACGCATTGTAAAGGGATACAAACCATATTGTATACACTTTTACAATTATTATCATATTGTGACATAAGTATGCTCCACGGCGGATAAGGCTTCGGGTCAGCTGGCTTGTTCACGAAAGGAGGAAGATAAAGATGGCGGAGTCTATAACAGGCATTCTGCTTGCGGGCGGACGCTCCCGGCGGATGGGACAGGATAAGGCGCTGCTGCGCTTCGGCCGTCTCTCTTGTATCGAGCAGGTGCAGAGCGCGCTGTCTGTGGTCTGTGCAGACCTGCTGATTTCTGCGAATGCTTCTCGCAGCTATGACTTTCTCGGCCTTCCAAGGATCGAGGATCAATATCCTGGCCAAGGCCCGCTCGCCGGTCTGCACGCCGGTTTGAAGGCGGCCAGGACCTCCTGGAGCCTCGTGTCAGCTTGCGATATGCCTCTTGTTACGGAGGGCATGGCGAGCGATCTGACGCGGATGGTCCGCAGTCTGACACCGAAGGGAAAGGTACAGGCTGTGGTGCCGGTGGCGGAGGGACGGCCTCAGCCGCTGTTCGCAGCCTATCACGACAGCGCAGCGACTGTGCTGGAGCAGCGCTTGCAGCGCGGGGAGCTGCGGATGATGGATGCTCTGGGAGAACTGACGGTGAAGTGGGTGCCTCTCGAAGAGCTGGCGGTGTGCGAAAGCCTTCACCGCTGGCGTGAAGGATTATTCAACATGAACGAGCCGAAAGATTACGAGCGTTTGAAAGGACTTCACCGCCTATAACTACAAATAACCACCGGAAGACAAGGCGGTCAGCCCTGTGTTGCGGTGGTTATTTATGATAAAGGCCCCCTTTCCTACATATGAGGACGGGGGCTGCTTCTTTAGCCGCCGATTTGAGACATCCGGCGTCCGGTCGGCGTGTGGCTCTGTGCTTTTTTCTCCAGCGCCAGCGCCATTTCATGGTTCTGCGGCTTCTCACCCAGCGCCTTGCGAAACAAAGCTTCAATCAAAGCTGGATCATGGGCGACCCTGCGAACGTTCAGCTCATCGGACCAGTAGAGGCACGCCTTGATGTTGCCGTCAGCGGTCAGGCGCAGCCGATTGCAGGAATCGCAGAAATGCTCACTGACCGGATGAATCAAACCGAACGTGCCTTGTGCGCCCTTCACCTTCAGGTTCCGGGACGGCCCGTTCCCGCCGGGGCCTTCATGCGGAGCGACGCTCCAGCCGGCCTCCTCACACACCTCGGTAACATGGCTGAGCGGCAGATAGGTCCGGCGCCATTCTTCTGAAGACTGACCGATCGGCATGTATTCTATAAAGCGGACATGCAGCGGACGGTCCAAGGTCATTGCAATGAAATCCTTGATTTCGTCCTGGTTAAAGCCCTTCATTAACACCACATTGAGCTTGATCGGGTCCAGTCCCGCACGGTAAGCAGCTTCGATGCCATCCAGCACGCGCTGGACATCTCCCCCGCGGGTAATGGAGGCGAACCGCTCCTGCTGCAGTGAATCCAGGCTGATATTAATACGGGTCAGGCCCGCTTTTTGGAGTGCTTCGGCCTTCGCCGGTAGAAACATGCCATTGGTGGTCAGCGAAATATCCTCAATCCCGTCAATGGCCGAGATCATCGCTACCAGCTGCTCCAAATCCTTGCGGACGAGCGGCTCTCCGCCGGTAAGGCGCACTTTGGATACGCCCATGGGAGCGAGCACGCGAAGAACGGCCGTGATCTCTTCATAGGTCATAATTTCGTCATGCGGCTGAAACTCCATCCCTTCGGCAGGCATGCAGTACACACAGCGCAGATTGCAGCGGTCGGTGACCGAAATACGGATATAATCGTGAACGCGGCCAAAGGAATCCGTTAACGGCTTCATGATCGGCAATCCTCCTTTTGCAGGCTTGGTTGAGTTGTATTCTGCAGCAAGCCTTGGTTGTTCTTGATGTGGACACCTCTTTATATTAACAAACAATTCCCCTCTATGTCTTGGGGGCTGGAGTAAAGTGTTCAGGAAAAAGAGCCGCCCCCGACAGATCCCAAGCATCTGTGGGGGCGGCTCTTCGTGTTAGGGCCTGAGGGCAGCAGCCGGTCTTATTCGACGTGCCGCTTGCGGCTGAATTTCATCAGGAATTCGTATACGATCGGCACGACGACCAGCGTCAGCAGCGTGGAGCTGATCAGACCGCCGATAACCGTAATGCCGAGGCCGCGGGAGATGATGCCCGCACTGTTTTCCCAGCCGAATACAAGCGGCAGCAAGGCGCCGATTGTAGCCAGGGCCGTCATCAGAATTGGACGCAGGCGGGTTGCGCCAGCTTCCAGAAGCGCTTCTCGTGTTGAGAGACCCTCGCGCTCCTTGTGAATCACGCGGTCGATGAGAACGATCGCGTTCGTGACGACGATACCGATCAGCATCAGCACACCCATCAATGCAGAGACGCTAAGCGTTTCTTTGGTAATAAGCAGGGCAACAATGGCACCGATGACGATAAACGGCAGTGAGAACAGGATGGCAAATGGAGCCAGTGCACCGCCAAAGGTAACGACGAGTACGAAGTACACGATCGCGATGGCTGCCAGCATAGCCAGGCCAAGCTGGCCAAAGGTGTCATTAATCTGCTCGGTGGCACCGCCGAAGGAGACAGAAATACCGTCCGGCAGATCCATAGCCTCGACTTCTTCCTGCAGCTTCGCAGAAGCACTGCCGATATCATCGGTCACGAAGTCGGCGTTCACGGTTACAGTCATTTTGCCGTCCATCCGGGTGATGGTGTCCGGTGACGTTCCTTCTTCCACGGTGGCCACATCTTTAATAGGCACTTCAATACCGAGCGGAGAGGTAAGTGTTTCATTCTGAATCTCTTCAATGCTGTTATAGGTCTCGTTATCTGCTTCGATATAGACCTCATACGTCTTGTCTTCGATCTGAATTTCGGTCAGCACCGGACGCTCGCGCACCGGGCTCAGCTTCATTGCCAGCTGTCCGGCCGTGAGGCCCAGGGAGCTGAGCTTCTCCTGATCCGCAACCAGAGTGTACTGGCTGTAAGCTTCCGCCAGGCTGGATTCCGCATTTTCAAAATTCGCGGTGTCCTGCTGCGTCAGCTTCAGAATCTGGTCCGCTACAGGCTTGAGCTGCTCCAGCGAATCTCCAAACACATTGATCGTAAGCTGGGAGCCGCCAAAGCCGCCGATATCCATATTGGTCCATTCGCCTTCCGGAACGCGCTGCTCCAGATCCTCGATCAGCTGCGCTTTAACATCCTCGAAGTTCTCTGTTTCCGGATCATACAAGACGTAGAACAGTCCGGAATTGGAGGAGCCCATCCCCAGCGGGTTGCTGCCGCCAATGGAGTACTGCATGTTCTGAACTTGATCCTGCTCCAGGATCAGCTTCTCCGCTTCCAGAGCGCGCTCTTCCACATCCTCCAGACGGTCGCCCGGCTGTGGACTGTAGGTTACCATCACATACTTATCCTCCTGCTCCGGCAGGAAGCTGACGCCGAGGAACGGGGTCAGGAACAAGCTGCCGACAAGCAGCACGACGGCGAGGCCGAAGGTGACGAGCTTGTGGTTCAGCGACCATCTCAGAATCTTCTGGTATCTGAGGGCAAGGCCGCCTGGCTTCTCTTCATGGTTATGCTTGTTCTTAAGGCCTTTGCTGAACAGGCTGTGTGCCAGCGCCGGAACGAGCGTAACGGCGACGAGCAGAGATGCCAGCAGGGCGAATACCATCGTCAGGGCAAAAGGAATGAACAGCTCGCCCACCATACCGCTGACGAGCACCAGCGGCAGGAATACCGCGATGGTGACGATGGTCGAGGACATAATTGGCGCGAACATTTCACGCGTAGCCGCACTGATAAGCTCACGGCCCTTCAGCTTCTCGGTGGAAAGAGACATCCGGCGGTAAATGTTCTCGATAACAACAATGGAGTCGTCGACAACCCGGCCGATCGCAACCGTCATGGCGCCGAGTGACATCATGTTCAGGGTGATGTCCATTTGACGCAGACACAGAACAGCGATCAGGAGCGACAATGGAATCGAAATAATCGAGATAATGGTGGAACGGATATTACGCAGGAAGATCAAAATGATAATGACTGCGAACAGGGCGCCGTATAATGCTTTGAAGAGCATCGTATGCACAGAATCCTCAATCGGCTTGCCCTGGTCGAGCATAATCGTCATTTCGGTTCCCGGGTACAGCTCGGAAAGCTCTGCAATCCTGTCTTTTACCGCATTGACAACATCCACAGTATTGGCATCGTTAGCCTTAATAACCTGGATGCCGATCGACTCGCTGCCGTTCGTGCGGGAGATGGATTCGGCCTTGCCGATCACCTCAATGGCAGCGATCTCGCTCAGCTTAACGGTAGGAATACCGGCTGCTGCCGGGTTAGCGGCACCTTGACCTGCAGCGCCCTGACCTGCAGCGCCTTGTGGTGCCGGGGCTGCGCCTTCAGCCGGCTGCTGGCCTTCAGCACCTGCAGCGCCTTGACCTGCTGCAGCGCCGGGATCAGCTGCACCGGCACCCGGTGAAGCTCCCGCCTCAGGCGCATTGCCTGCGCCTGGCGCACTGCTTTGGCCTGCACCGCCTGCACCGCTCGGCAGAACCGGAATCGCGAGGTTGTTCAGGTCGTCAATGCCGATAATGCCGCCGTCCACGGCGACCGCTTTCTGAGACTGGTCCATTTCGAACAGGCCCAGCGGAGCGTAAATGGAAGAGCCTTGCACAATGCCTTTGACTGTATCCTCGGTCAGACCCAGCTCAGCCATTTTGTCCTGATCAAAGGTTAATTGAACCTCGTTGACAAACTGACCAGCCACCTGCAGGGAAGATACGCCCTCCAGCTTCTCCAGCTCCGGGATGATGTCGTTCTCTACGATTCGCGTCAGCTCATCGAGATCATCGCTCTCCTTGTTGCTGATGCTGACTGAAGTGACGGGGAAGGAATTCAGGCTGAAGCGGGTAATCTGCGGCTTCTGCACACCCTCCGGCAGCTTCACATCATTCAGCGCCTCCCGAACCGCGGCTGTCGCATTGTCCAGATCTGCGCCATAGTTAAACTCAATCGTGACATTCGCGGCATTCTCCAGGGAAGTGGAGGTCACCGTCTTCACGCCGTCTACGTTGCGAAGGCGCGTCTCCAGCGGCTTGCTAACATCCTGAACGACGCCCTCCGGTGCGGCACCGGGATAGATGGCCGTCACGTTCAGGAACGGCACGTTAATGTTCGGGATGGTTTCCTGCTTCATCGTGAGTCCGCTGTACAAACCTCCGGCAACAACAATGATGGTGAGCAGCCAGATGGCGAACTTGTTGCGAAGTGAGAAATTAATAAGACCTTTCATAGGACGTTGCTTCTCTCCTCTCCAAAATAACAATCTTTATCTTTCTGTCCAGCCGGTTAGGGCTGTAAACACCATGTTCATCTGCGCTTCATCTATCGAAGGCAGGGGCTGTGCCGCTTCAGCAGCACAGGGTTACTTCTGGGCGGGCAAAAAGAAATCGGTCACGCTCTGCAGGGTGCTTCTCAGCTCCTCCAGCAGCTCTCCGCCTTGTCCGATCTCCACGAGATTGGCAAGCATTCCCTTCAATACGGCTCGCCGGGGCTGTAAATCGACCAGCTCGCGCTCCAGCACATCCAGAGATTCCAAGGCATCACTGCGGTCAGCCGCATTCATCGGCAGCTGCTTGAGCTCGGTTCGCAGAGCCTTGATCACCACGAGCGGATGCCGGGTATGATACGCCTTCTCTGGCGGAATCAAGCCCATCGACTCCCACACCTCCAGAGACACGAGCGGCTCGGGACGCCGGCGCAGCAGGCTGGCAGCGACATCCTCCAGCATCGTAACCAGATGGGAGGCCAGGGTGCCTACGTTCAGCGGCAGTCCCGGAACAAACAGAAAGCGTATGTAAGAACCGAGCATACCGGTCACAAACATGGCGATTTCCATCGTATAAGGCTCGATATCCTCTCCGTACACTGTGCAGAGCTTGTTCTTGAACCAGATCTGCGCCTGGACCAGCTCACTCTGAAAGCATCTTTCTACATCCATCGGGTGCTTGCCGGGGGAATCGAACAGCTGACGGAGCAGAAACTCCCGCACCTCCAGAAAGTGCACGAGCAGAATTTCCGCCTGCTTGCGCAGCTGCTCCCGGGGGGTGATGCCGGTCTGCTGCTCCACCTGCACGAACGCATCCCAAATCCGGTGGGCAATAAACTCGTAGATGCTTCTCTCCAGCTCCTCTTTAGACTTGAAATGCAAGTACAGACTGCCTTTGGACATGCCGCACACCTCTGCAATTTCCTGCATGGAGGTGCCTGCGGATCCTTTCGTGGAGAAGAGCTGAAGGGCTGTGCTTAATATCTGTTGACGCTTCTCCGTCGCCTTGTCAGCCAAGCTTTCACCCCTCTTAAGAACCTGTCAGTTCTTGAATTGACCCATCGGTCAAACTTATTATATAAAAAAGAAACGGTCAGCACAAATGTTGCCGTGTGTCCGTTTCTTGAACAAATAAAGTCTATGTCAGAACCTTCAAGCCTACTGCAGAGCCTAGAATCATCGCAATGAACACCATGCGGCGCCATTCCTTCGGTTCCCCGAATAACAGCATGCCGGCGAGCGTGCTGCCCACCGTCCCGATGCCGGTCCATACCGCGTAAGCCGTTCCCATCGGAAGGAAGGTCATGGCGTAAGAGAGCAGTGAGAAGCTGCACAGAAAAGAAAAAGCCATCAGCCCTCCGTACCGCAGGCCCTTGCGCTCCGAGACTCCTTTGATGCCGATGACGCCGAGCACCTCGAAGCCGCCCGCCAAGATCAAAGCCAGCCAAGCCATTAGAGGCGCACCTCCCTTACAGAAGAGCCTTCTTTACCCGAGGGCTCTGCCGTTACGAGCTTCAAGCCGATGACGCCGCCCAGCAGCACTCCGATCAGCAGGACCTTGCTCAGCGAGAACGGCTCGCCGAACAGCAGCATCTCCGCGGCTACGGTACCGGCCGTTCCGATCCCTGTAAATACAGCGTACACAGTTCCGACGGGAAGCCGCTTGGACGCCTGTACAATTAAATAAAAGCTTGCGATAATCGCTGCCACCGTGCCGATCCACTCCAGCGCGGTGGTGGAATGCTTCAGACCGGATACCCACACAATCTCGATCAAGCCGCCAATCCACACATAAAGCCAATTCCGACTCATGATTCCGATACTCCTTTATCAATCTGATCTGACGTTTATGTTTAGAAGGTCCGTCCCTTCGCTCAAGAGCGTGTTACCCCTTGCCAGTACACCGGCCAGGCATGAGCCAGCCGCCGGGCGGCACGCTCTTCACCGCCATACAGAATTTCTACATGAATGCCGTCCAGCAACGTCAAAAAGACCGAGGCTGCCTGATCAGGCCGGGAAATAATCCTGCCGTGCTGCGGACATCCTGCCGCGAGCAGCTGCGAAAGACAGACCTCATGACGGTCAAGAAACGGATATACAATATTCATGACCTCTTCATAGAGTGCCCTCGGCGGGAAAAAGGACACCCGCAAAAAAAACCGTGCCTCATCGTCCCGGGTATATTGCTCCAGCCGCTGCTGCAAAAAGCTCTTCAGCATCTCTTCCAGCGAAAGCTCCTGATGCTGACTGAAAAAGCCGACAATGTTCTGCTCCTGCCGCTGGAATACATCCTTTACGGCCTGCAGGAACAAATCGCCTTTACTGCTGTAATGGGCATAAATGGACGGCTTCCGGATGCCGCAGTCCTCGGCAATCCCCTGAAGTGAAGCGCCCTCATAGCCGTCCCGGGCAAAATGAGCCAGCGCGGCCTGCAAAATCTGTTTGGAGCTGTGCATCGTCCACCTCCTACCTAACGATCGTTAGGCACTATTGTTGCAAACCTAACTTTCTTTGTCAAGTTTGCCCTGTGCTTCTTTCGTCATGGCTTTTACTTGAAAAGGTAACTTATTTCATTTGTGGGCGTTATTAGGTATATGGAATACCCAGAAAACAAAGGAGGAAGTTATCCATGAAATATCTGAAATATTTCTATATATTGTTGGTTGGTGTTACCATTTGCTCTGCTTCTTTGTTCTCAAACATTGATGCTAGTGTCAGGGTCCCGGATGATATTCGACATTATGCTAACGACGCCGGACTTGAAGAGTTTAAGAAACTGATTTCCGAGGATCCGATTGGATTTGGATATAAGGACATAGAAGAAGTAGGTCAAGTTACACTAGGGCCCGGCTTTCAAATAAATTGGATTGATGCCGACAAATTTGCAAACGTTAAATCAAGTTTAATAGACGTTTCAAAACCAACAGGACAATATGAATTTATTGTTCTGTCTAATGGGGAAGGTAAATCCTTTTTAACCGTTGAAAGAAACGGAGGTCGTTTCAGAGTCATATCTGCAGGAGGAGATGCATCCGGATTGTCCAAGTCATTAGCGAAGATGACAAGCTCACTTGCTTCAGCAAGTGAACACATTGAACTAGCCTTAATAAAAGATGGAAATGTCAGGTATCTTGTGACAAACGTGGATGGCAAAGAAGTCAATATTCCAGATTTCACCTCAGAGAAAATGGCTTTAATGAGTGGCATGGATCAAAATCAGTTATGGGATTCCGATAAAACAATAAGTTATCTTAAGCAGGCCCAGTTTCAAAATGTAGATCCTAACACAGATGGCACTAGAGGTTATCCGATCACCGAGAAGGAGAACTCCCGTAAGTGATAAAAGCATTAATCATCCCAAATAACTCCTGCTGTTTAGCAGGAGTTATTTGGTTCTAAGCATCATGAAGCTGCTAAGCTTGGAGGGTAGAGATTGAAAGCGGAAGCTTAAAAGGTCGTAAAGCCCAGCAGCTTCTGAATCCGGAACGCCACGCTTTTGAGCCAGACGGTGTCTTCTTCGTAAGCGCTCAGCTCCAAGGTGTACTCCGCATCCACGTTGTTCCACAGCCTGTTGAAATAGTCATTGACCTGTTTCGTGACCTCATGCTCCTTCTCAGCGGACAGCCAAAAGTTGTTCTCCAGGTTGTAATCCTTCAGGTTGCGGGGGGTAAAATTGGTCGAGCCGCCAATCATGATGGACGGCTTGGAGGGCTTGGAAATAAACAGAAGCTTGGTGTGATACTGCTCCTCGCCTGTGTTGTACCAGCGAATATCAATGCTGTTTCCGGAGCGCTCCTTCAGCTCTGCGGCGGCCGGGCGGTTCGGAATGCCGATCTTGTCCCGGCCAAAAGCGTTCTGATTGGGGTCCAGAATCAGCCGCACCTGCACGCCGCGCTGTGATGCGGCGACAAGCTCGTCCATCACCTCGCCCTCAGCGAGATAGAACATACCCATCCACAGGGTATCGCCGGCTTCCGCTTCTTCAATCGCCTTCAGCACATATTTGTACACCTTGCCTTCCGTCAAATATCGGATGTCAGCAGACAGCCCCGGTGCCGGCTGTGTTTCTTCCGACGGAGTATAGACCGGCAATGTATACGGGCCGCTCAGACTGGCAGCCGCCTGCTCTGCTGCGAGCACATCCCGGATGACTTCACCGCCGGCCTCAAAGGCGATGTTGGAGTGGTAGGCACTGGCCGCATGCACATTGGCGGAGGAGACGAGGGCGGTACGTTCGCTCACGATCACCTTACGGTGATTGGCCTTGACGTTCAGCAGCTTCATGTACGAGCGGACCGTCATATCCGGGGCCTCCTCCGCCATCAGGTTGGGCACCTGGCCCTCCCCAGCTTGCCCGAACCACTGAATAAAGGTTCTCCAGAAGGCCGAATAGATCGGCGTGGAATCACGAAGCGGCTCCACATTTGTGATGATGACGGTAATGCCTGCCTGCTTCAGATCCTCTAGCAGCGGGTTTTTGGAAGAGCCGTAGTTTGTGTTGACCTCATCGGTAATCAAGAACATGTCCATTTCCGGATGCTTGCTCTTGTGCGAGATCAGATGGTCTGTCATTTCGCGGCTGACCTGAGGGAAGGATTGGTCTTTATGGGTATAGTCATTAAAAAGAAACATGTCGATCACGAGAAATTGTCTCGACTCGTCAATGATTTCATGCATTCGATCATAAATTTGCTGCTCGTGCACCGCCTGGCCGTCCGGCCCCGGATAAGTCAGGTCATGCCAGAAGGCAACCTCCGTACTTTGGTACAGCGGGCTTTCGTAGGAAATGCCGTCCGGCAGCGGCTTTTGAGTATGATACACGAGGACAGCCAGCAGCCAGGCAAAAAGAAGCAGCACCGCTGTTTTTACCCAGAAGCGGGGAGAACGGCGGCGGGTGTGTGCAGGCTGAGCCCCAGCCGATGCTTCCGGTAAGTTGTTAAATAGGCTGAACAGAATCATAGCCATCCTTCTTTCTGTATAAGGGTCGTTAAAACCATTTACCAACCTCGGCCATAATTGAAGCAAGCTGTACGGCGGGAAAGAAGCCGTCTTCCTGGTCGACAGCGGAAGTGAAACTATGTATAATCGATGTACTGGATTTGTATAAAGTGCGACGTGATATTAGGGAGGATCACTCCTACCGATCGAAAGGCAGGGAACCGCGTGTACTCTATTAAACAAGTATCCACAATGCTGGATATGCCGAGTGTAACGATCCGGGCCTGGGAGAACCGGTATGGGGCCGTGAAGCCGCTGCGGACAGAATCAGGCTACCGAATGTATAGTCCGGATGACATAGAAGATTTGAAATGGCTGAAGGAGCAGGTGGAGGAGAAGGGCATGAGCATTTCTCAGGCCGTGCTGATGCTGAAGGCCGGGAAATCCTTTCCGGGACCGGGCCGCGGTGAGCCATTTCCGACTCTTGGCGCTGAGCAGCAGGAAGGTCCTTATGAAGAGCTTAGCGGCCAGATTTTCAATGCTTTGTTTGCGTTTCAAAGTGAGCGGGCGAATCGCCTGATTGATTATGGCTTTTCAATTTACGGCTATGATGCCATGTTCTACAAAGTGCTGGTGCCTGTTCTCGTGAAAGTCGGAGATGCATGGGAAGCGGGCACGGCATCGGTGGCGCAGGAGCATTTCATGACGGAGCTCATCTCACGGCGGTTTTTTCAGTTTTTTCATTTATTTCCCGTTCATTCTTACATGCCGAAGGTGCTTTCGCTTTGTCCGGAGGGAGAATATCATCAGGTCGGCCTGATGCTCTTCTCACTGCTGCTGCGGCGCAATGGACTGGATGTAGCCTACCTGGGCCCCAACACGCCGAGAGAAGGTCTTCTGGATATCATTGATTCCCAGGGAATCGGGATCGTGTGCCTCTCGGTGACGAATGCCAGATATGTAGGACGGGCGGACGAGCTTGTGGATTATATTTCGGAAGCGTTCCCCGAGGTGCTCTTTCTGCTTGGCGGCAAAGGGTACGGAAGCGGAACAAAGAGCCGGTACACCCAATGGGTGATGAACGAGCCGGCAGAGCAATGGCAGGAGTGGCTGAGCCGATTTTTGGCCCAGCACCAACTGAGGCCGTAAAACCTATTGGATGGGGGATCTCATGATGAAGGAGTCAAATAAGGAGCGTGAAGGCTTACCGCAGGAGCACTGTGAGCAGCCGGCAGGGGGAAATCCGGGTATGCTGATTCCGGAGGTGCCTACCGGGGAACGCAAAATCGAGCACGTCCGCCTCTGTCTGGAGGAAGAGGTGGGGGGGCGCGGGATTACCACGGGGCTGGAGCGCTACCGCTTTCGCCATCACGCTCTGCCGGAGCTGGACTTTGAGCAGGTGGAGCTCTCGGCCTCCTTCTTGTCCCACCGTATGCGCACACCGCTCCTGATCAGCTCCATGACCGGGGGCAGCCGGGCGACGGGCGAGATTAATCAGCGTCTGGCTGCTGCTGCGCAGCGGCGCGGATGGATGCTTGGCGTCGGCTCAGTCCGTGCAGCGGTGGAGCAGGAGGACCTGGCTGCCACGTTCCGGGTCAGGGAATCGGCGCCTGACATTCCTGTCATTGCGAATCTGGGTGCTGTGCAGCTGAACTATGGCTTCGGAGCAGATCAATGCCGCAGAGCCGTGGACATTGCGGGAGCCGACATGCTCGTGCTGCATCTGAACAGCCTGCAGGAAGTGTTTCAGCCGGAAGGCAACCTTTCCTTCAAAGGGCTGCTGAAACAAATTGAGCAGCTGTGCCGGGCGCTGGAGGTGCCTGTCGGCATCAAGGAGGTCGGCTGGGGCATCGACGCGGAAGTCGCCGTACAGCTCGTGGAAGCCGGAGCCTCCTTCATTGATGTTGCCGGCGCAGGCGGCACCTCCTGGAGTCAGGTGGAGAAGTTTCGCAGTCCTGACCCGGTGCGCAAGGCCGCGGCAGAAGCCTTCGCGGATTGGGGCAACTCCACGGCGGATTGCATCGCTGAGGTGCGGGCTGCGCTGCCGCAGACCGAGCTCATCGGCAGCGGCGGTCTTACCAGCGGAGTGGACGCCGCCAAGGCCATTGCGCTTGGCGCAGACATTGCCGGCTTCGGCCGGGGTCTGCTGGGCTCGGCGGTGGCCTCGGAGGAGGCGCTGGATGCCCGGCTGGCTCAGGTCGAGCTGGAGCTGAGCATCGCCATGTTCGGCATCGGAGCCGCTACCATTGAAGAGCTGCAGGGTCATAAGCGGCTGATCAGGCTGGGATAGGCCGTAAACGGGATGTGCGGAGCAGCCGGAGCTTGGGAAGAACCGGCAGGGAGCTTGCCGTGCGGCAGCCTTGGCAGTAAAGACCGTGCAAATGGAATGGAACAGGCCGGAACGCCAGGGGCGAGCCGGCCTGTTCTGCTGTGTAAACTTCAGTTTCAACAACCGGGATCATCTGCTATAATTAATAGGATTGTTTAGCGGCAAGATATTTGAGGATGATTATTCATAAGGAGTTGTCATATACATGGCTTTGAAAGCAGGGATTGTAGGTTTGCCGAACGTCGGCAAATCGACGTTGTTTAACGCAATTACGCAGGCAGGTGCGGAATCGGCCAACTATCCGTTTTGTACGATTGATCCGAACGTAGGTATTGTTGAGGTGCCGGATGAGCGCCTGGACAAGCTGACAGAGATGGTGGAGCCGAAGAAGACCGTGCCGACCGCCTTTGAATTTGTGGACATTGCCGGGCTGGTCCGGGGAGCGAGCAAGGGCGAGGGGCTGGGCAACAAGTTCCTGGCACATATCCGCGAAGTGGATGCGATCGTGCATGTCGTCCGCTGCTTCGAGGACGAGAACATTACCCACGTCGACGGCAAGATTGATCCCGTCAGCGACATTCAGACGATCAATCTGGAGCTGATTCTGGCGGATATCGAGAGCGTGGAGAAGAAGATTGAACGCTCCAAGAAGAATATGAAGGGCGGCAACAAGCAGTTTGTTCAAGAGGTTGAGGTGCTGGAGAAGGTCAAGGCGGTGCTCTATGAGGACAAGCCGGCCCGCAGCATGGACCTGACCGAAGACGAGCGCCTGCTGGTCCGCGATCTTCATCTGCTGACACTGAAGCCGGTGCTGTATGCGGCGAACGTAGCGGAGCATGAGATTGGCGATGTCGCGAACAATGCCTATGTGCAGAAGGTTCGTGATTTCGCAGCGGCGGAGAATGCCGAGGTCGTGCCCATCAGCGCCAAGGTGGAAGAGGAGATTTGCGAGCTTGAGGGAGAAGACAAGCAGATGTTCCTGGATGAGCTGGGTATTCAGGAGTCCGGCCTGAACCTGCTTATTAAAGCAGCATACAAGCTGCTCGGCTTGTACACTTACTTTACTGCCGGTGTGCAGGAGGTTCGTGCCTGGACGATTCGCAAGGGCACGAAGGCTCCGGGAGCAGCCGGTGTCATTCACAGCGATTTCGAGCGCGGCTTCATTCGGGCCGAGGTCGTGTCCTACGAGGATCTGGTCGCTGCCGGCTCCATGAACGGTGCCAAGGAGCGGGGACAGCTTCGCCTGGAAGGCAAGGAATATGTCGTGCAGGACGGCGATGTGATGCATTTCCGTTTCAACGTATAGCAGAGAACGGTGCCAGCCCGCCGCGCTTTAGAAGCGCAGCGGGCTGGCTTGTTTGTCTTGGCGGGAATTGCCAGGGGGTTATCGTGTTCTCGCAGAGTCAGCGCGATGTCTATCGCTAGGCGTGCTGCACGGTCTTTGCCGTTGTCGTTGTAGCTGTCTTTCCCGAAAAGCTGTTGCTATTCAAAGCCTGTAGAATATGATATAATTAAGAGTCGTATGACTAGTGTTTTGAAACTAATGATGAAATGACGTAAAGCGAGATGTGCAGGGGAGACGGAGCGTTTTTGTACGCTGGCGGCCGAAATTCTGCAGCAGCTGGCGATCTGATAATGAATGAAATAGAAGCATGCTTCCGGACAAAGTGTACCCGGGGCGTGAAGAACATACCATACCATGAGGTGACAAGCCATGTTGGATAAATTACAGGCATTAGCGGATCGTTATGAGAAGCTCAGCGAGCTACTCTGCGATCCGGATGTGGCCAGCGATACGAAGAAGCTGCGGGAATACTCTAAGGAGCAGTCCGATCTCCAGCCGACGTATGAGGCGTACAATGAATACAAGCAGGTCAGCGAAGAGCTGGATGCCGCCAAGGAAATGCAGGGCGAGAAGCTGGATGATGACATGCGCGAAATGGTCAAGATGGAGATCGACGAGCTGTCCGGACGGAAGCAGCAGCTGGAGGAGACCATCCGCGTCCTGCTTCTGCCGAAGGACCCCAATGACGACAAGAACGTCATTGTGGAGATTCGCGGCGCAGCCGGCGGCGATGAGGCCGCGCTGTTCGCCTCCGATTTATACCGGATGTATACCCGCTATGCCGATACTCAGGGCTGGAAGGTCGAAGTGATGGATGTCAATACGAATGATCTCGGCGGTTTTAAAGAGGTTATTTTCCAGATTATCGGCCGGGGAGCATACAGCAAGCTGAAGTTTGAGAGCGGGGCACACCGAGTGCAGCGGATACCGGCTACGGAATCCGGCGGCCGGATTCATACCTCCACTTCAACGGTAGCGGTGCTGCCGGAGGCGGAGGAAGTGGACATCGAGATTCATGACAAAGACATCCGCGTGGATACCTTCTGCTCCAGCGGTGCTGGCGGCCAGTCCGTTAACACGACGAAATCGGCGGTTCGTGTAACCCACGTTCCAACGGGCATTGTGGCAACGTGTCAGGATGGGAAATCCCAGAACTCCAATAAGGAGAAGGCGCTGCAGGTGCTTCGGACCCGGATCTATGACATGATGCGCCAGGAAGAGGAAGCGAAGTATGCCGGTGAGCGGAAGAGCAAGGTCGGCACAGGAGACCGCAGTGAGCGGATCCGGACCTATAACTTCCCGCAAAGCCGTGTCACAGATCACCGGATTGGCTTGACGGTACACAAGCTGGATCAGATCATGAACGGTGAAATTGAGGAAATCGTTTCAGCCCTGACGATTGCAGAGCAGGCAGAAATGATGGATAAAGGAGAATAACGCTTTGGAGCGACAAAGGTTCAGCATGACGCCGGAGCAGACGATACGGGAAGCCTTTGCAGAGGCTTCTTCTTTTTTGAAGGCCCATGAAGTGATGGAGCCGCAGCGCAATGCCCAGCTGCTGCTGGAGCATGTGCTGGGGCTGTCGGGAACGTCTTATTACGTAGCCTTGGGAGATCCTTTTCCTGCCGAGAAGCAGGGAGAGCTGGAGGAAGGGATCACCCGGAAGGCACAGGGAGTTCCGGCTCAGTATATTACAGGGGTACAGGAGTTTTACGGCCGGGAATTTAAGGTGTCGCCCGCCGTGCTGATTCCCCGCCCTGAAACCGAGCTGCTGGTGGAGGCGGTGCTGCAGTATGGACAGAAGCTTGCGGCCGGTCCCGGCGGCGAGCTGAATGTGGTGGATATCGGAACCGGCAGCGGTGCTATAGCCGTAACCCTGGCGCTGGAATCGCCCCGCTGGCGTGTGCTCGCCAGCGATATATCCCCGGCGGCCCTGAACGCTGCCGAAGAGAATGCCCGGAAATGCGGCGCTCGGGTAGATTTCCGCCAAGGGAATCTGCTGGAGCCGTTCAGCGGACTTATGATTCACATTCTCGTCTCCAATCCTCCTTATATCCCGGCGCGGGATATAGAGGAGCTGCAGCCGGAGGTCAGGGACCATGAGCCGCGCACTGCACTGGATGGCGGCCCCGATGGGCTGGACCCATACCGGGCTATGATGGAGCAGCTTCAGCTGCTGCAGGCGCCGCCGCGCCTTATAGCTCTGGAGCTGGGCATGGGCCAGGCGCCGGAGGTGGCGGAGCTGCTGCGCCGTGCCGGGCACTGGCAGGATATTGTGACCGTTAAGGACCTGGCAGGCATTGAGCGCCATGTGCTTGGGGTGGGGCGCTAGCTGCAAGTGTGCAGTCAAGGAGTCCATCATGAGCGCTGGCATTGTACTGCGGGAAGGTTTTCTTTTACAATAGATGGAGGATATGAACTTGAAAATGGAAACACTAAAGAGCTTGCCCGGCTCTTGCATGGAGGGATGACATGCTGAATAAGCTTAAAAAAATCGACTACCTCATCGTCACCGCCCTGGTAGGGATGATGATCGTCAGCATTACGTCTATATACAGCGTCACCAAAGATACAGCGGATATGGACGGAAGCCATCTGACGATGATGGCTTACTATGTCGTCGCGTTTATTGCATTTTTCGGCATGAGTCTGCTGGATTACCGGCTGCTTCACAAATACGCCCTGTATATTTATTTGGGCGGCATCGGCATCCTGGTATTTACGCTATTTTTCGGGAAGACAATTAATGGCGCCCAGGGCTGGCTGGATCTCGGGATTGTGAACCTGCAGCCGGCAGAGATGTTCAAGCTCATTCTTATTATTTTTGTCACTCATGTGCTCATTATGAGAAACAAGCCGGAGCTTTCCTTTATCAAGGATATTATTCCGATCGGCCTGCTGACCTTCATTCCGTTCGCGCTCGTCATGATTCAGAATGACCTGGGGAATGCACTGGCGTATGTGGTCATTCTGCTTGGCCTGCTGTGGATCGGAAACGTCAAGGTGACTCATGCGCTGATCGGTCTGGTGCTGGTGGCAGGGACGGCTTTTGGCGGGATTCAGGCCTACATTCATTATCATGATCAGATTGAGGAGTTCTTGGGCAAGGGCTCCCGTGCGCACTGGATGGACCGGATCGATCCCTGGCTGATGGCCTCCAGTGTGGATACGTCCGGCGCAGGCTGGCATACGTATAATGCCAAGCTGGCTATTGCGAGCGGCGGGATGAACGGGGAAGGCTTTATGCAGGGGACGTCGGTTCAGTCGGGTCGCGTGCCTTATACGTATTCGGATTCGATTTTTGTGCAAATTGCGGAGGAATACGGGTTTGTCGGGTCCTCGGTCGTCCTGCTGCTGTATTTCATTCTCATCCACCGGATGATTCTGATCGCGCTGGAAAGCCGGGAGCGGGCAGGTCCGTTCATGATCGTTGGTATTGTGTCGATGCTGCTCTATCAGATTTTCGAGAACATCGGGATGTTTATCGGGCTGATGCCGCTGACAGGCATTACGCTGCCGTTCATTAGCTACGGCGGAACGTCGCTCGTGATCAGCATGGCTTCGCTGGGCGTGGCCATGAGCGTCAAGCTGCACGGGCAGGACATCGAGGAGGATTTCCCCGAGCCCAAAACCTACCGCACCCAGGCGGCGCGGATTCGTCCGCAGAACCGTTGATGTCAGTCCAGCAGGGCGTGGCGGGGTGCCGCCATGCCTGGTTGGCAGCAGGATGAGTTTGGCGGGGATGCTCAAGATGAGATGAACCATAAAGATCCCAAAGCTGAAGGCCCCCGTGCGGGGCTTTTTTTTGGATAGAGAAGAAGTCTATCAAAAAATCATAGACCGCCACGTTTATCTCTCAAAGCTGCCGGACATACTGGTAGTATCATAGAGTTATCGTAAGAGAGGCGGCTGTCCAATGCAATCATCCCATCCATCCCGTGATCCACTGCGTACTGCAGTCAAGCAAATTGTCGTGCTATTATCCATCTTGTTTCTGGTTGTCATGTCCTGGGAGGAGCAGCGCATTGATGCTGCTGTCACGGAAGGCGCCATCCCGGAGGAGTCCATTCGGCTCCGCATTCTTGCTCATTCCGACGCCCCGGAGGACCAGCTGGTGAAGCAGGACATTCGTGACGCTGTCGTGATGCAGATGAAGAGCTGGGTGGGTGAGCTGGCACCGGAGAGCCTGGAGCAGGCGAAGGCGATGACGAGAAATCACTTGCCGGAGATCGAGGCGCTGGTTGCACAGGAGCTGGCTGCACGGGGTATCACGTATGCTTACCGGGTGGAGCTGGGCGAGGTCCCTTTTCCGACCAAAATGTACGGAAGAGTGATTTATCCCGCAGGTGATTACGAGGCGGTTCGCATTACACTGGGATCCGGCAAGGGCAAGAACTGGTGGTGCGTGCTGTTTCCGCCGCTGTGCTTCATCGGGGACAATGGAGATGTGAGTGCGCCAAAGGAGGCTGCAGGAACACGCACGGCTTCTGCCGAGCCCGCTCCGTCTGAGACGGCAGAGGCAGAGGCGAGTGCGCCGGAGGTACGGTTCTTCCTCTTGGACCTGCTGGCGTCACTGTGGAGCTGGGTTAGCGGACTGTTTAAGTAGGGTGGAATATGATACACTTTCTAGCAAAAGAGTGCTTGTTCTCTTCAGCGCCGCCACGACCGCTTGCCAAGCGGCGGGGAGCGCTCAGGGCTGGAAGCACTTTTTGTGATTGAATTCGAAGAGAAAGCTTGGGATATAGATGAAGCATGAGAAATGGCAGGATGCAGCAAAAGAAAGACAGCCGCTGACCGGCGGCAAGCGTGCAACGAAGCTGTGGATGCTGGGCGGAAGCGCCCTTGATGGGGCTGAGGCTGAAGGGGGCGCTGCGGCTTTGTTCCATGCGGATTCCCGCAGACTGTCAGCTGGTAGCGGGAGAGGGCCGGAGGAGATTCTCGGCAGTGCGGATGCACCCGACACTTGTGCGCTGCAGGAAGCAGGAGCCGTGCTGGCGGCAGGCGGAACCGTCGCTTTTCCGACGGAAACGGTGTACGGGCTCGGCGCGGATGCGCGCAGCACGGCTGCGGTGGAGCAGATTTTTGCCGCGAAGGGACGGCCTTCGGACAATCCGCTCATCGTACACATTGCAGATCCGGCACAACTGCAGGAGCTGGTGACCGGCGTGAATGACACCGAGCGGCGCCTGATGGCGCAGTTCTGGCCCGGCCCGTTGACGCTGGTGCTGCCGGTGAAGCCCGGCGCGGTATCGCCGCGGGTGACGGCCGGACTGGATACGGTCGCCGTGCGGATGCCGGATCATCCGGCGGCGCTGGCGCTGATCCGCGCCTCCGGCTGTCCGCTGGCCGCGCCGAGCGCGAACCGCTCGGGCCGTCCCAGCCCGACGCTGGCCGCGCATGTGCTGGAGGACCTGTCCGGGGCCATCGACGGTGTGCTCGACGGCGGACCGGCAGGCGTCGGCGTCGAATCGACAGTCGTGCAGGCCGCCCCGGACGGCGCCGTTACGGTGCTTCGCCCCGGCGGCGTCACCGAGGAGCAGCTTGCCGGCATTGCGGCAAGCGTGCGGCGCGACCCGGCGCTGGCGCACGCCGGGGGCACAGACAGCCCGGCGCCCCGCTCGCCGGGCATGAAGTACACGCACTATGCGCCTCAGGGCGCGCTGTGCGTGGTCACCGGGCGGACGGCAGCTGCCGTGTCCGCCCGCATCCAGGCCGAGCTGGACGCGGCCCGCACGCGCGGGGAGAAGACCGGTGTGCTGTCGTTCGACGAGCACATCGGCTTCTACCGCGCGGACGTTGCCGTCTCGCTCGGCAGCTTGGCCGCGCCAGAGGAAGCGGCACGGCGGCTGTACGCCGGCCTGCGGCAATTCGATGAGGCCGGCGCGGCCTTCCTCCTGGCGGAAGCCTGCCCGGAGGAAGGCCTCGGTGCCGCAGTGATGAACCGGCTCCTGAAGGCGGCGGGGCATCACATCATAGATGCCGACGCCTAATCAGCGGGACGCACTGTCCTCGTCCCCTCCCTAGCCTCCCGCGCCCACGATGCTTAACGCGCCCCCAGCGCCGCCTCGGCCCTGGCCTTCCCGCGCCCGCGATGCTCAACGCGCCCCCAGCGCCGCCCCGGTCCTGGCCTCCCGCGCCCGCGATGCTCAACGCGCCTACAGCACCGCCTCGGCCCGGGCCTTCCCGCGCCCGCGCGGAATGATTTCCTCCTTGTCCGCATATGGTGTACAAGACCATAGGACTTGGAGGAAAGCGCATGCTGGAGACATCTGTCCAGACCGGGCAGCTGGCCGCGATCTTGATGATGGCCGTGGCCCTGGGGCTGGATGCTTTTTCGCTGGGCATCGGAGTCGGCATGAAGGGGGTACGCCTTCGGCATGTTCTGGGCATCGGGCTCATGACGGCACTGTTTCATATGCTGATGCCTCTGCTGGGGCTCATCTTCGGCCGATATGTCGGCGCTCTGCTGGGCGAGATTACGGGGATTGCAGCGGGAGGGCTGCTCGTGCTGCTGGGCGGACATATGATCTGGAACTCCTTTCAACAGGGGGAATCCCGTCCCGTGAACCATACGACCCTGCTGGGGATGCTTCTATTTTCCTTGAGCGTCAGCATCGACTCCTTCTCGGTCGGAGTCTCCCTGGGGATGTTCAACAGCCACGCGGCATTGATCGTCAATGCCTTCGGTATTGTCGGCGGGCTGATGTCCATCTGCGGCCTGCTGCTGGGACGGAAGGCGGCAAGCCGTCTGGGGGAATACGGCGAGCTGGCAGGGGGCGCGATTTTGCTTCTGTTTGGCTTGATGTTTATCTTTTGATACAATAACCGCAGATCTTTACAGGCGACAGGAGGCGAGAAGCCGTGACTAATATTTTGTTTCTGTGCACAGGCAATACGTGCCGCAGCCCCATGGCAGAAGGCATGCTGCGCAAGCTGGCGGCCGGAAGGTCCATGAAGCTTGAGGTACGCTCTGCCGGGGTAGCTGCCGTGGAGGGCATGCCGATTTCGCGTCACGCCCAGGCGGTGCTGCGGGATCAGAGCATTGAGGGGGAATTCACCTCGAAGCCACTCAGCCGGGAGCTGGTAGCATGGGCAGATTTGATTCTGACACTGACTCAGTCCCACAAGCAGTTCGCGATTTCCCGGTTTCCGGAGGCAGCAGACAAGGTGCATACGCTGAAGGAATTTGCCGGAGCGGATGAGCAGGTCATGCAGGATCTGCAGGAGCTGGACCGGCTCTATGTATCGGCAGAGCTGGCCCGTTCGCTCGGGGGTGCCCAGTCCAGCCAGGAGCGGGAGCGCTTGATCGAGCTGCGCCAGCGGATTCCGAGCTTTGATATCTCGGATCCTTATGGCGGCTCGCTGGAGGACTATGAGGCGACGGCGGCCGAGATCCGGACCGCGCTGTTCCGCCTGCTGGACAAGCTGGAGGGAGAAGCGCGCTGAGGCTGGCTTTAGAGAGCCGGTTTTTTGCAGTCTTTCATCCTGCTGTTTATGAGAATGAGGGACGGCTGCACATCGACGTAAATGGTCCAAATGTCTCCCTTGCTTTTGGGGATGTTTTGATTTAAGATGAAGTGGAAAAAGTGAGATTCCGATGTAACTGGCGACGAAGTGGAGTAAACCACGATGGAGCATCGGAGACATACGGCCGGTCGCCTGGGCAAAGAGCATTTGTGCACGCTATGCGTGTGCAGACTGCTCTTTTTTCGTCTTTTGGCCAGACCATGGGTTATACTATAACTAGTATTTGAACCAGAGGATGAAATCAGGAGGAGGTTTTTCAATCATGAGAATCGCATTGGGCACGGATCACGCCGGTATACGCTTGAAGGAAGAGATGATCAAGGTCATTCAGGAGCTGGGGCATGAGGTCGAGGATTTAAGCTGCGGCTGTGAGACGTCTGTGGATTATCCGGATTATGCTCTGCCCGTCTGCGAGCGGGTCATCGCCGGTGAAGCTGACCGGGGCATTCTGATTTGCGGAACGGGGATCGGCATGAGCATTGCAGCGAACAAGGTGCCGGGCATCCGCTGCGCGTTGACCCATGATGTATTCTCCGCCAAAGCGACGCGGGAGCATAACGACAGCAATGTGCTGGCACTGGGCGAGCGTGTCGTGGGGCCGGGGCTGGCTGCGGAGATCGTAACGGCCTGGCTGACTACGGAATTCAGCCAAGGTGTGCGCCACATCGGGCGTGTAAGCAAGATTAAGGCCATTGAGGATCGGTATCTGAAAGCTTAAACCCTGGAGCCTGGAGCTTGTTGCTCTTCGGGGGAAGCCGAGGCTGCGGCCCTTCTAAGGATACGGTTCAACTTGGCATAAGAACACTTCCATACAATATACAGGCGGGAGGCGGTCCACTGGATGGAGCATGGGGCAGAAGTGAGAGACATGAGCTTGAAGGAGCAGACGGTGCAGGTGTTGAGAGAGCTGGCGGAAGCAGCCGGTCTCAGGTCGGGCAAGGTGCTGGTGGTCGGCACAAGCACGAGTGAAGCGGCGGGCCGGCGGATCGGCACAAGCGGCGCCCTGGACATCGCGGAGCAGCTGCTTCAAGGCATTCAAGAGGTGCAGCAGGAGCTGGGCTTTGATACGGTTTATCAGTGCTGCGAGCATCTGAACCGCGCGCTGGTTATGGAGCGGAAGGTGCTGGAGCGGCTGTCCTTGAATGAGGTTGCAGCGATTCCCGTCCCTAAAGCCGGCGGCTCGATGGCCGCGGCCGCTTACCGCAGCTTCCGGCAGCCGTGCCTGGCGGAGCATGTCGCGGCAGATGCGGGGCTCGATATTGGCGAGACGCTGATTGGCATGCATTTGAAGCATGTCGCGGTGCCCTTCCGCCCTTCGCGCCGCAGCATCGGCGAGGCGAGAGTAACCGCGGCATTTACCCGCCCGAAGCTGATCGGCGGCGAACGCGCCGTGTACAGGCTGGAGAACGAGAGCGGAGCCGGTTTTTGTGATTGATGACGTTATTTACCTTACTTTTATATAAATACTATGTAGATTCAGGGAGGAAATAATTATGATGGAACATTTGCGCAAGGCCGACCCGGCTGTACTGGAAGCCATGAATCTGGAGCTTTCCCGCCAGCGCAGCAACATTGAGCTGATTGCATCAGAGAACATTGTCAGCGAGGCTGTTATGGAAGCTATGGGCTCCGTGCTGACGAACAAATACGCGGAAGGCCTGCCGGGGAAGCGCTACTACGGCGGCTGTGAGCGTGTAGATATTGTTGAGGATCTGGCGCGTGACCGTGCGAAGGAGCTGTTCGGAGCAGATCATGCGAATGTACAGCCTCACTCCGGCGCACAAGCGAACATGGCCGTTTACCTGGCTGTGCTGAAGCCTGGAGATACCGTACTGGGTATGAACCTTGCTCATGGCGGACATCTGACGCACGGCAGCCCTGTGAACGCTTCGGGCCTGCTGTACAACTTCGTTGCCTATGGCGTACAGGAAGATAGCTTCCTCATCGACTATGATGAAGTCCGCAAAGCGGCGTTCAAGCACCGCCCTCGCCTGATTGTAGCCGGCGCGAGTGCATACCCGCGGATCATTGATTTCGAAAAAATGGCTTCCATCGCAAACGACGTCGGCGCGCTCTTCATGGTAGACATGGCGCACATCGCCGGCCTTGTTGCAGCCGGTCTGCATCCGAGCCCGGTTCCGCATGCGCATTTTGTAACGACAACTACGCACAAGACACTGCGCGGACCTCGCGGCGGCTTGATTCTGTGCAAGCAGCCATGGGCGACGGCTATTGACAAGGCTGTGTTCCCTGGCTCCCAGGGCGGTCCTTTGATGCACGTCATTGCTTCCAAGGCGGTGGCTTTCGGTGAAGCGCTGCAGCCTTCCTTCAAGGAATACTGCCAGCAGGTGGTGAACAACGCGAAGGTGCTGTGCGAAACGCTGATTGAGGAAGGCCTGAACATTGTATCCGGCGGCACTGACAATCACCTGATGCTGCTCGATACCCGCAATATGGACATCACTGGCAAGGACGCGGAAAAAGTGCTCGACTCCATCGGCATCACGGTGAACAAGAACGCCATTCCGTTTGACCCGACATCTCCGTTTGTTACCAGCGGCATCCGGCTTGGTACGCCGGCAGTCACCTCCCGCGGCATGGACGAAGCTGCAATGAAGACGATCGGCAAGGTCATTGCCATGACACTTCGCCAGCCGAAGGACGAGGAGAATCTTGCGAAGGCCGCCCGTATGGTGGCTGAGCTGACGGACCAATACCCGCTGTATCCTGAAATGAAATACTAATCCTTTATCGACTGCTATTACCAAGGCCCCGTCAGGTATGACGGGGTTTCTTGCATATTCTTTACAGAGCGGGAAACGCCGCTTCTACAGGTGGAAAACATTCATCGGTCTTGCAGGTGTAAAATCACATCCGGGAGTGATATAATAGACAAGATTTATGGAGCCACAATCCTGCTTGCAGCCCATATTGAAGAATATATAAGAACATATACGTAACCAACCGGAGGGACCTGACATGGGAAAATTGGTGATTTGTGATCACCCTTTAATTCAACACAAACTAACTTTTATACGCGATAAGCAGACCAACACGAAGGATTTTCGGGAGCTGGTGGATGAGGTCGCTACCTTAATGGCGTATGAAATTACACGCAATATTTCATTGGAGTCCATTGCTGTAACGACACCGGTGGCGCAGACGGAGGGCAAGGTCATTTCCGGCCGCATGCTGGGGCTCATCCCGATTCTTCGCGCCGGGCTGGGGATGCTGGATGGCGTCGTTAAGCTGCTGCCGGCGGCGAAGGTCGGACATGTCGGCTTGTTCCGGGATCCGGAAACGCTGCAGCCGGTCGAATATTATACCAAGCTGCCAACCGATGTGACCGAGCGCGAGCTGATCGTGATCGATCCCATGCTGGCTACCGGCGGCTCGGCGATTGCGGCCATTGATGTGCTGAAGAAGCGCGGCTGCACACAGATCAAGATGATGAACCTGGTTGCCGCGCCGGAGGGCGTGAAGGCTGTGCATGATGCTCATCCGGATGTCGATATTTATGTAGCGGCGCTGGACGAGGGTCTGGATGATCACGGGTACATTGTGCCTGGCCTTGGCGATGCCGGTGACCGGCTGTACGGCACGAAGTAGCCGCCGCAAGCCGAGATATAAACGCTGTGATGCTTTGATCCATGCTTTCGCATGGAAGGTCTTTGCTGTATAGCGGGAGAAGAGGAGTTAGTCCAACATGTCCAAAATTAAAGTGATGACGATCTTCGGCGTCCGGCCGGAGGCGATCAAAATGGCGCCGCTCATTCTGGAGCTTCAGCGCCATCCCGAGCACATTGAATCTGTGGTCTGCGTGACCGCGCAGCACCGCCAGATGCTTGATCAAGTGCTGGACGTATTCGGCATCGTGCCGGATTATGATCTGAATGTAATGAAGGACCGCCAGACGCTGAATGAAATTACGGTTCGCGTGCTGGAGGGGCTGGAGCCCGTGCTGCGCGAAGCGAAGCCGGACATTGTGCTCGTTCACGGCGACACGCTGACGACCTTCCTCGCCAGCTATGCGGCTTTTCTTCAGAAGATCCAGGTGGGCCATGTTGAAGCCGGTCTTCGAACATGGAACAAGCTTTCTCCGTATCCGGAGGAGATGAACCGCCAGCTGACCGGGGTGCTGGCTGATATTCATTTTGCGCCAACCGATCTGTCTGCGGGCAATTTGAGAAGCGAGAACAAGAATGAAGACTCGATCTATGTGACAGGCAACACCATTACCGATGTGTTCCGTTATACCGTGAAGCCGGATTATACCCACCCGATGCTGGACTGGGCCAAAGGCAAACGGCTGATTCTGATGACCGCCCACCGGCGGGAGTCGCAGGGGGAGCCGCATCGTAATGTGTTCCGCGCTGTGAAGCGGATTGCGGATGAGTTTGAGGACGTTGCGATCGTGTATCCTGTTCATCCCAGCCCTGCGGTGCTGGAGCCGGCTCATGAGATTCTGGGAGGCCATCCCCGCATCCGTCTGATCGATCCGATGGATGTGGTGGACTTCCACAATTTCTACCCGCACACCCACCTGATCCTGACGGATTCCGGCGGACTTCAGGAGGAGGCGCCTTCTTACGGCGTGCCCGTGCTGGTGCTTCGGGATACGACGGAGCGGCCGGAAGGCGTTGAAGCAGGGACGCTGTCGCTCGCCGGAACCCACGAGCAAGAGGTTTATGAGAAGACGCGCAGCCTGCTTACGGATCAGGATCTGTATGAGTCCATGAGCAAAGCCGCGAATCCGTATGGGGATGGACAAGCCTCGGAGCGGATCGTGAATGCGATTTTGCATCATTTTGGCGTGCAGAGCGAGCGTCCGTCGGAGTTTCACAGAATGTTCACAAACCGTTAAAAAAATATAAGCTGCAGTACAGCAGCGCAGTATACAGTTGAACTGTACGGTTGACGCGGCGTTTCGGGATTTTAAATACCCTGAAACGCCCGTTTTATAAGGAAAATCAGTCAAAGTGATTCATTGACAAACTCTTCTGTTATTCAGTAAAATGAGTTGGGATTAGAGAGGTACTATGAAAAATCCGAACAGTCAAGATAACCCTTGGATGATTGCGCTTTATCTCGGCGGATCCGGCGGACTGCTGGCAGCCTACATCGTAATTGGTTTTTTTGCAGGAAGGTGGGTCATGGAATGGATGGACGGGCCTAGGTACTGGCTGGCCATTGGAACCTTGACCGGACTCGCTTTGGGGATTTTGAATATATCTCTTCTCATTAAAAAGTTTCTGGGGGCACAACGTGAATGATCTGACATCCATTGTGGGCGCCGTGACGAGGATTTCCTATCTCATTATGGCAGCGCTGTTTCTGGGATGGGCTGTATATCCGGAATTTCGGCCAGAGTTTGCCGGAGGGATTCTGGGCATGACAGCAGGGCTGTTTAACTTTCGCTTCCTTTCCCTGAAGGTGCGGCAGGTGGCCCAAATGGCGGTCGACAACCATGACAAGCGGCTCAGCTTCGGCTTCATTACCCGCCTGTGCATCGGTGTGCTGATCGCAGCTGTGGCCATCAAGCTGGAGCAGGTATCATTGGGTGCGGCTGTCGCCGGTTTGTTCATCCCCCAGGTGTTGACGATTCCTGTCAGCATTGTGTTCAGTTTGAGAAACAACCAATGACCAACGCTAACTTGGAAAGGGGTGAAAACTAATACATGCATGATTCACCGGTTATTATTCTCGGCGGGCTACATATTGACTTGTCAGCGGTTCTGATGCTCCTGGTCACCTGCGTGGTGGTCTTTGCACTCGTGATGCTGTCTGTCCGTAATCTGTCTGTCGAAAACCCTTCCAAACTGCAAAACTTCATGGAATGGGTAGTAGAATTTGTGCAGGGCATCGTCGCTAGTGCAATGGACCTGAATAAGGGAAGGCAGTACATATCGCTCGGCCTGACTCTGATTTTGTTCATTTTTGTAGCGAACCTTCTGGGCTTGCCGTTCTCCGTCATTACAGATCTTCCAGCCAATTTCACTGTGTTTGGACACGTGATCGAGGCGACGAAGGATCTCAAGCCGGATTACTATGCACACGTTCTGTGGTGGAAATCGCCAACGGCTGACATCTCGGTTACCGCAGGTCTGGCCATCGTCGTTTTCATCTTGATGAACTACCTGGGATTGAAGCTGAACCGCAAGCATTACCTGAAGCACTACATCGAGCCGTTTCCAATCTTCCTGCCGCTCAACATTGTTGAGAACCTGGCAAAGCCTATCGCTTTGTCGATCCGGCTGTACGCAAACATTTTTGCAGGTGAGGTATTGATTACGGTTATTCTGAAGACAGGCTTCTACGGCATTCCGTTTATGGCGGCATGGCAGGGCTTCAGTATCTTTGTCGGCGCGCTGCAGGCGTTTATCTTTACCATCCTGACGATGGTGTACATCTCGCAGGCTTCGATTCACGAAGAGCATTAATGAACTCCGAGAATTGCCCGTGCAAGCGGTGTGATTCGAAAGAGATATTATTTATAGCTTTACCAATTCAAAGCAACTTAATTTAAGGAGGATTTTTAACAATGGGAATGGAATATTTGGCAGCAGCAATTGCAGTAGGTTTGGGCGCATTGGGCGCAGGCTTGGGTAACGGTATGATCGTAAGCAGAACGGTAGAGTCTATCGCTCGTCAGCCGGAAGCTCGCGGCCAGCTTCAAACAACGATGTTTATCGGCGTAGGTATCGTCGAGGTTATTCCTTTGGCGGCTACTGTAATCGCGTTCCTGATCATGTTTTCTTAATAACAATACAACGGTTTGGCGGGGAGGGCCGATGCCATCCGCGCCTTCGTTTTGTTAAACACCGCACTTCGTGTTAACGGAAAGGAGTGACTTTAATGCATATTTTGTGGGAAAACATTGCAATTACGATACTTTCATTTATCTTGCTTTATGCTCTGCTTCAGAAGTTCGCATTCAGCAAGCTGTTTGCGATCATGGAGCAGCGCCGCGAGCTTGTCATGGGTCAAATGAATGAAGCAGCACAAACCCGCCAGCAGGCGGCTCAATATGTAGAAGATCAGAAGAAGGCACTGGAGCAGGCTCGTAAGGATGCTCAAGAAATTATTGAACGTTCCAGACAGACCAGCAGCAAGCAGGCTGAGCAAATGCTGGAGCAAGCGAAGGAAGAGGCTGTACGTCTGAAGACGGAAGCTGTTCGCGACATCGAGAATGAGAAGAACAAGGCTGTTGAAGAGCTGCGCAGCGAGCTGGGCACGGTATCCGTGAAGATCGCATCGAAGCTGATTCAACGTGAAGTGAGCAACGGCAAAGCCCAGGAAGAATTGGTAGACCAATACCTTAAAGAGGTAGGGGGCAGACCATGAGCCAGGAAACTGTAGCAGCGAAGCGGTATGCGCGGGCGCTGTTCGAAGTGGCGGCTCAGCAGCAGAAGGGTCTGGAAGTGGAAGAGGAGCTTCGTTCGGTAGTCCAAGCCATTGAAGGCGATACCGACATTCAGAAGTTTATCTCCACTCCGAATGTGCCTCAGTCCGTGAAGATGGAAGTGCTTAGCAAGGCATTGGCAGGGAAAGTGTCAGCGCCGGTTATGAATACAATGGAGCTGCTCTTGAACCGTGGACGCGCAGAGCTGATCAGCGACCTGCTTGACAGCTATGTGAAGATTCAGGGAGACAGCCTGGGAATGGCGGATGCAACCGTGTATTCGACCTATCCCCTGAGCGAGCAGGAGCAGAATCAGGTGTCTGCCGAATTCGGACAGATGGCCCAGAAGAAGATTCGTGTCAGTAATGTAGTGGACGAGAGCCTGCTGGGAGGACTGAAGGTTGTAATCGGCGATAAGCTGTACGACGGCAGTCTGGCTGGCAAGCTGCAGCGTCTCGAGAAATCTTTCAGAGTTTAGAAGATAGGGGTGAACACGTTGAGTATCAGACCTGAAGAAATCAGTACTTTGATTAAAAGTCAAATTGAACAATACAAATCCGATATCGCTGTTTCTGAAGTGGGTACGGTAATTCAAGTTAGTGACGGTATCGCTCGCGTATACGGCCTTGAAAATGCCATGTCCGGTGAATTGCTGGAGTTCCAAAGCGGCGTATTCGGTTTGGCGCTCAACCTGGAAGAAAGCAACGTGGGTGTCGTTATCCTCGGTCCTTTCTCCGACATTAAGGAAGGCGATCAGGTTAAGCGTACGGGACGGATCATGGAGGTGCCTGTAGGTGAAGCACTTCTGGGACGTGTCGTAAACCCGCTGGGTCAGCCACTGGATGGCAAAGGCCCAATTGAAGCGGCTGCATATCGTCCGGTAGAAAGCAACGCTCCAGGCGTTATCGACCGTAAATCCGTTCATGAGCCGATGCAGACTGGAATTAAAGCGATCGACGCTATGGTTCCAATCGGCCGCGGTCAGCGCGAATTGATCATCGGTGACCGTCAAACAGGTAAAACCTCGATCGCGATTGACACGATCCTGAACCAGAAGGGCAATGGCGTGAAATGTATTTACGTCGCAATTGGCCAGAAGCAATCCACGGTTGCACAGGTTGTAGAAACACTGCGTCGTCATGGTGCACTGGAATACACAATCATCGTGACCGCTTCCGCTTCCGAGCCGGCTCCTCTGCAGTACATTGCTCCATACGCAGGCTGCGCTATGGGCGAGTACTTCATGTTCAAGGGTGAGCATGCCCTCATCATTTATGATGACCTGTCCAAGCAGGCAGCAGCTTACCGCGAACTGTCCTTGCTGCTTCGTCGTCCTCCGGGCCGGGAAGCATATCCGGGTGACGTTTTCTATCTGCATTCCCGTTTGCTGGAGCGTGCAGCGAAGCTGAGCGACGAGTTGGGCGGCGGTTCCCTGACGGCACTGCCATTCATCGAGACGCAGGCTTCTGACGTATCCGCGTACATTCCAACGAACGTGATTTCAATTACCGACGGACAGATCTTTCTGGAGTCTGACCTGTTCTACTCCGGTCAACGCCCAGCGATCAACGTAGGTATTTCCGTATCCCGTGTCGGCGGCTCCGCGCAGATTAAAGCGATGAAGAAGGTTGCCGGCGGTCTGAAGCTGGATCTCGCACAATACCGCGAGCTTCAAGCGTTCTCCCAGTTCGGATCCGATCTGGACAAATCCACACTGGCTCGCCTGAATCGTGGTGCGAGACTGATGGAAATCCTGAAGCAGGGTGTAAACCAGCCGTTGTCTGTTGAACAGCAGGTCATCAGCTTGTACACAGCAGTGAAGGGTTACCTGGATGAAATTCAAGTTGCGGATGTTCGCCGCTTCGAGAAAGAATTCCTTGCCTATGTGGAAAGCAACAAGCCGGAAATCATTCAATCCATTACGGATACGAAGGATTTGACAGCGGATAACGAAAATGCGCTGAAGAGTGCCATCGAGCAGTTCAAGAAGGGCTTTGCTGCTTCGGCATAAGGCTCGGCATTCTCAGTAATACAATGGAAGGGGAGCCGCGTGGCGTACGTCCGGTATCCTCTTTCATCATAATCAGGTACCGCTTTGGCTTCGCCAAAGCTTATGTTGATGCTTACGAAGTAGCTTTGGCTTCGCCAAAGTTTATGTTGATGCTTACGAAGTTAGCTTTGGCTTCGCCAAAGTTTATGTTGATGCTTACGAAGTAACTTTGGCTTCGCCAAAGTTTATGTTGATGCTTTCGAAGTTAGCTTTGGCTTCGCTAAAGCTTTAAGGTGGTGAAAACATGGCAAGAGGATTACGCGATATCAAACGGCAGATCAAAAGTATCCAGAACACCAAGCAGATCACCAAGGCAATGGAAATGGTCGCTGCGGCCAAGCTGAGAAGAGCGCAGGAGAAGGCGACATCCGCCCTTCCTTACTCCGAGAAGCTGAAAGAGGTAGTCGGCAGCATTGCAGCCGGCACCAAAGGCATCAGCCATCCCATGCTGGAAAAGCGCGAGGTGAAAAAGACCGGTTACCTGGTCATCACTTCCGACCGCGGTCTTGCAGGGGCTTCCAACTCCAACGTTTTGCGTAAAGTCTCGGCGATTCTGGCTGAGCGCCATAAGTCCAAGGACGAGTACACGATCTTCGTCATTGGCCGTAAAGGCCGCGATTACTTCCGCCGCCGCGAGCTTCCGGTTTCAGAAGCGCTGACAGATTTGTCAGACAGCCCTACATATGGGGACATCAAGTCGATTGCATCGGCTGCGGTACAGCAGTATGAGCTGGGTCATATTGACGAGCTATACCTTTGCTATAACCGTTTCTTGAATGCTTTGACACAAACCCCGGAAGTGGACCAGCTTCTGCCTATGGAAAATATCGGAGCCGGCGCAAGTGCATCCGGTCATGAATACGAGCCTTCGCCAGAGGCGGTTCTGGAGGCTTTGCTTCCGAAATATGCAGAGACGCTCATCTTCAGCGCAATGCTGAACGCCAAGGCAAGTGAGCTCGGTGCCAAGATGACCGCGATGGGTGCTGCAACAAAGAACGCCAGCAAGCTGATCGGCGAGCTGAAATTGACATACAACCGTGCCCGTCAGGCTGCAATCACTCAGGAAATTTCCGAGATTGTTGCCGGTGCCGACGCACAGTAACGTGCTAGACCTAGCTTCAACATGAAGAAATACTGGCAGCACAGATCGTGCTGCTTTACGATGATCGCTCGCCGTGCATAACGGCGGGCGGGTAGGAGGGAAAACGAAAAGATGAACAAAGGACGCGTTGTCAGCATTACAGGCGCTGTTGTTGACATTGAATTTGAACGCGGTCAGCTTCCCGACATCTTTAACGCTGTCAAGATTGAAGGCGTTGTGGAAGGCGGCCGTTCGGTTAATCTGACTTTGGAAGTATCCAACCACCTGGGTGATAACCTGGTACGTTGTATCGCGATGTCCTCAACCGATGGCTTGATTCGTGGAATCGAGGCAACGGATCTGGGCAGACCGATTACTGTACCTGTAGGCTCTTCTACACTGGGCCGTGTATTTAACGTTCTGGGTGAGCCGATTGATAATGCAGGCGTGGTTGTATCCGAGGTCAATAACCCGATCCACCGTGAAGCTCCTGCATATGATGAGCTTTCCACGCAAGCTGAAATGCTGGAAACCGGCATCAAGGTTATCGACCTGCTGGCTCCTTACCAAAAGGGCGGCAAAATCGGTCTCTTCGGCGGCGCGGGTGTAGGTAAAACCGTTGCGATCCAGGAACTGATCAATAACATCGCTCAAGAGCACGGCGGTATCTCTGTATTTGCAGGGGTCGGCGAGCGTACTCGTGAAGGTAATGACCTGTACCACGAGATGAGCGATTCCGGCGTAATCAACAAAACCGCGATGGTTTTCGGACAGATGAACGAGCCTCCGGGCGCGCGTCTGCGTGTAGCCCTGACCGGTTTGACGATGGCGGAGTATTTCCGTGACCAGGAAGGTAAGGACGTACTGCTCTTCATTGATAACATCTTCCGTTTCACCCAAGCGGGTTCTGAAGTATCGGCCCTCCTCGGCCGGATGCCTTCGGCGGTAGGTTACCAGCCGACACTGGCTTCCGAGATGGGACGTCTGCAAGAGCGGATTACCTCCACGAAGAAAGGCTCTGTAACGTCCATCCAGGCGATCTACGTGCCTGCGGATGACTACACGGATCCGGCTCCGGCAACGACGTTTGCCCACTTGGACGCAACGACGAACCTGGAGCGTAAAATTTCCGAGATGGGTATCTACCCGGCGGTAGATCCGCTGGCATCCAGTTCCCGGATTCTGGCTCCTGAGGTTGTAGGCGAAGAGCATTACAACGTAGCTCAAGGCGTTAAGAAAATTCTTGCTCGTTACAACGAGCTTCAGGATATCATCGCCATCCTCGGTATGGACGAGCTGAGTGAGGAAGATAAAGCGATCGTTGCGCGTGCGCGCCGCGTTCAGCGTTTCCTGTCCCAGCCGTTCCACGTAGCCGAGCAGTTCAACGGTATGCCGGGTAAATATGTACCGGTTAAAGAAACCGTGCGCAGCTTCAAGGAAATTCTGGATGGTAAGCATGACAGCCTTCCAGAGGCCGCTTTCCTGTTCGTCGGCACCATTGAGGAAGCAGTGGAAAAAGCCAAAACTATGTAAGCTGACGCTCTCGTATCAGACAGGCGGGACGCTGATAATTCAGCGTGTCTTGCCTGCTGCTGCGGGTTTTCTGCGGAAAACGGTGAGGAGGGATGGAAGTGAGCACCTTTTTGTTAGAGATTGTAACTCCGGACCGCCTGGTGTATTCCGAGCAGGCCAACAGCATTACTGTGCGTGGTGTGGAAGGGGAGCTGGGCATTTTGCCGGGACATATCCCATTCGTAACGCCGCTGCAGGTCGCTCCGGTTTTCGTGAAAATCGGAAATCAGACTACCGCATTTGCGGTTCAGGGCGGATTTGTTGAGGTCCGGAAGGACAAAGTGGTGATCTTGGCAGAAAGCGCCGAGAAAGCGACTGAAATTGATCTTGAGCGTGCTGAGGCTGCAAAGAGCCGGGCAGAAGCCCGTCTGGGCGCAAGCCGCCAGGATGAAATAGACCATCGCCGTGCCGAGCTGTCTCTGCAGCGGGCGATGAACCGGATCAAGGTTTCCGGCGGAAACTAAGATTTATCATTATCACTAAAGAAGCGATTCAGCTGTGCAAGCAGCCGAATCGCTTTTTTCATTGGAAAAAAGCTTGGCGTTTTCAAAGTAAAAAGAGCGATGAATCCTGATATAGCGCGGTTTAGGGCCATAAGTCATGAAAAAGTTCATGAAAATGACCATAAGTGATCATTTTTTTTTATTTCCGAGGAAATGGTGGGATATAGGGGTGGATTCTTCAGGCTTTGCCAAGTATGATAGAGAAGTCGGTCCTTTTCGGGCCTAACATCTGAGCCTGGAGGAGGGAATATGAATCAAGGCATTTCAAGTGCCGTAGACAGTGCGGTAGGCGTAAGCGGACTTATCTCCATCACCGTATCGCTCTTATGCATTGCACTGGCATGGTGGGCATTACAAACATTAAAACTGGATTTGGTGATCCGAAATCCCAAAAGTCCCCAAGGAAGGCTGCTGCATGTGCTGCTAGCTGTAGTGCTGGGTCGTTTTGTAGCTGAATTTCTCAATGACTATTTGATTTGGAGCCAAATGATCCGATATATTTTTTAGGTTTATTGCTAGCTGTGTTTTAACGGGGTCTTGATTGGTTATAAGTCTGATAGGCTGCCTGAGACAGATGTCGAATAAACGTGAATTATTATGTTAACAATGACAATAAGCATAATAATCGGGCGGACGAACATGACTTCTGAACTAAACCGTTCACCCGCTCCTGAATGAAATGACAGGTCAGGAATAACGCGTGGGAACCTTTTGAGGTCTATGTCGCATACAACTAATGTATTGAAATGCTTGTTAGAGGAATTGAAATGTGTTTAAGGATGTAGACAGGGGTCAGTTGGATAATCGTAGAAACAGATCATCGGACGGGACGAAGTGTATGGGAAATAGTCCTTGGTAACCTTGTACGTCTGGAAATGGCAATGGTAAGATGTAAGTTGGAAATTTAGCAGGTATTTGTAACGTCATTGATAAGAATGCATGATAAACAGAATTTATGGACGCGGAGGGAAACCAAGATGAGCAAATTTATCGTCCGCGGTGGCAAAAGACTGGCCGGAAGTGTCAAAGTCAGCGGAGCAAAGAATTCAGTTCTTCCGATCATCGCCGCCTCTCTTCTCGGGGAAGAAGGAGAAAGTGTCATTATTGACGCCCCTCCTCTTGACGATGTGATGACCATTAGCAAGGTGTTGGAATCTTTAGGGGCTGCAGTTACATATAAGGATGATGTGATCACCGTGAACGCGGAGAACATCTCCACATGTGAAGCACCGTATGAATGGGTGCGGAAAATGCGTGCCTCGTTCCTGGTGATGGGACCTTTGCTTGCTCGCTGTGGCAGCACGAAGATTTCTCTTCCGGGTGGCTGTGCCATCGGGACCAGACCGATTGACCAGCATTTGAAGGGCTTTGAAGCATTGGGTGCAGAGATCAGCTTGGGCCAGGGATTCATTGAGGCCAAGAGCAATGGAAGACTGCGCGGTGCAAAAATATATCTGGATGTTGCCAGCGTAGGCGCAACCCAGAACATCATGATGGCGGCTACGCTGGCTGAAGGCGTAACCACGATCGAAAATGCGGCGAAAGAGCCGGAGATTGTCGATTTGGCGAACTACCTGAACGGAATGGGCGCTGTGGTTCGCGGTGCAGGCACCGGGGTCATTCGGATCGAAGGTGTAGAGAAGCTGCACGGCGTGAAGCATCATGTCATTCCGGACCGGATTGAAGCTGGTACCTTCATGGCGGCTGCCGCCATTACGGGTGGAGATGTGTATGTGGAAGGTGCAATTGCGGACCATTTGGGCTCTTTGATTGCGAAGATGGAGGAAATGGGTGTGACGGTACAGCCGGATGAGAACGGGATCCGGGTGATTGCCGACAAGCCGCTGAAGGCTGTGGATGTGAAAACTCTCCCATACCCGGGCTTTCCGACCGATATGCAGTCCCAAATGATGGCGCTGCTGCTGAAATCCAAGGGAACCAGTGTGGTTACGGAGACCGTTTTTGAGAACCGCTTCATGCATGTGGAAGAATTCCAGCTTATGAATGCGGAAATCAAGATTGAAGGACGCTCCTCCATCGTAACAGGAGACGCCAAGCTGACCGGAGCAAAGGTATGCGCAACGGACCTTCGCGCAGGCGCAGCCTTGATTATGGCTGGATTGGTGGCTGAAGGAACGACAGAGGTCACAGGTACGCATCATATTGATCGCGGCTATGTGAATCTGGCAGAGAAGCTGTCCGGTCTTGGCGCAGACATCTGGCGTATTTCGACAGAAGAGCGCAGCACACAGGAGACGGCGAAGCCGGCTGTTGCAGAAACCGAAGACACGAAGGTGTTCAAGGTTCAGCCAAGCTGGGTGTAAGGAAACGACTTCTAGAGTTCTCTTAAAACGGCGGATGAAGCCGGGGGAGAAGGCTGCTGCTTAGAAATAGCAGCCTGCGATAGAAGTAACATGAACAAAGACATGGTGATACCAGGAAGCTGTTCCCGGTACCGCCATGTCTTTGTTTGTTTCTAGGGAATACTAGGGAGCACACTACGTTCGGATCCGGTTCTATCATCTGTTACTCTCTCATACATATATATCAATTCAAAAATATGGACGCACTTGGCGTGAAAGCTTAGGGATTCAGGAGGGAGAGCAGAATGAAAGATTCCAAGGTTCGTATTCAAGTTTCGATCCCGGCTCAGCGCGGCAGCGACGCTGCCATAGATACAAGAGAGGCAGGAGAGGGCGAGCATGAGCATAAGCATGAGCATGAGCATGAGCGGGAGCAGATGGCAGAGCCGCAGCCTATGATTACGTGGAGCTTCCCGGGCGGTTCCGCTGGGGAGCGCGGGGCGGCGAGAGAGCCGGGGCGGCCGAGCGCGGGCACGAGAGTGGCGGCGAAGCACGGGGCGGCGAGGGCAGAGCAAGGCAGCGCGCGGGCCCGCGCAGCGGAGGCGGCGCCGCTGCCCGTTCCGGGCGCGGCCGCGGCTGCGCCTGGCGGCGCGCTGCGCGGGAGCCCCG
>NZ_JAGFIP010000011.1:0-148047 GCF_017582705.1 Paenibacillus sp. F411
ACCCGTCCGCCGCTAACTTTCAGAGGAGCAAGCTCCTCATCAAGTCCGCTCGACTTGCATGTATTAGGCACGCCGCCAGCGTTCGTCCTGAGCCAGGATCAAACTCTCCATGAAAGTTGAGTTCAATTGCTCATTTCAAAACTGACGATTCATTCATCATGAATCCATTTTATTAACGAGTTCCATTTGTTCAGTTTTCAAAGAACTTGGTTGGTTCCTGCATCATTTCTCTCAATCACACAGGACGTTTATCATACCATGTCTGCTTGCTATCTGTCAACAAGTTTATTCAACCTCTTGACCACTCTCTCAAGCTTACCTCGCAAGCGACAAGAAATAATATATCATGTCAGCAAGACATTTACAACCCCTTTTTTCAAAAAAGTTTTTAGCACCCTGAATTCACCCTTCTCCATAAGGACTTTGCCACGTGTTTGTTTGATTTTTCTTCATATATAGGTTGATTATCAGTTATTCAGGGGAGGTGTTTTGCGGTACATTAAGGATAAGGTGACTTTTGCACTTCTGTTGCTGCTGTCGTTGTCGAGAAATGCATACATAATGAATCATTGCCTAGAGAGGATGTTGACGATGAAAACTACATGGCTGAGCCGGATCCGAAAAGGTTATGGCAAGAAGCTCACCTCGATCCATGCCTGGAACGCCTGGATTGTTCTGTTCCTCTCACTGTCCGGCTTGCTGCTGGTAGGCGGATTCTGGCGAGAAATCCTCGGCGCCGGACGGGTGTGGCTCAAATGGGCACATATCGGGGTCGGTATCGTCCTGCTAATTCCTGTCGTGTACTACCTGCTCCTGGCCGCCAAGCACTGGAAAAGGCTCAAGGGCAGAACAGGGCAAAAAGCGAACGTTGTGTTCGTGCTTTTCCTGCTCCTCGGCTGGCTGGTATCCGGTATCGTGCTGTGGCAGTTCCGCCTGGCCGGTCCGCGCGCGGCAAATGCCGCATTGTTCATTCACGATCTTTTGACCTGGATTGGCCTTCCGGTTATGATCTACCATTCTATCACCCGCACCAAATGGCTGAAGGAGCCGCAGCGGCGAGCTTTATCCGTTGAAGCTGCGAACAGCCATAGACCAGCAGGAGATAAAGCTCCGGCAGCCCTGCCTGAAGCACCGCAGCCGCTATACACCCGCCGAGGGTTCATTAAAGCCGCAGCAGGTACGGGGCTTGCCTTGACGCTGGGGCCTACCTTTTTGAGCTGGCTGAACAAAACGATGCAATCCACCGGTTCTACGGGCTTTGTCGCAAGCAATGCCAATGCGCTCGTTCCCGAGCCAGTGCCGCTTCCAGATTCTTCACCGCCGCTTGGCGGAGGGGCGCAGGGGAATTTTCGCGTGTACACGGTAACTGACATCCCTACTTTTGACAATAGTAACTGGTCGTTCACGGTGGATGGCCTGGTGGATCAGAAGCTGGAATGGAGCTGGGAAGAATTTGTAGCGATGAATAGAGAGGTTCAGGTCAGTGACTTCCATTGCGTGACAGGCTGGTCTGTCTATCAGAACACCTGGGAAGGCATCCCCCTCTCCAAGCTGCTGGATCTGGCAGGCGTGCAGAGCAAGGCCCAAACGGTGAAGTTCTACTCCGGCGACGGGGTGTATACCGATTCTTTAACGATGGAGCAGGCCCGGATGGATGATGTGATGGTCGCTGTTCTGCATGACGGCAAGCCTATACCGAGCCAGCTCGGAGGTCCGGTGCGTCTGGTCACGCCGCAGATGTACGCCTACAAGTCCGTCAAATGGCTCAACCGCATTGAGCTGATTGAAGGGGATTACTCCGGATATTGGGAGGTTCGCGGCTATGACAAGGACGCATGGATTCCGGATGCGAAGAAAAGCTGAGACTGTAACAGCGTGTGAACGACTCGCCATGCAAGCTTTTTTGGAAATTAAGTGTTGTCTTTCGTGGAAAAAGGTCTTAAGGTTGTTCATTAGGGCACACTCCCCAGCAATGCTGAAATGATAGCCCATGTTAGGAGAGAACATCATGGCGGATAAGTCGCTGAAGCTGGCCAAGCCGGCACCCACTCCTGCTGCAGACCGCGGTGCGGGGCAGGAGACCGTGTACCGGATATTGCTCGCAATCAGCTTTGTACATTTGTTTAATGACTCGATTCAAGCGGTGATTCCGGCGATTTTTCCCATTCTGAAGGAGAACCTGCTGTTAACCTTCACGCAGATCGGCTGGATTTCATTTGCCATCAACTTCACATCCTCTATCATCCAGCCGGTGATCGGCTATGCCGCAGACCGCAAGCCCCGGCCGATCCTGCTGCCGCTCGGAATGTGCTGTACCCTTGCCGGTGTCGGGATCCTTGCCTATGCGGGCTCGTACATATTGGTGCTGTTCGCGGTCATCCTGATCGGCCTCGGCTCGGCCACCTTCCATCCCGAGGGCATGCGCGTAGCTCATATGGCAGCAGGGATGCGCAAGGGCCTGTCCCAGTCCATCTTTCAGGTGGGCGGTAACGCCGGACAGTCATTGGCGCCGCTGCTGACACGGTTTATTTTTGTACCACTGGGTCAAAGCGGGGCGTTCTATTTCACCTTCATCGCTGCGGCCGGGGTCGCCGTGCAAAGCTATGTGGCCCGCTGGTACCGCTCCATGCTAGACGCCGGATACACCTTTACGAAGCGCGCCAAGGGCCGCCTTCTGGATCCGGCGCGCCGCCGCAGCATCCGTCATGCGACGCTGGTGCTCGTGCTGCTCGTATTCGTGCGCTCCTGGTACGGGGCTGCAATTAGCAGCTACTATGCGTTTTATCTGATGGACGCTTACCGGATCGGCCTGGATGATGCTCAAATTTACATCTTCCTGTTCCTTGCTGCCGGGGCGGTCGGCACCTTCTTTGGCGGACCGCTTGCTGACCGCTTCGGGCGCCGTAACCTGATTATGCTGTCCATGGTGGGCACAGCCCCTATCGCGCTGCTGCTGCCCTATGTATCCCTGTTCTGGGCAGGCGTGCTGCTTACGATCGGCGGCTTCATTCTGCTCTCCAGCTTCTCGGTCACTGTCGTGTATGCCCAGATGCTGCACCCTGGCAACATCGGGACGGTATCCGGCCTCATTACAGGCTTCGCCTTTGGCATGGGCGGGGTCGGCGCTCTCGCGCTCGGCAACCTGGGCGACGCCTGGGGCATCGGCAATGTGATGATCGCCGCCAGCTTCCTGCCGCTGCTGGGCCTGTTCTCGTTCCTATTGCCCAAGGACCGGGTGATCGAGCAATGGTCTAAAGAGTAGCCTGCGTTAAGGCAGATCTAGGAAGACTGCCAGACGTCAAAAACACCGTCATCCCAGCACCTGAATTCAGGTGCGGATACGGTGTTTTTTGATCCATCCGAATGGTTAGCCCTCGTTCAACAGCCGAACGAACTCTTCCTCATCCTCCAGCACAGAGATGCCGAGCTGTTTGGCTTTGGCCAGCTTGCTGCCGGCTTTCTCGCCTGCAATCAGCAGGTCTGTTTTCTTCGATACACTGCCGGTGACCTTGGCGCCCAGGGCCTCCAGCTTCTCCGTTGCCTCATCCCGGGTGAGCAGGTGCAGCGTACCGGTGAGCACGACGGTTTTGCCGCTGAAAAAGGAATCACTGCTGATCACAGCCGGCGCTTCCGGCGCCTTGGCCTGAACCCCGAGTGAGAGCATGCGCTCAATAGAGGCCTGGTTGAATGGATCGGCAAAATACCCTGCAATGAACTCTGCCACAATTCCGCCGACATCCGGCAGCTCCACCAGCTCCTCCGCGTCAGCCTCCATAATCCGGCTCAGGTCGCGGTAGTGGTCTGCCAGCATTTTGGTGGTCGATTTGCCCGTGTTCGGAATGCCCAGCGCATACAGGAAGGCGGCCAGATCGCGGCCTTTGCTGGCTTCCAGAGCATCCAGCAGGTTCTGGGCCTTCTTCTCCCCAAAGCGCTCCAGCTTGACCAGGCTGTCAAACTCCAGCGTATACAAATCTGCAGGCTCTTTGACTCCCAGCTCCTCATGCAGCTGAATAGCCGTCTTGTCGCTGAACGTCTCAATGTCCATCGCGTCCCGCGAAGCAAAATGCGAAATTCTCGCAATGATCTGCGGCTTGCAGCCTGACTTGTTATTGCAGAACAAGTGAGCCCCGCGCTGCTCCAGCGGAAAACCGCAGGAAGGACACTGCTCCGGATACTGAATCTCTTCCCCGTCATTCTCTTCTGTTACCTTGCCGAGAATTTCCGGAATGACATCGTTGGAGCGGCGAATGAACACACGCGTGCCCAGGGCGTACTTCAGATTCTTGCGCTCAATGTCCCCGACATTGTTCAGCGTACAGTTCTGTACCGTCACCCCAGCCAGCTCCACAGGCTCGACACGGGCGAGCGGCGTTACCTTGCCGGTGCGGCCTACGTTCCAGACAACAGACTCCAGGACGGTGGTCGTCTCCTCCGCCTCGAACTTGTAGGCCACGGCCCAGCGCGGAAATTTATCGGTGTAGCCAAGGATCTCCCGCGTGCGCATGTCCGTCAGCTTCATCACCGCGCCGTCGATCAGGTAGTCCAGGGAGGCGCGCTTGGCTTCAATGTCAGCTAGCTGCTCCATGACATCGTCAAAGCTCTGGAAATAAAAAATATACGGATTCACTTTAAACCGATTCTCCCGCAGGAAATCCATCATATCCTTATGATTTTGAAAGCTTACGCCATCGGAATAGCCAACGTTATAGAAGTACGCGGTCAGCCGGCGCTCGGCAGTCACCTTCGGGTTCAGGTTCCGCAGCGCTCCGGCGGCGGCGTTCCGCGCATTCTTCAGCGGATCTGCCGCTGTCTGGTTATATTTCTCCAGCACCGACAGGTTCATAATGCCTTCACCCTGCACCTCAATCGTTCCGTCCGTAAATGGAATGTCCAGCGGCACGGAGCGAATGGTCTTGACCTGAGCGAGGATGCCTTCGCCCACGGCGCCGTTGCCGCGGGTCGATGCCTGAACCAGCTTACCGTCCGTGTAGGTCAAATTTAGAGTCAATCCGTCGAATTTCAGCTCCAGCGCGTAGCCAGGCTTCGGCAGCGGGTTGGACGGGTTCTTGGCGTTGTAATCATCTATGAGCCGGACGACGCGCTCATGCCAGGTACGCAGCTGCTCAATATTTTGCGCCTTGTCCAGGCTCCACAGGGGGGCGAGATGGCGGTGTGGCGCAAAGCCTTTCAGGATCTCGCCTCCCACACGCTGGGTTGGAGAGTCCGGCAGCACGATTCCGCTCTCCTGCTCCAGAGATATTAAGCGATCATACATAGCGTCGTATTCCTTATCGCTGATGAGCGGCTCATCCAGGGTATAGTAATGGTAGTTATATTTGTTCAGCTCCGCGATCAGCTTCTCCATCTGGTCCTTGGCATTCATGAACGGGGACATCCTCCTTGATAAAAAATGGCGCATGGCGGGAAAGCCCTGCTCATGCAGCTAAGCGCTACTCCACCTTGGTGATGGGCGCAAAGCCGGCGAGCAGGCGCTTGACGCCAACCGGCGCTGGAAACGCAATCTGAAGCTCCGTATCATTGCCGCTGCCCTTCACGGACACAATGGTGCCGGTGCCCCACTTGCCATGGGCCACCTTGTCACCGGCCTGGAAGGCCCCGGCGCTGCTGGCGCCGGCTGCCGTGCGGGATACCGGTCCGTTCGTTACGGTAACGCGGCTGCTGGCAGAAGGTACGGCGGAGGCGGTCGAGCCGCCAAGAGACAGATCTCTTGTGCGGTCTGCCCCGAAGTTGCCGCCCCCGCTGCCGCCAAAGCCGCGGCCCGCATAAGAGCCGCCAGCTCCAGCACCCCGGCGGTAACGGTCACGGGCGATGTGGGTATCCTCCTTCAGCTCGTCCGGAATCTCATCCAGGAAGCGGGAAGCCGGGTTCGCTGTCGTCCGTCCGAACAGAGTACGCATCCGCGCACAGGACAGGAATAGCTGCTGCTCCGCCCGGGTAATTCCGACATAAGCCAGCCGGCGCTCTTCCTCCAGCTCCTCATTATCCATCAGGGCGCGGCTGTGCGGGAATACTCCCTCCTCCATACCAATGATAAATACCACCGGGAACTCCAGTCCCTTCGCACTGTGCATCGTCATCAGGACAACAGCATCACTGCGGTCCTCCTCGCCATCATTGTTCATGGAGTCAATATCTGCAATGAGTGCAAGATCGGTGAGGAAGGAGACGAGCGACTTGTCCTCATTGTTCTTCTCAAACTCCTGGGTTACCGACAGAAACTCGTCGATGTTCTCCAGGCGTGAGCGGGATTCAATCGTGTTCTCATTCTTCAGCTCGCTGCGGTAGCCGGACAGCTCCAGCATTTTCTCACTCAGCTCGGTCACCGACAGAAACTCCACCATCCGGTGCAGAGAAGCAATCATATCGTAGAATTCCACCAGCGCGTTCCGGGTACGCCCCGCAAAGCCGAGATCATCCACAACCTCCAGTGCCCGATACACGGAGACGCCCCGCTCCGTCGCTGCTGCCGCCAGCTTGCCTACCGTCGTATCCCCGATGCTTCGCTTCGGCACGTTAATAATCCGCGTCAGACTGACGTCATCGTCCGGGTTCGAGATGAGACGCAGGTAGGCAAGCATGTCCTTGATCTCTTTTCGATCGTAGAACTTGATGCCGCCGACAATTTGATACGGAATGTCCGATTTAATCAGAATTTCCTCGATCACCCGGGACTGGGCGTTTGTACGGTACAAGATGGCGTGATCTTGATAGTTTTGGCCGTTTTTCACATTTTTATTGATTTCTGACGTGACAAAATAGCCCTCATCATGCTCTGTATCCCCGCGGAACACCTTGATCTTTGAGCCTTCGCCCTGATCGGTCCACAGATTCTTCGGCTTGCGCCCGGAGTTAAGCCCGATGACGCTGTTCGCCGCGCTCAGGATGTTCGACGTAGACCGGTAGTTCTGCTCCAGCATAATGGTGCGGGCCTCCGGATAGTCCTCTTCAAAATTCAGAATGTTGCTGATATCCGCGCCGCGCCACCGGTAAATCGACTGGTCACTGTCCCCCACCACGCAGATCCGGTGATGGCTGTCAGCCAGCATCCGGCACAGCATGTACTGCGCCCGGTTCGTATCCTGGTATTCGTCCACATGAATATATTTGAATTTACGCTGGTAGAAATCCAGCACCTCCGGCACTTCCTTAAACAGCTGAATGGTAGACATGATCAGGTCATCAAAATCGAGCGAGTTATTGCTCTTGAGGCGCTTCTGGTATTCTTTATACACCTTGGCGGTCATGCTCTCCAGATAATCTGCGGCCTTATGCTCGTACTGCTGCGGCGTGATCAGCTCATTCTTGGCGGTGCTCATCATGGCCTGAATGGCCTTCGGCTCAAACTTCTTGGGATCGATATTCAGCTGCTTCATACAACTGCGGATGACCGAAAGCTGGTCCGTAGAGTCCAGAATGCTGAAGTTGGACGTATAGCCGATCCGCTCAATGTCCTTGCGCAGAATGCGCACGCACATGGAGTGGAAGGTGGATACCCAAATATCTCTTCCTTCATTCCCGACCAATCGGGATACCCGCTCCTGCATTTCCCGAGCTGCTTTGTTCGTAAACGTGATCGCCAAAATACTCCATGGCGGTGCCTTGCGCGTAGCAATCAGATACGCAATACGGTGCGTCAGAACTCGCGTCTTGCCCGAGCCTGCACCCGCCATAATCAGCAGCGGTCCATCGGTAGATTCAACCGCCTGGCGCTGCGGGGGATTGAGGCGGCTAATGGCCTCGTGTATGTCAATCGGCTGCATGATACAAAAGCCTCCTATTCATCGTTGTCTCCAGCTGCGCACGGCGCAGCAGCATCAGGGCCGCTCCGGACTCCTCTATTCGGCAGTGCCTTTTACCGCTGCCACCGTGGACAGGGCCTGCTCCAAATCATCATATATAATATTGCCTACAATGACCGTATCGGCTGCGCTTGCAGCCTCTGTGGCCTGTGACGGGCCTGTAATGCCGCCCCCGTAAAAAAGCCGCGCCTGCTCCAGTCCCCGGCGTACCCGGCGAACGGTATCCATCTCTCCAAAAATGCCGCTGTACTCCAGATACACGATCGGCAGCAACATGAGCTTGTCCGCAATCTGGGCATAAGCGGCTATTGCATCTTCCGTAAGGCTTGCCTTCGCTCCCGTCAGCTTCGCTACAGCAGCCTCCGGATTCAGCACAATATACCCTTCCGGCACCACAAGCTCCCACGGAATCATATAGCCGTAACGCTCAATGCCCTGGCGGTGGCGCTCCAGAATCCAGGTGACATCCTCGGTGTTCAGCACCATCGGTGTCAGGTACAGATCGAAGCCAGGCACTACAGCCTCCAGATCCGAGACCTCCTGCACACAAGGCAGCTCAAACCGGCGGACCCGGGACATCAAATCGACCGTGTTCTCGTAGGTTATGCCGGTCGAGCCGCCCACCATGATGGCATCACTGCCTGACATGCATAGAGCCTCCAGCGCCTCCTCCGAGAGCTCTTTCTCCGGATCCAGCTTAAACACATGCCTCCACGACTTGATTATGTCTTTCAAGCGTCATTCCTCCACGTTAACGGTTAACCTGCTAGAATAAGTCTATGACAGCATGAGTTGCAAGTCAATTTGATGTTCGTATATCATGCGAACATTTTTTGAAAATTGGGATTAACAAGGAAAGACCTGACGCTACTCCCTTTGAGGAGGCGTCAGGCCTGGTTTATCAAGTAAGCGAAAATGTGGATGACTGGCATTTCAAGAGCCGCCGCCGGACAGCCGGCTGCCGGACGCACTGAGGCGCTAGTAGGCATTCTTGAAGCCGTTGCGGATCGTGCGCAGAATGATTTTGACGTCAAAGAGAAGAGACCAGTTCTCGATGTAAAAGATATCGTGCTTGATCCGCTCCTCAATCGAGGTATCGCCCCGCAGTCCGTTGCTCTGTGCCCAGCCGGTAATGCCGGGCCGCACATGATGCTTCACCATGTACTTCGGCACGGCCTCCTTAAACTGCTCAACAAAATACGGCCGCTCGGGCCTTGGCCCCACCACGCTCATATGACCCATCAGCACATTGAAGAACTGCGGCAGCTCATCCAGGCTCGTCCGGCGCAGGAAAGAGCCCAGCTTCGTGCGCCGCGGGTCATTCTCCACCGTCCACCCGGTATCCTCCGCACCTTCCGGCAGCAGCTTCATAGAGCGGAATTTGTACATATGGAATGTACGCCGGTTCAGCCCCATCCGCTCCTGCTTGAAGATCGCGGGTCCCGGGGACGTCAGCTTGATGCCGGCATAAATGAGCGCCATTACCGGCAGCGTCAGCAATATGGCCGCCAGCGAGAAGGCGATATCAAAGACACGCTTGAACAAGCGGTTGACCGCCAGGTCGAGCGGAATGTCCCGCACGTTAATGAGCGGCATCCCCGCGAAGTTATCGAACACCGGACGCGCCGGCAAAAAGTCGAAGAAATCCGGGATGATGAGCGTGCGCACGCCTGCTTTTTCACAGACCTCGATAATGCCGGGATATTTGTCATGCGCAAGCAGCGGAAGCGCGAGCACCACTTCATCCACGAGCTTCGCAGCCAGTACATGCTCCAGCTCCTCCACCGTGCCGAGAATCGGACTATACCTGCGCGCATCCAGCTCGCTCCACTGCTGGTAATCGTCCAGAAAGCCAACTACCTCGTAGCCGAGTGCGGGATGCTGGTTCAGGTTTTTGTAGAACCGCCGGCCCAGCGAGCCTGCCCCGATGATGAGCACAAACTGGCGGTTATAGCCTTTTTCGCGGAAATATTGAAGTGTCCTCTTCAGGATGTACCGGTACAGCGAGATGAACACTACGTTCAGTACCATATACAGCGCCAGATACATCCGGGAGATATCGACCTCCTTGAAGAAGAACATCAGGCTGAGCAGAACAAACATGCTGATGAAATGGGTTTTTATAATCTTAATGAATTCGTCGGCAAAGCGCTGCTTCCGCTTCGGAGAATAAAAGGACACCATGGAGCCCACGATGACCGCCACCGCCCCAAACACGACGCTCCACCCGCCGTAAGTCTCGACCGGCAAAGGATGCTCATACGGCAGCCAGCCGCTCTCGAACTTGATCCACCAGGCCAGCAGAAACGCCAGCTGTACGACGGCGAAATCCATCAGCATATATAATTTGGTCAGAAATCCTTGATTCCGCCGAATCACGATTCCACCTCCACGGCTGCAGGAGCCGGCGCAGCAGTCGTCACCGGGCGCAAGGCCGGCCGGGAGGGCTTCAAGCGGTTGAGAAGCAGGGAGAGCGTCATTTTGAAGCCGATGCCGAGATAGACCGCTCCGTTAATCCATAGATTATAGCGCTTGTGATAGTGCTTGCGGTGAAACAGCAGCATCGCCCGATGAAACTCGTAAATAATCTTGAACGACCGCCGGCGTGCACTGCCGCCCTTGTAATGCACAATCTGCGTACGCGGTGTGTAATGGATTCCCCAGCCCGCCGCCTTGATTCGGTAGCACCAGTCAATATCTTCCCCGTACATAAAAAAGGTCTCATCCAGGCCGCCCACCTGCTGAACCGTCTCCCGCCGCACGAGCATAAACGCCCCGACCAGGCAGTCCACCGGATATTCCTGATCCGGATCGAGATAGCCCAGCTGGTATTGGTTAAACTCCCGCTTTTGCGGAAACAGTCTGCCCAGACCCGACACATAATAGAAGGAAGCCGATGGCGTGGGAAACCCGCGCTTGCACGCTTTGTCCAGCCCGCCATCCGGCAGCACCACCTTGCAGCCCGATGCCCCAAGGTCTGTGCGCTCTTCCATAAAGTCCAGCATGACCTGCAGCGTATCGTCCTGCACCAGCGTATCGGAGTTCAGCAGCAATAGATACCGCCCCTCGCTGATCTCCATCCCCTGATTATTGGCCTTCGCAAAGCCGGTATTCTCCCGGTTCTGAATCAGCGTGACCTGCGGGAACTGCTTCCGGATCACCGCTACGGAATCATCCTGCGAGTCGTTGTCGATCACAATGACCTCATAGGTGTACGCGGTGCGCGAAGCATAAACAGACTGCAGACAGTCCACGGTCAGCTGCCGGGTATTGTAATTTACGATAAGAATACTTAAATCGATCATGTAAAAACTCCTGACAAGTTTATCAATCTATCGACATTATAGCACAGGTAAAGCTGGAAGGGGGTGGTAGGATTGCTTATCATATGTAATCTATTAGTATCAATATTTTGAAGAGTAGATTCTCCCCTCGAGATTGACGATAAAGCTTGGAAACCTTAAGGTATTTCACCCTATCCATCCAGTTACCCCGTGATTGAAGGAACCATGTAATTTGTTTCTTTTTGTCCGCATCCAGATTATGTCCATAAACCCGGTAGAACTCTAGTGCCTGGTGATATAAGATTTTCTTTCCGGCATGCTTCTTAAAGCTGCTCCACTTATTTAACGTAATTCTGAACAATGAGTTGGTGCCGCCCACTACATTATTTCCATGCTGGCGGTACAGCATAGAAGGCTTTAAATCGTAATAAACATTACCGAATGCAGATACCATCATGTAAAACCACCAATCGTGCATGATGATATGCCTCACATCTGGTTGATCATGGTTGACGAAAAAATGTCGAGCAGTGCGATTCAACGTCATCGTTGCCCCTACTGCAACATTTTGCACAAGTGCATTATAAAATGATAGCTTCTTAGCAGGCGGATTCGGCCAGTTGCCTTGTTCATGAAGTCTGTCATCTGTCAGCGTCGTTGAAGTAAAATGCATTAGTGGTCTGTGCTGATCTGCATCAGATTCCAGCCTCTCCACCGCCGATTCCACTTTGTGGGGCAGCCACACGTCATCTTGGTCACAGAAGCAATAGTAATCTGCTGTTTCATCCGACATCTTCAGCAGCTCGAGGAAGCTGCCGATCACCCCGAGATTTCCCCCTTGCACCCAGGTAATCCGTCCTTGATATTGCTCGGCCAGCCGCTGAATCACCTTGAGGGTACCATCGCTGGAACCGTCATCGCGGATGAAGAGGGACACCTCGCGCCAGCTTTGCTCCATGACACTTTCTATTTGCTGCTGTATGTATCGTTCTCCGTTATAAGCGGACAAGAGAACCTGTACTTTTCGGGCCACGCGGCTCCCTCCTTGTATATTGGTACTGGATTTTCGGAATATTCGCTAGCAAGTCCTAACTCAAAAATAGCATCAGTGTCATTAGGCAGTGATGTTATAAGCGAATATATAACCGGAAAATAGCTGCTGCCAATTTATATTCCTAAGAACGAGCGGTTTCTTTTTAACAGACAAGCGTTTACGACTGGTGTTCCTACGGCATCCGACTGGAAAACAACCGAGGTTGATAAAATCGTCTGCGAATCTGCCCCCGTTCATGCTGGAACTAGTCCAAACAAGTATGTAGTATTCGGCTATCAAAGATTAACATGCGGAGATGGGAATGCACTAGGGACAGACTGGCTTCATCTCAGAGCATTGACAGGTAACTAGGTTGAGTTTACTCTTGAAGTTGTGTAAATATATACGAGTTTAAACCGACTTAGTTACGAGGTGAATGACTTAATAATGAATAATAGAAAACTATTGTACATTGTGTGCATTCTGCTAACTTTTGCAATTGGTATCATTTTGAGGGTTGTAATTCCCGATACCACAAGGGCGATAATTGTTGGGGATGAGACCACCTATAACCATGCAGCCGAAAACTTAGTAAAGCATGGAACCGTTACTTTTGATATGAATGGAGATATGTTTAAAGGGATACGCGAAGTAGTTCCTACTTCTGCATTACAACCTGGTTATCCAATATATATATCCATTATTTATGTATTATTTGGACACTCAACACAGGCTGTTCTTACATCGCAAATCTTTTTAAGTATTTTATCTTTGTGGTTGATATTTAAGATGTTAGAACTGATCAACGTTCGCAAACCTTATATTGTGATTTCACTTGCATTGGCAGCTGTATATCCAGGTTTTTTGTATAACATCGACCGGATGCTTACAGAGACACTGTTCACAACGCTTTTATTGCTATTTTCATATTTCTTTTTACGTAGTCTGCAATCTAACAATATAATTTTGCTCGGTGTATCTGGAATGTTTTTGGCGTGCGCTACACACGTTCGAGCTTTAGCATTTCCTTTTATCATTGTTGCCATTTTTGTTTTAGTGATATATGAGAAGAGAAACAAAATAAACACCATTAAAAATCTGAGTGCGTTTATTGGTATCACTATTTTGTTTATGTTGCCTTGGTGGATTCGTAACGTCTTAACTTTTGATCGATTTATGTTATTTACTGAGGCAGGGGAAGGTCCTAAAGTGTGGGGAGCGGTTCCTTACTTCATTGATATGGCATCCACAAGCAATCTATCATTGTCCGAAATTATTAATAACAACGCAGCTCCAAGTCCATCGACATACTATAAATGGCGATTGTTTGGCTTTTTTCAGTACATGTGGGGTGATCTGTGGGATGAACATTTAGTTCACCCTTTCAAATATCTAAGACCGTTACTGATAATTCAACAATTGATTGTTGTGCCATGTATAATTGTTACCCCATTCCTGTTGAGGAAATGTCGGAAAGAGGTTTTGTTCATATCTTGTTTTCCCATCGCCTTTACATTGATGAACATGCCATTCCACGGGTTGCCCAGATATGTTTATCCTTCTATGCCGTTCGTATTGATACTTAGCGGAGTAGCATTGGAGCGATTGGTCAATTTTATAAGAAAGCAAAAAGTGCATAAGGAAGAGAACTTCTTGTTCGGGTGGCAGCGTTTAACTGATAAATGGACTAGAATCTTGTATACTGTATTCGCCAGTTTCTTTTCGATAATTCTGTTTTATAGTGTTTATTTCTTTGCTTATAATATCAATTCGGAAATGTCTGAGTATCGTTTGAGCAAGTATGAAAGCACATCTATTGAATCGATAAAGTCTTCTGAGCCTATCGCTAGCAAAATTTACGATGTAGATAAAATGATTATCGAAAACAGCATCCAATTGAAGAATCACAAATTTACAAACATCCCCGAAGCCCCGTCAATTATTAAAGTTCAAGATGAGTTGTTGCAGAATGAAAAAGTGGTGACAGAGGTGCATTTGGAAATACAAGGGGGATATATACATGATTATATGACAGTTTATTGGACGGGAAAAAAAACCAGTGAAATAACAGAAAATGCCGTTTATAGATTTCCTATTAACGCTTTTGAGAAGTCGCAAAAAATATATATCGATGATGATGTGAATTCACTCATGATTGTTCCAACTGTATTTAGAAATGGCAAGTTTGAGATTCACTCAATCAAAATAAATAAATATGAGGTAAAATGATGAGCGGGTTGATACCTTGATAACCATCCTAAACCCATTACAATAACCGGTTGCTGGTATGTATCAATCCAAAAAAAGCCCGGTCATACAGACCAGGCTCCATAATGCTGTATTTAATTCAAGTATAGTTCAGGGTCATGCTGCATGGCTAGCAGGAACCGTCTGAGTCCCTCCCGCCAAGGGGGCAGGTCCTTAAAGCCGTTGGTCCTTATCGACATATGCTCCAGCACTGAATGAGCCGGACGCGGAGCGGGTCTGGGAAATTGAGCCGTGGTGCACGGCTCAAGGCGGGCTGTCACAGGCCAGTGAAGCTGCTCCGCCGCGTCTTCCAGAATCGCCTGCGTAAACTCATACCACGTGCAGGCCCCGCTGTTCGTAGCGTGATAGATCCCGTATTTCTCTGTCTGAGACAGCTCCAACAGGAAGGCGGTCAGATCTACCGTATACGTAGGAGAGCCCTTCTGGTCGTCTACGACTTGCAGTACCGGCTTGTCTCGGGAAAGCTTCAGCATCGTTTTGACAAAGTTCGCCCCGTGAAGGCCAAACACCCAGGATGTTCGCACAATAAACCATCTGGAGCATAGCGACTGGGTAAGCCGTTCCCCGGCGTGTTTGGTTTGGCCGTACACACTTTCCGGGCTTACCGCATCATATTCATAATAGGGAACGTTACCTTTGCCATCAAACACATAATCCGTACTGATGTATATCAGCTTCGCTCCCGCCTGCTCTGATGACACCGCCAGATTTCGGGTTCCAACCGCATTCACAAGATAAGCCCTGTCGATATCACTCTCCGCAGCATCGACTGCGGTATATGCCGCGCAATGAACTACGCAATTCGGCTGAAACGCAGTCATGACCCGCTGGCACTGATCCAGATTGGTAATATCCAGCTCCTTGCGTCCACATGCCAACACGTCATGGCCTGCTTCTTCATAAGCGGCTACCACATCTCGGCCCAGCTGTCCCCCGGCGCCGGTGACCAGCACCCTCATGGAGCGTCTCCGAAGCAATCGCCGTATTGCTTGTTAACATATTCCCGATAAGCACCCGACTGGATGCGGGTCCACCATTCCTGGTGATTCAGATACCATTGAATGGTTTCCTGAATGCCTGTCTCGAAATGGTGCTTGGGCTTCCAGCCCAGCTCCCGGGTGATTTTGGCGGGATCGATGCCGTAGCGGCGGTCATGACCCGGACGATCTGTAACGTACGTAATGAGAGACTCAGGCTTACCCAGCTCCTGCAAAATGGTTTGTACAATATGCAGATTGGTCCGCTCATTATTACCGCCGATGTTATATACTTCACCGTTCACGCCATCATGGATAACGAGGTCAATCGCACTGCAGTGGTCTTCCACATACAGCCAGTCCCGAATATTCAGACCATCACCGTAGATCGGAAGAGCTTCATCCTTTAACGCCCGGGAGATGATTAACGGAATCAGCTTCTCCGGGAATTGAAACGGTCCGTAGTTATTGGAGCAGCGGGTAATATTTACAGGTAAGCCGAACGTTTCGTGATATGCACGTACCAGCAGGTCGCCGCCCGCCTTGCTTGCGGAATAAGGGCTGTTGGGAGCAAGAGGGGTGGTCTCCGTGAACAAGCCTGTTTCGCCTAAGGAGCCGTACACCTCATCCGTGGAAACCTGGACGAACTTCTTCACTCCATACTGCTTCGCTGCATCCAGCAGCACCTGAGTACCCAGAACGTTTGTATTCACAAAAATCTCCGGCTCCAGAATACTCCGGTCTACGTGAGATTCTGCTGCAAAATTGACGACCACATCGATACCTTGCTGAAAGACGCGGTCTACCGCTTCCTTGTCTGCAATATCTCCCTGGACGAAGGTATAGTTCGGGTTATTTTCAATAGATTTCAGGTTCTCTAGATTTCCGGCATACGTTAAAGCATCCATGTTGACGATCTCATAGCCCGGATGCTCTTTCAGCATATACATCACAAAGTTACTGCCAATAAACCCGGCCCCGCCGGTAACCATAAGTTTCATGTGCCTGTTGGCCTCCTACTCAAAATTCATTTCCGCATCCTTCAGCAACGGGTGCTTCTGATCCTTCTCCGAAAGAATGGGCTGCGAAGTAGGCCAGTCAATGCCTAAAGCCGGATCATTCCATATTATGCCGCGGTCATGCTCGGGAGAATAATATTCATCTACCTTATAGAGCACCTGTGTATTCGGCACGATTGTGCAGAAGCCGTGAGCAAAGCCCTTGGGCACCAGAAGCTGGCGCTTGTTGGCTTCGGATAAAGTGACCCCGACCCATTGACCAAACGTAGGAGAGCTTTTGCGGATATCTACGACTACATCATAGATCGCTCCGGTTAAGACTCGAATGAGCTTCGTCTGCGCTTTCGGCTCCAGCTGATAATGCAGCCCCCGCAGCACTCCCGGCTCCGCAGACAGTGAATGGTTATCTTGAATAAAGTGATGCGTGATACCGTGCTTGTGGAACAATGACTCGTTGTAGCTTTCCATGAAAAAGCCCCGGTTGTCGCCGTGGATTTTGGGTTCGAGTAGAAGAACGCCATTTAAGCCAAGTGAATTTACCTTCATTTCCATCTAGCTCCTTACTTATTTAGCTGTATAATTACACTTTATGTGCCTTCTTTTTATTAAACACCCAATATCTTGAGAGTGAATAATTAATTATCGGTACAACCATTACGGCAATTAATTGTCCTAACATATATGAATAATGAAGAACATTAACCATCATGTACATAATGAGTATATTGACTAATAATCCGTAGGAGCAGGTAATCGTGTATTTCAAAAAACGGTTTACTCCTTCGCCTCTATTCTTAAACGTCCAGATTGAGTTCAATTTGTAGGATATTACTAGTGAAAAAACAAAGCCTATAACAGTTGATAAGACTGGTGATAAATTCAGATACTCTACACAAGCTGCAAGAATAACTGTATGCACGAGTGTACCAATTGCACCAACTATACCGTACTGAATAAAATTAAATAGAACATTTTGGCTTCTTGAGAGCTTTAAAAGTAAATTTTTCATTGTTTTTCCGATTTAAAATTTTCTTTTTTTAGAGTATGTAACTCTTCCTTCAACAAACCGATTTCTTGAGTCAACTTTCTAGTTTGATTGGATAGTTGTGAGATTATAACCGTACAATTGTATAAGATTACAAACACCACAATAAAAGAAACCAAATAAAGAGCATTCACCGGGGTCTCAATGTAGATATTATTGGAAATAACAAACAATATTTCGGGAAATACTGAAAGTAATAATGACACCAGAGATAGTAGTAGCCATAGGAGTGTGTATTTAAGTTCAATCTTATATTTTCGTATATTGTTCAGCAAGAAAAACAAAAGTCCTATATTCAGCATTACAAGCAGTAATTGAAGATTAGTTGATATCATGTGCTTTCTACAATCTCCTTATTAGTAACTCTAAAATAATCAATTAGAATAGCTAACGAAACCTTAACCATATAATATGCTGCCTTTGCTTTATTAATAGACGATATCCCCATTTCTCGACTATTCATTACTACAGGCACCTCAACTACTCTTTGTTTGGTTCTTATCAATGTAACTATTGTTTCTGGCTCCGGGAAGTCGGTTGGGTAAGTTTTAGAGAACAATTCTATAACCGATTTATTACAGGCTCTAAATCCGGAAGTCGGATCTGTGACAACTTGATTAAGTAGCAGCTTTATCAAACGACTAAAGTGTTTAATACCTACTCTTCTTACAAAGCTTGATTGAAATCCTTCCATAGTGATATATCTCGATCCAATAACCATATCAGCTTGGTCTTCAACGAGCGGCTTAATGACATGAGGTATATACTCTGGATTATGTTGTCCGTCACCGTCAATCTGGATTGCGATATCATAGTTGTTTTTAGCTGCAAATTGATATCCTGTTTGCACTGCCCCACCAATCCCCAAGTTATTTGGCAAGTCAATATATTTCACATTATGCTCTATGCACACTTTGACAGTTCTGTCTGTCGAACAATCATTGATTACAATAACATCCACGTTATGATGCGATAACTTTTGCAAGAGAGTCCCTAAATTCCCTTCTTCGTTGTATGCAGGTATTATTACCAAAGTTCTCATTATCAGATTCTCTCCTATTCAATTAATACATTTGTCATTGATAATTGACGCGATAAATTGACCATGGATCAACCTCATCCTTATAAACTAATTGTACATCTCCATTGTCTAGAAAAGTAGAAGGTACAGGGAGCATTGTAAATATATATTTTATTTTTAGTTCACGTACGGTTTCTATTGGTATATAAATAATCCGGTTTGTACCATTAACCTTAGTACTTCTTTCATGATCTAGAAGTGAGAACTCAAGTTTCTTTTCGGTTAGACGCATATCGATGTGAGCAAATTGATTCCACATATCGATGTATTCATGCTTCTTATCAATTATGGTCATCATTTCCCAATCCGGGTAGTAATAAGTTCCAGTTGTTCTTGCCACCCCTTGGGCTGTAACTAAGTTTGAAATTGTTGGACTACCACTTACCATCCATCTTCCGTTATCTTCACGATCAATTTCGCGAATTTCCACCATAGCTGTTTTTTCAAACATTGAATCTAATCCTTGAGTGATAGGATTAACCATACATGTGGTTAATACTGATAAAAATGCAAGAATAATTGAAAATTTTCTCACTCTGTTTTTTCCGCCATTTAGAAGTAGATAGCCCATAAAAGATAGTAGCATAACAGATAGTATCATCAGTATTGTGCCTATTTGAAATGACTTGAAGTAGTTAAATACATTATTACTGTTAGTCATAATACAGAGCGTGAGAAATCCAATAACTCCAGATAAGATACTGGCTGATTTTTTAGTATAAGAAACAAATTTCTTTTCCAGTAAGGGTAATAGACTAATGATTAACAAGGTAAATCCAAATCCTATTGCATAGGTAATCCTTACTGGATAAGTAAAACTAAATAAGGTAAGTTTATTGAAAACTGGCATTTGTGGGAGCCATGAGACTATCCACAATAGCATGGATGCTCCAAATAAAAGCAAAGGAAGAACCACTTCCTGAGATCGCTTCTTCGCAATAAGAAGCACAATCAGAATTACAAAAGGACTGAATGTATAAAACTGACTTATTTCACTCGAGTTTAGAAAGTCTGGTTGACGGACAATAGCAGTAAACACATTAACAAACTGATACAATTCATAATCCCACGGAAGAGGTATCCAAGGTCTGTTTGAGCCCGGATAGATAGTATTCATTATTGTATGAAGGGCTGGACTAGATTTCTTATAGAAATAAATAATTATACCTGCCAATGGAATCATTGCTATAACATACTGAAGAATCCTTTTAGGCGCAAAGGGTCTACTGTCTTTATTTATCATAAGAACATAAATTAAGACTGCTAAAAAAATGTATGCTAGAGGAACCTGAGTTGCCGGATACATCGTTAGGGTGTAGACAAGTGCGAAGAATGCCACACCTATAAGAGAGAGCGCTTGAATATATCCTTTATTAGACTTTAAGTACTTATTCAATAAAACTATGGCAAATTGGCCGCTCATTAGCATTAGCATTAATGCTTGTGAAAGCCACCATTGAACCGGCGGGGCAAAAATTATTGCAACTGCACCCAATACAGCATACCTATATCGCTTGGTGAGAAGATACGCCATTTCAAATGAAGCCATAAACAATAATATTATTCTAGAAACCCAGTAAAATGAAAAAGCATAATCCTTTGGCAGAAATAGAAATCCCCATAAATCAGGACGCGCAGTGATAACTACGTCCTTAACAGGCGCAAAAGCCGAGACCACCATATCATTTCCGTTAAAACTTAGGTTTTTATTAAAGTAAGGCATCTCAGTTCCACCCATAATTTGCGCAAAATAATAGGGTTTTTCTGTGGCCCATTCATCACCACGAATTCCTTGGGGAATTCCTAGCAGCGTACTCCTTTCGTATTCAGATGTGTTACCTTGGAGCATGTTATCGTAAAAGCCTAAAGAGGAACCCGTAAATCGTCCAAGCACTAGGAGAACTAGCAGCAGTATTGCCAGACCATAACGATACCGTATTGCACGTCTTGTTCCCAAGAATAATATTAGACCAATAATAAAGAAAAAAATAAAAAAGAAATAAAATCTTTCAAGTGACATATACTTTGCCGCTGAAAAGTATCGAGATAAAGTATCTAAATTAAGTTTTTCTGAAAATATAGCAACTCCTCTTAATATAATGATGTCAAATACAAATGCTGATAAGGAGGAGTATACTAGCACTAAAAAAAGTCCAAGTGCTTTTTCAAGCCGACTTTTCCCGTTTTTGATAATTCTCCAGCTTCTAATTTGGATTCCGACTATGAACGTTGAAGTAAATGATATCAACCACCAAGTATACTTCTTAAAAGTAACAGCTAGTGATATGGCGATTAAAATAGCCTCTAAAAAAATGACGTCTCCTCTGGGAGTAGATGATAAATCACTTAAAAGATTAAGGGAGTACATATGCCCGTCAGTTCCAGTAGTATCAAACTCGACCACTCCGTTAATAACTCGATAATTGCTTATTTCGTTAGTATGATTAAATTTATTTATAATATCTTCACCTATTAAAGTTGATTTCTTAATAGGTGAAGTGAAAATTGTCATAGAATAAATTTCAAATGATGCAGGTACAGTTCCAAAATCGAGTCTTACCTTGTTCAAATACTCTATTGGAACCTTGTAGGTTATAGTGTGAGTGCCTTGTCCTATCAGCGTTTTATCTGATAGCATATTTGAATCATCAAATGGATATCCTTCCACGGACTTATTATCATAGAAGAAGATTACTGGAGTGCTATCAGTATGAGTACTTAACACTATTTCAATTGAAGGTTTGAAGAAACCGAACAAAAATACATTACACATTAAAAATGATATTAAGAAGACGAAGACCTTTATACCTGCACTTTTAAATTTATTCATTGTACTGGCTCCTATACAATTGTACTGATCGGACAAAGTCAAACTGTTTTTTTGATTTTCCTCCAGGATTTTGATAAGAAACTTTTAAAACCCTCTGAACGAATTATCCGGATTGACTTCGAGAGAACGTTAACTGACTTGCCAGCGGTGTTTCCTTTGCCAAACCTTTTGCTGAAGAAGGCATTACTATATTCAAATGGATCCTCTAGACTAAACATCACTTCATAATCCTTACGGTAAGCTTCCCTAACAGTGTTATCCACTTTTTCTCCTGAATGATAACTACCATAAGTCCAAGGAGTCTTTGAAATAAGATCAGAATTATTAGAGTCGTGTATTTCAGAATATTCTGAATAAAGTTTCTTAAAAGGATGATCTCCTTTAGGCAACCATTTATTCATGCACATTTCAGCAGTTGCTCCATATCCTGAGAAATGGATAAACCTTAATGGATCTCCTTTAACAGCATATCTGCCGTTATTCTCAGTCATCCCGCAATCTAACAGTGACCAAGGAGCAAAGTCATAACCGCGATGCTTGAAAACTTCTACATCAAAAAAGCAAGGGGCCAAATCAACCCACTTCTGATCGGTAAAAATACCTTTTTGTATATCATCATAACAGTATAGATACAAACGCTCAGACCACCAATTAATAAACCGTTGGGCCTCCTCGCTTCGATTAACTGCTAAAAACCCCAAATTATACACTCCGTGAGCTGTACTCGATAGTTCCATGTCAATATTTCCAGGGTCGAGCAAATGAGGACACAATACAATAGGGCGGGATTCTAATACAGTCTTTAATTCAATGAAATCAGAATAAACATAGATATCAGGGTCCAAATAAACAAATTGCTCTTCGTTTGGATACTCATTATATAAGTAACGAAAAAACTGTCCTTTTACAGAAGTTGAAGCTTCTACAATAGAATGTTTGAAAATAAACCGATCAAAATTGCCTTCCCATGCATCTTTCGACAAAATAACTTTGTCAAAATAAGAGTAATCGAATTGCTCCTGCATTTCCCTTTCCGTTAAACAAACTACAAAGGTTGCATCTGGTATATTATCTTTGACTGACTTCGCCAACGTTCTTGCTTTATGTAAATAGTTAGCACATATTGATGTAAAAATGATCATAAGTTTGCCCCTCTTATTTCATAATAAATTTTTTAATAATTAATTTAAGAATAGGAATACGCTTTATTTTTTCCAGAATTAAAATACTTTCCTGTAGTGCTTTGTTCATAAACAATTGTTCAATTAAAGCATCCCGCAGCGCTATTGCATACTGATCCTTATATTTTTCATACAGCCTGGGATGGTGATAATAAATTTCCCGATAGGTGCTCTTCACAACACTCGGGTTGGTCATAAACTCCGTTGTACGTGATGAAGGTTTGATTCTATAATGAAATAGCACTTCAGGAATTTGATATATCTCTCTTCCGATTTCAAGTATGGAAAGCCAAAAGTCATAATCCTCCATACCGTGTTCCATGGCTGTATTAAACCCACCAACGGTTTCCCAGTCTTCTTTTCGAAACAAAGCTGTTACAAAAACTATATTATCCAACAACATAGTATTCAAGGAATATTCTGGAAGTTCCCATCTGCCGCTTTTCTCACCAAATAATTGAGCATAACAATAAACAACACCGATGTTGGGATCTCCTTCCATTATACTTACAGCCTTTTCTATGTAATCGGAATCTATTTTATCATCAGCGTCGAGTGGTAATATATACTTCCCAGATGCTTGAGTGATACCTTTATTTCTAGCCCCGGCCGGCCTCAGTCGATTTGATCTTACAAGCTTAATATTAGACCCAGAAAGTTGATCTAATATTTTAATTGTGTCCTCTTGATCAGAACCATCATCAATAATAACTAATTCTATGTCTTTATATGTCTGATTGAATACTGATTGTATCGCTTCTTCAATATACTCCCCATCGTTGAAACAGGGCATAATAATGCTCACTTTACTCATCTTTTGCCCTCCTGATATTTCGACCATAAAGTAAGACTTTGGCTGCCGTTTTAATCCGCTGTTCTTTCATTTGTTTCAACATTTGTTCTAACTCTTCTTGTGCCTTGCATAACTCTACGTGTAACTCATTTACTTGCTGCACCTTTGAATCTAACGTAGCTTTTGCTCTTTGGAGTTGATCTTCTGTCTCTTTTAGTGCGTTTTGAGTGTTTATATATTGAGTTTTCACTTCTTCTAGTTCACTTTGAGTGATACTGTTTTCTTCCTCTTTCTTTTGATATCCCTCAGTCCAATCTAATATTTCACATAGAAATACAATAGTTACATGCGAAGCATTTGAAAAATTTCCTAGCAGTTCAAATTGCGGGTCAAAAGTAAAAAATTTGTAGCTATTGTCTCCCAGAATTTCATCTGCATTAATAGGTTTAACATCCTCAAACTCACCATCTGTTTCCACTTTCAATATTTGAATTATACTAGCTGAACCCTCAAGTGGGTCCCATCTAAGTTTAACGACATTGCAGAATTGTTCTTTACTAAATGTAACACTAAGACCATGATCAGTATAATCAGCTCTGGAAATCTCATAATGAGAATCGGAAAAGCCTGCTCCCAAATCATAAAACAATGTGCTATGAATTAAAGATTCCTGCATCTGGCGAATTTCTGTTTTTTGGAAATCTAGAGGTATCGTATCTTTAGCCAAGAGATGAAGATTTTTTATTCCAACGTACTCATCAGCAAAATGCTTCTCCCAGATTTTAAAACAGTTTTCCGTTTCCTTATTGATCCCAACCAACTCAATTAATGTCGGTTTCAATATATCATCAAGCAAAACATGCTCACTTACTAACTGCTGTAACATTCTCCATAATACAAACTCTAAAGGTGTCTCACAATTTATATGCCATTCGTAATCAATAACTTGATAAGAATCTTCCAATAAGAAGATATTACCCGCGATTAAATCAATATTTGAGTTTCTTCTCCATCTCAAACTTTCTGAGGGCTTTTCTGTTCCGAAAATTTGAATGAACTCATCCGAAGGCTCTAAACTTCTCTTTTCTATCAATCCATATAAAGTCTCTCGAAAGTGTATGATTTTAGATATACAGTATGACTGCTCTTCGTTAGAGGCATACTCTAGAAGTTCTTCTTGGAGATTTCTTCTGGATATAAACGGAAAGCAAAGTCCTTTAGAGTTCATTTCACCATCTATATTTTTAATCAGCCCAGAATCGTAGGGGTAATTGCTATAGTTCTCCATTCTAAGAATATGTTTCTCAGCCGAAGGGCTTGTAGCTTTTTTGATAACACTTGTTTGAGATGAATTGAAGTAGGTACATATTCTAAACGATTCATTTCGATTCGTACTTAGCTTAACATAAGAGATATCCTCCGAAATATCACCGGATACCTTGGATATTTCCACTAGAAATGAGTTTGAAAATTCATTCATTCTTCCCATTTTCATCAATGAACGATATACCTGTGCCTCTTCGAATGTTTTCACTCGTGACATATCAAGCGGATATGCTGGGACGGTTGGAAACCTACTATTAACAGTTTGGTCCGTGAAAATTTCTAGTGGGAATTTATAGTCAGGATAGGGATAATAAAATTTGGCGGCATGCAAATTTGCCATTTGTATCTGTTCTATTAACTCTTCCTTCGTAAACGTTCTTACCTTTTCTTGATGAATGTATCCATTAATTCCTGAAAAATATTCACCTGTATGATCCTCTTTAGAACCTGCAAAGTACTTTAAACCAAATCTATTCTCAATAGCAAGAAGCATCTTTCCGTTATCTTTCAGGAACGCTGATGATCTCACTAAGAAATCTCTGTATGGATTTTGACTGTCTATCATATATTTTGCGTATTCTAAAACTCCATTTATAATGACATAATCAAAATTTGAATCGATAGGAATATTATTGAAATCTCCAACTATTATTTCTAAATTTTCATATTTTCGATGACGTTCGAAGTTAATTTGGGCACGCTTTTTGGTCAACTCAACAGCAACAACATTACTTGCTTTTTCACAAAACAATCCTGTTAGAGCACCGCAACCTGCCCCAATTTCTAATATCGAGCTATCTTTATTAAATGGAAACCAATTCAATATATTATGGCGTAGATGTGAAAAGTGATAAACAACAGGCCACCTTCCGTCCTTAAACCAATCGCATTCGCCATCTATCGCAAGCTGAAGCAGTTCATTCTCAACATCTCCATCAGAGTATGCTTCATCAACATTTTGATCGTAATAATCAAGATTTAGCTTAGCCACCCAACTTCATCCCCTATATTATTAATATTAGGCATACTTTGAGTTTCGCCTTTTTAAAGATGACTCCCCAGGTACACCAATATCATAATGAGTTTGAATATCACAAATAATGTCTTCTTTTACTGCAAATGATTTGATTGAAGTATACGCATCAATTTCGGTTAAAAAAACACGATCATCAATATGTGAAAGGGAGTAAGGTACACCCTTTAGTTTCAACTGGTCATAAATATCCTCATTTTCTGTTTCTAGCTTACTAAGATCGCGAGCTCGGATTAGTCTAGGAGCAATATCTGCGGAGCCATTCTGATATACACTGATATAATAATATGAGCCAGCCTTAATAATATCGTTCATACCTTGCAATTCGAACGGGACCTTATATTCAGCAACATTATCAAAGGACAAATCGGATGATTTGACAACAATGATCTTCCCAGGCCCTGAGACAAGGAATAATTCCCCATTAATAAGACTAATGGATCTTACATAAGATTTTTCGAGACTTTTCAACTTCACTATTTTTTCAATTTTCACTTGCTTGTCTGTATTCTTTAACACAAACACTTGTTGTGATGATGCAGCAATACCATAAAAACGTTCATATACAGAGTCGTAAACTATTTTATTGGGTTGAATCCCAACTCCTTGGATAGTTTGACTTTCTATGAATGTAGTGCCTCTTTTTCTGAAGACCTTTATCGCATTATTCTCTGTATCCTCCACCAAAAAAACCTCTCCATCTGTTGCTAAAGAATGGGGGTTGTTAAAATCACCTCGAAATGCCCTCCAATTACTTATTGGCTCAGTTAGATTGTTGTTATAAATAACTCTATGATGCCAACAATCAACTATAAAGTAGTGACTACTATGTTTCGTTATGTGTGTAGGCGTATAAAGTTTGTCTCTATAAGAACCCAGCATATCGGAATCTTCTTTAGACAGACCATTAATTTGATTTAAGTAAGCATCGCAGACTTCATCAGTATCACCAATCATCATTAATTTACCATGATCTAGCCATACAACCTTAGTACACATCTGCCTAATCTGTTCCATGCTGTGCGAAACCAATATTACAGTTGCACCACCGTCCATTAGTTCCTGCATCCTATGATTACTTTTCTTTTGGAAATGGGCGTCTCCTACTGATAAAATTTCATCTACAATTAAAATATCTGGATTGACTAGAGTAGCAATAGAGAATGCCAGTCTCATAATCATTCCAGAAGAAAAATTTCTAATTGGAACATCCATGAACTCGTTTAACTCAGCAAACTCAACAATTTCTTTATATTTGTTAGTTAAATACTGCTTTGAATATCCTAGTATTGCACCGTTCAGGAATATATTTTCTCTTGCCGTTAAATCCATATCAAACCCTGCGCCTAGTTCAAGCATTGGGGCTATCGTACCCTTTATTTGCACGTCGCCCTTGCTAGGTGACAGAATACCAGCTATTATTTTCAACAGTGTGCTTTTACCTGCACCGTTGCTACCTACAATTCCTACAACTTCTCCTTTCTCAATTGAAAATGAAACATTATCGATCGCTGTGAAGTCTTTATATTCAAGTTTCCCGCTGAGCTTTTTGACAACAAACTCTTTTAAACTAAGTATTTTGTCATTCGACATGCGAAACTTCATCGAAACATCGTTCAACTCTATCAAAATGAAATCGTCTCCTTACAAATGCAGAATAAATTTATTCTGAGTCCTATTGAAAACTAGTGTCCCAATCAAAAGAGAGCCAAGAGCAAAGATAGCACAATACAACCACGCTTTAGGATCGGGAAAACCACCATATAAAATTATTACTCTTATAAACCTTATGAAGTGATACATTGGATTGAATTCTAATATCGATGCCATATAAGAAGGCAAGATGCTCTCAGGATAAAAAATTGGAGTTAAATAAGTCCAAATAGTGATTACTATACTGTATAAAAATTGTGTGTCTCTAAAAAAGACCATGACAGCTGATAAAAAAAGAGACACTCCCAAAGTAAAGATAAATAAGCAGCCTACAGCAAACACCATAGCAATATGTGATAAATTAATAGTTATTCCTTGCGATATAATAACTATGTATAACGCTAACAAGGACAACATAAAATTAACTCCGGAAGATAACACTCTCGATAAAGGATATATATATTTGGGGATATAGACTTTGTTGATCAGTGAAGCATTTTGTAAAATGCATGTCATTGATTGGCCGGTCGCTTCTGACATGTAGTTAAACATTACAATACCGCTCAACAAGTAAACTGCATAATTGGGAATATCAAAGCGAAAAAGAGTTGAAAACACTAAATATTGAACTACCATAATTAGTAACGGGTTTAACAAGCTCCATAAAACTCCCAAAATTGATCTTCGATATCGGGTTTTGAAATCTCTTTCCACCAACTGTGAAAGAAGAAAGCCATACTTTCTATATATATTAATTGTATTTTTTATCATTAGCACTGCTTCCTCATTTATTTGATTTATTAATTTCTAATTACTACACATTGGAATTGGCTATATCAATAAGGTAAGCGCCGTAATCAGTCTTTAGTAGAGGTTTTGCCAACTCTATTAACTGCAGAGCATTGATGTAGCCCATTCTTAAAGCAATTTCTTCAATGCATGCTATATAAAGCCCTTGCCTCTTCTGAACCGCTTCAACAAAATTACTCGCTTCAAGCAATCCTTGATGGGTACCCGTATCCAACCAAGCCATACCTCTTCCAAATAGTTCAACTTTCAAGTCGCTGTTTTTCAAATAAACCTGATTAACTGAAGTGATTTCTAATTCACCACGTGGCGATGGCTTTACCGATTTTGCAATATCCACAACTCTATTATCATAAAAGTACAAGCCTGGTATTGCATAATTAGATTTTGGATTCGTTGGTTTCTCTTCAATTGAAACAACTCTATTGTCTGAATCAAACTCTACAACCCCATAATCCACAGGGTTCTTCACATAATATCCGAATACCATAGCCCCTTCTTGCAAAGAGAATCCCTTTTTCAACACTTCGCTAAACCTTTGTCCATAGAATATATTATCTCCTAAAACCAGACAGACATTGTCATTCCCTATGAATTCTTCTCCTATTATAAATGCTTCTGCAAGCCCCTTTGGTTCGTATTGTATGCGATAAGAAAAGTTCATTCCTAGCTGTCTACCATCTCCGAAGAGTTCTTGAAACATGGGCAAATCGCGTGGAGTAGAAATAATCAGAATGTCTCTAATACCCGCTAACATTAATACAGATAACGGATAATATATCATTGGTTTATCATATATAGGCAGCATTTGCTTGGAAACACCTTTAGTAATTGGGTACAACCTTGTACCAGATCCCCCAGCTAGAATTATACCTTTCAAATTTTATTCATCCCTGTCGTTTATATATTTAATGTTAATTTACTGAGATAGTCTCTATAACTCAGTTAAATTAAACAACTTGCCAGTTTTAAGAAAGTCGAACTGCCCTCATTATTTATGGTAAAATATTGTCGTATCTCACAAAAAGGAGAATGGAAACTTTGTCTAAACCAGTATACGGTAAATCGACCAAAAGGTCGATAGAAGTCGAACAACCCTCTGCGCTGCAGTGGGTGTTAATTATTGGCATGGTGATTTTCTTGGCATGGACTCCGTTTCAGACGGGGCTGTTTAATGGTCAGATGCTAGATTTTGAGAGACCGATCTTCTGGGCTGCGATTCTGGCCTGCGGGATGGGTGTGCTGTGGTTTGCAGCGTATTTCAAACAGGTCCGTTTGGAGGATCAGCGGGATTGGCTCGCGGTCGCGGTGCTGCTGCTGCCTTTGAGCTATGTGGTGTCGCTGGCCGGGGCGGCCTCGCATTATTTAGCGATGAATATGGTCGTGATCCAGGGTGTGCAGGCAATCCTGTTCATTACGGGTCTGTATCTGCTGCGGCATCCGGTGGGGAATCGGATCATTCAGGCTGCGATGATGGCGGTGGCTTATCTGATCGTTGGTTTCGGGCTGCTGCATTGGTTTGGCCAAGGCAAAACCGCCGGTGCTATCGCACAATGGTTCTCTAACACGGTAGCGAACGGTATTTATACGAATGCAGTCATGACCGACTCGAACGGATTACGTCTGACCTCGGTCTTTCAGTACGCAAATACATATGCGGCTTTTCTGATGGCCTTTTTGTTTGCGGCGGTGTTCTTTATCACCTCTTCCCGCAAAGCGTATGCTCAGGCCTTTCACAGCTTCATGCTGGTTCCCATCATAGTCTCCTTGCTGCTGACGCTCTCCCGCGGGGGACTGGTAATGCTGCCGGTGGCGTTCGTGCTGCTGCTTCTGTTCCTGAAGCCCGCCCAGCAAATTTTGTGGATGGTGCATTTGGGGGTGGCAGGGGCAGCCTCGCTGCTCATCTCCAAACCGGTGACGGATTTGGGCCTGCAGTTAAATGAAAGCTTCAGCGGCAGCGGTGCTCTGAAGGGCTGGGGATATGTACTCGGCGTTTCTGCACTTGTCGGGCTGCTCGGCTGGGCCATTCAGCGGTATGCTGCTCCAGTGCTGGAGAACGCTTTTCACAAATGGAGTGACCGCAAAGGCTCCACACTCTGGATTCCCATCGGCTCGGTGGTGCTGGGCGGTCTGCTGATCGCGCTGTTCATTGGAACGAGCCTCAAAAATCTGCTTCCGGATAACCTGAGCACCCGTCTCGACAACATTAACTTCAACCAGCACAGTGTCCTGGAGCGCTTTACGTTCTATAAGGATGCGATGAAGGTGGTCGGTGATTATCCGATCTTTGGAGCAGGCGGCGGTGCCTGGGCAGCCCTGTACGAGCAGTACCAGAACAATCCGTATACGAGCCGCCAGGCCCATAACTTTTTTCTGCAGTATTTCATTGAAGTGGGCATTGTCGGGTTCCTGATCTTTATGTCCTTTATCCTGTATATCTTCTATAAATATATCCGCGGTTATTTCAAGTCAGGTGAGGCGCAGCAGCGCTCGCACTTCTTATATATAATCGTGGTGCTGTCGATTCTGCTGCACAGCATTTTGGACTTTAATATGAGCTATGTGTTTATCGGCATTCTCGTCTTTCTGGGCCTTGGCGGTATGGCGGCGGCGATGGATCACCAGCCGGTCACCCGGCTGAAGCTGTCACCTTCGACGGCCAAAGGGGTGTATGCCGCGCTGGCGGGGATTGGACTGATCCTGCTGCTTATTACGTCCATCCGGTATGTACAAGCCAGCAGCGCAGCGCTGGATGCACGTCAGGTCGCCAAGACCAGCACTTCTTTTGAAGAGATCAAGACAGCTCTGGAAAAAGATCTGAAGATCCGCTCCAGCCATCCGGATTCCGTACTGCTTCTATCCTCTCTATATTCGACAGCTTACCAGCAGACCCAGGATGAAGGATTCTACAGCCAGCTGATCGCCCTGTTGAATGATGCTCTGGAGGATGAGCCCTACAACAAAGCGATGCTAAGCCGCCTGATGCAGGCGTATGAGCTGAAGGGCCAGCAGGACAAGGCTTTTGCGCTGTTAACGAGCCACGCCTACAAGTTCAACTGGGATATCGAATGGCATGAAAAAATCATCAACCAGGCCTTTGAGCTGGGCTATCAGTCGCTCGGCGCCGGGGCTCTGGACGCCAAGGACAAATATTTCAGAGAAGGGATCGCTACGTTCCGGCATGTACAGGAAGGCGTGGAGCATTTGAAGACGCTGCCGGAGGGGCAGATGCAGGGACGCCCATTTGAAATTACGCCAACCATGATTCTAAACGCCGGCAAAATGAATTATATGATAAACGAGCCTGAACAGGCTTCGTCCGTGCTCGCCATGGGGCTGCAGGAGGATCTGTCACAGCCCCTGCAGCAGGATATTGCCGCATGGTATCTGGCTGCTCTGCAAAAGCAGGAGCAGGGGGATCCTGAGCTCATGAATAAGCTGAAGCAAGTCGATCCTACCGCTGAAGAGCGGATTCAGAGCTGGTCACAGCTGCAATTCTAGACTACCTCTGAATAGAGAACAGCTTTTCGGGGCTTGCGGAGGCTGTGCTTAGGAAAGAGCAAAAACCCACCGTAAAGCTGCGTGCCTTCGGTGGGTTTTTGATTTATCCATCGACCAGCTGCGGGCTGCTGCGAATGAGCGCCTGATGATCCCACAGCTGCTTGCGCAGATTGGATTTGGAGCCTTCAATCTTGAAGTGTGGCACGCCGCATTCCTTGGCGATCGGAACGCAGCTGCCTGTGGCGTCATGGGAATTGGCGCTCAGAAGCATAAACAGGGCGTTGGCGCGGCGCAGGTGAGGATGTACTCGTTCGGCACTCCGTCCCGTGTCATGGACCAGCTTCGCCCCGGTCTCTGCGACGACAGACTCGAACCACTTCGCCAGCCCGCCGATGATCACGATGGTGCAGCCTTCCAGGTAGCGCTCCTGCTCTTCTTCCCGGGTCATCTTGGGACGGCTTGCAGGACGCGCTTTGACAGCATGGTCTGTCTGAGGCAGCTCGGCTGCTGTGAACAGCTTCGACAAGCGCGCATACCGGCCATCCACTGCCACATTAAACAGACAGGGATCGCCGTCCTGCGGATCTTGGATCGCGACATCCTTTTCGTGGATCGGAAACCGCAGCTCCTCATTGTTCATGTCTACACAATAGTATGTAAAATGCTCGCCCAGCTTCACATAGCCCATAAACTGTTGGACAGGCGCCAGCGAATCATCACCCTGCAGGAGCAAACGGATATAATACGAGGTCGTTCCGTCTTCCCGCTGCTGCGGCTCACACTGCACCTCTGCTTCATGCTCCAGCCCGATGCTGTTCACCATGGATTCCGTAATATTGAAGGTCTCTCCGTGCTCCAGCACGATATACCCGCCATGATCCCGCCGGTAAAAGGTGCCGGAATAGAACGGGGCACGGTCTTCGGGGGCACGGTCTTCGGGAGCGGGATCGTCCTGAGTTGGTGAGGGGTCCGGAGTCTCTTCAGTTACAGGTGAAGCTGCTTGCTCTGGATCGCGGTCTGGCTGGGGGGCTGACTCTGCCTGCTCAGTCGCCGGGTGATCTGCTGGAGCCATATCCTCTTGAAGCCATGTCTCGATCGTATTCATCAGGAGCATGGTGCTGCTAATTCTTTCACGCAGGCTGACTCTGGCGGTGGGATCTTGAACCTTGGCCACATCCGCGAAGTACTGCCCTGCCCTCTCCTGAAAAAATTGCAGGACCTGCTCTGCGCTCAGCTGAGGCCGGGGCCGGCTTCTTACTTCCTGCTCCAGCAGCTTCACCTTACCCTTCAGCTCATCCAGCTGCTCCTGGCTCTGCGACTGAAGCCGGTGCTCACGCTCCTGCTGCTGCTCCAGCCCCTTGTTCAATTGCCGCAGCTCACTCTCCAGCTGCACCTTTGTCCGCTCCAGGGCGTAGCCTTTCTTCTTCTCTTGCTCCAAAGCCTCTTCCAGTGCGCCCAGTCGTCCTTGCTGCTCCCGGGAACGATGCTCCAGGCCGGAATATAGCTCAGAGGTGCGCTGATGACTCTTCTCCAGCAATCTTAATTGCTTGCGCAGCTTCTCTGCTTCCAGCTCCGCCTTCTGGCGAAGCTCCCGTTCTTTGGCCACCAGCGCCTTGCCTTTCTCCGATTGAAGAGACGCTGTGATCTCCGAAACGCTTGTCTGTTCCGCTCCTACAGCTTCCGGGTCCGCTTCCGAAGCTGCTGCCGCTTCTTCGGCTTCCGGCGCTTCGCAGGTGCTCGCGATGAGGCTTGCCGCCGGCGTTATGGCCTGCTGCGGATGGGGACTCGCGGGCTCTGTATCCAGCTCCGCCAAGCGGTGCTGAATGGACTCATCCTCGATCGGGAAAAAACGCAGGGACCAGTAGTAATGCCATTTCCCATACTGCTGCACCAGCTCGCTTTCAGCTTGCAAATGCCCTGTCGCTTGGCTGGAATCCGCATCCTTCAAGAGCGGCAGAATCATGGGCAAAATAGAGCGGATCGCTTTGACTTTCTCATTATTTTTACTTATACGCATGCGTAGAAGCTGCATAAAGGTTGCGTCTGGGAAGGGCTGATGCTGGGGGATTTTAATCTTAATATTCAGAAAATCAACCATAAATTTCTTCTGCTTGTCCGTCAGTTCACTTAATAGCAGCTGAAATGGCCTATAAGGAAACGGCTCGGCCAGCTGTCTCATGAGGACGTGCTTAAAGGGTTCTGCTTTGTCGAGATCCATGTCATCCGGAATCAGGCTCATGAGCCTGCCTGCGAGTTTATGCTTCATAATCTGCCTCCAATCCCAAATTTATAAAGGTCCTAATATGCACGGAAAGCACCTCAAGTTAGACGGTGCCTACTTCGAGATGCTTTATCGAAACTTGTATCTATCTTCTATTGTGTCCATTATATTATAGGATTCCTGCTGATGAAAGGGGGGCCTTTTACAGCCCATTTTACAGTCCATGTTTCTGTTCTGCACACAAGCTATATTCGTAAAATTCGACATATTTTGTCTATTACTTTAAGTAAAAACATGGTAATATATAGGCTCAGGGTCTTAAAATATACTCAGTCACAGCGAATTAATAGGTATATAGAACTATTATTATTGATACTTTGCTTATATGCGCATTGATTTAAGGAAGATTTAATGCGTATGGAAAGCGATGAAGCACAGGCTGTGCTCCTTTAGCTAAAGACCGGCACCGATATTACCGTTACCTCATTATGCGTAACGTATAATATAAATCTAATTGTTCAACATCAGGAGGAGTCTGAATGCTAGTCAGCAAGATTGTCCATCGCTTCACATCAGGTTTATTGGCAGTTGTGTTATGTGTAATGTGTGTATTGGGAGGTGCCGGTCACGCGAGTGCAACGCCACAGCAGTCTACTACGTTCTCCCTGTCCACCCCCCAAATGTCCTACAACGCTGGCGAAGAAATGACGCTGGTAGTCGGATTAACGAACATGGACGCCCTCGATCCGCTCGGTTTTTCCCAATTAATGTTTCACCTCAAGTTCGATAGCTCGGTCTTTTCTTATTCAGATTATACGTACCCGGATCCTGCTCAAACGATGAAGTATTTCCACGCGGATTACACCGTTTCGGGTTCATTGGATCATCCAGACTACCATGTAACTACACCAGTATTAAGGGACTATGGCAATGGAGAATTCTATCTCGACACCTCCATTAAGGCACCAGACCACGCTCTGATCTATAGCGGTAGCTATGACGATTTGTTCACATTCAAGTTCAAGGTGAAAGAGGATGTACAGGTCTCAAGTTCAACGATTTCTTTTACTGCTATTAATATTGCGGATTCCAATGATTTTAATCCGTCCATGAGTTCAATCGTAGGTGTTCCGGTGCAGGTGAATATCAATTATATTCCTGATTTCAATATCCCTGATTTTCCCAACCCCGATCTCCCTCCCGATTTCCCTACTGATCCTCCCATTCCCGTTCTTTCCTCTGAAAAGAACTTATTAACCGCTCAGTTCGATCATTTTCGCGGTATGGTTGATCATGCATCGGATGTAGTGTTCTTTCTCATGCCCCATGGTCAAAGCCCTTTCGATTCTGGCACATTGACATTCAGTCACACGGGGCAAAGCTTGAGAAACACGCAAAGTCCTCTAACATCACCTTCCGTAGTTTCTTTAGATGACTTATACACAGAAGGACTGACCGTCACCGCTGAAGATGGAACTACAAGGTCATATGCTGTGCAGTTCATTCCTGCCCCTGTAACCTCGGTTAAGCCACATTATTCCGATTGGGTGCTTCATGTAGGCAACCATTTACAAAATGGTCTCGAATTGTTCTTTATGAACTTGCCATCTATCAATGCGCTACACACAGATATTATCTGGGCCTCCAGTCATCCGAATGTAGCTTCGGTTAGTCCGGCAGGTATGATTGAAGCTCATGCTGCAGGCACAGCTACGATTACAGGTACTTACAGAGGGATCGGCTATGAGACGTCGATCACGGTAGTAGACCCTAAGCCGGTTGTGACTGGATTGACGGTGACCCCTGTTACAGCTTCGGTGTACGTTGGAGACACGGTTCAAATCGATTCTCATATCAATTACTCCACTACACAGATCTTTATGATGACACGGTTCTCTGCCTTGGATGTTGATGCTCAGGACTCCAACGTCTCGACGACTGCCTCCGATGAGTTAACGTATTCATCCTCAGACACCTCGATTGCAACCGTTTCAGACACGGGCGAAGTGTATGGGGTAGCTGCAGGCACAGCAGACATCCGGGTTAAAATTGCCGGTTTCTCCGAAACAGTCACGGTCCATGTTATGGCCCGGCCGGTCGTAGTACCTGATCCAGGCACTCCGAGCAATGAGGTTACGGTTCCACCCGTCACACCAAGCCCTGTAGTCACGGTTCCCACCACGCCCCCGGTCGTGGAAGCGAAGCCGGCAAAGCCTGTCGTTGATATTTTCCTCAGTGAGATTGTTAAAGCCGATTCTAACGTAGTATCGGTCATCCAGAAGAAGCTCGAGAATGTGGGCATAGCCTCGCAAACGTTCACAACTCCTGTATTGAAGCCGTCGGATACGAAAGGACATTGGGCTGAAAAGACGGTTGACCTTTTTGTAAAGCTTGATGTTATTAAAGGATACAAGGATGGAACGGCTCAGCCTGATAAAAATATTTCCCGGGCAGAGTTTATCTCGATCCTGTCTCGCCTCTTCCCTGTTCAAGGCAACAAGCAGGCAGCCTTCAACGATATTCAAAATCACTGGGCAAATGCTTCCATCGCCCAATTCGCCTCCGCCGGGATTATTAGCGGCTATGGGGATGGCACATTCAAGCCCAACGGCACCATCACTCGTGAAGAAATGGTAGTGATCTTGTCTCGCATCATTAACTTCCAGAACGTTCAAAAGGACGTGAATAAAGTAGTCACAGATCCTGTATCAGCCTGGGCGAAGGAATATGTCGATATGGCCGTCCAGGCAGGGATCATCAACGGTAAAGGAAACGGTCAATTCGATGGCCGTAGCAGCTCCACGCGTGCCGAGGCGCTTCAGGTCATCCTGAATACCCTTAACCTTAACGCTGAAATCAAGACCCTGTTAGACAGCTTGGAGTAGTATTCAAGCACAAAGAGGCCATCCCATAAGATCTTAGATCTTGCGGGATGGCCTCTTCCTATTTGACTCTATGAAGTTGCCTTGCGTTCTCCCCCTACATTTCCCCTGCCATCCCTCCAAAAGCGCTACGGCCGCTCCTGCTCCAGCTTCTTCTGCATATACTGCAGCAGGCTTTCCCGCAACTCCTCATGCTGCAGCGCATAATGAATGGTCGTCTCGATGAAGCCCTGCTTCTCGCCGACATCATGGCGGATTCCGTCAAAGTGGTAGGCCAGAATCTGTTCCTTCCGGGACCAGGCTGCCAGCGCATCCGTCAGCTGGATTTCCCCGTTCTTCCCTGCTTCCTGCGCTTCCAGCACCTCAAAAATACCCGGCGGCAAAATATACCGCCCCATAATTGCGAGATTGGAAGGAGCCTCCTCCCGGGAGGGCTTCTCAACCAATCTTTCCGTTGCATAGATTCGCTCGGCCACAGGCACGCCGTCCACGATGCCGTAGCGGCCCACCTGATCCCACTCCACCGGCTGCACGCCGACCAGAGCGCTGCCATACTGATCGTAGACGTCGATCATCTGCTTCAGGCACGGCACCTGCGACTCCACAATATCATCGCCAAGCAGCACCGCAAACGGCTCCTGGCCGATAAATTTGCGGGCGCACCAGATGGCGTGACCGAGTCCCTTGGGCTCTTTTTGCCGGATGTAGTGAATATCTGCCATATCGGAGGGACGCCGCACCTCTTGCAGCAGCCCCCATTTGCCCTTCTCCGCCAGATTGTGCTCCAGCTCGAAGGAGGAGTCGAAATGGTCCTCGATCGCCCGCTTTCCCTTGCCCGTCACGATCAGAATGTCCTCAATACCGGAGGCCACCGCCTCCTCGATAATGTACTGGATGGTGGGCTTATCGACGATGGGAAGCATCTCCTTGGGCATCGCCTTGGTCGCCGGCAGGAAGCGGGTGCCCAGTCCTGCGGCCGGTATAATCGCTTTGCGTATTCTCATCGTATGCTCTCTCTTTCTGCAGCACCTGCTGCAAGCTATATCGTCTCACGTTCCTCTGTTGGCTGAGGATATTGTACCATGCGCCGTGCTATTTTTCCTGTTTGAGGACAGAAGCTCTTTCGTCTTCCCAGGTATCAAGCTTGCCAAAATAGGTTATTGAACAATAACCTCATGCCCAAAGGAGCGCACCCCCATGAACGAGAGAGATCTGTATTTTGACAATTTAAAATTCTGGCTCATTCTGCTCGTGGTCGTGGGGCATTTCATGGAGCCGTTCTATGGGGAGTCGCCGCTGGGGACGCTGTATCCGTGGATCTATTCCTTCCATATGCCGCTGTTCGTATTTGTTGCCGGCTATTTCTCCAAAAGCATCACTTACCCCAAATATTATATTCAGCTTGTGTCGAATCTGGCGCTGCCCTATCTGATCTTTGAGACGCTGTACACGTGGTTTGACTTCTATACGCAGGGCTTGGAGAAGCTGCATTTTACGTATTTTTATCCGTATTGGATTCTATGGTTTCTGTTTAGTATGCTGCTATGGAAAATGCTGCTGCCCTATCTGCTCGTTCTCAAAGCGCCGCTGTGGATTGCTCTTTGGTCCTCCGTGCTGCTCGGTTATGCCCTTGATGTCGATTATTATGCCAGTGTTTCGCGGACGCTGTATTTTTTACCGTTCTTCCTGCTGGGTGTTTATTTCAAAAGAGAATGGCTTCTCCTTTTAAAAAAACCGGGGGTGCGCCTGGTCTCGCTCCTGATGCTCCTGTCCGGAGCCGCTCTTCTCCATACGCTGTCCCCCGTGCTGGAGCCGGCCTGGTTCTATGGTGCGATGAACTATGCCCAGTTTGGGCTGGACACATGGTATGCGGGCGCGTTCCGACTGCTCACGTATACGTTTACTCTGCTCATGGGGGCCGCATTTCTGTCCTGGGTCCCGCAGCAGCGGCACTGGTATACTGACCGGGGCATGAACACGATGTATGTGTTTTTGCTGCACGGCTTTGTGGTCAAGTCGCTGCTCTACTTTGGCGTGCTGCAGGAGATCGGCTCCGTTGCCGGCGGCATTCTGCCGATCCTGCTCGGCGTGCTGGTCACGGTGCTCTTATCGTCAAGGGCCGTCAAAGCAAGTATGGGCTGGCTGGTGGAGCCCAATGTGAGCTTTTTGTTCAAGCCGCGCGTGACCCGACGATCCCGGGAGGTGCGGCGCAAGGAGGAGTTTTAGGGTTAGCGCATCTCCCACCGCTCCCCCGTATCCATGTCCGTCAGCAGCACAATGCTCCGGCTGTGGGGAAGGTATTCAATCATGTAAGTATGCTCCGGGTCCAGGTTCTCGATCAGGCCGCTGTATCTCAGCACCTCCCCGGATTCCAGAATGAATTTGGTCGAACTGCCAGGTCCTTTGGAGGAGGCGGCGTGGAAATACTCGATATCCTGCGGCACACCGGTAAACACTCTGAAGTCCTTCTGATAGTAATGGGGAATATCCAGCAGGTCATTCCGTCCCCAATAGCAAACTCCGGCCAGGACGAGGAGAAAGAGAAGGTTGGATGCCATTTTTGCAGAATAGACGTAGTCCTTCCAGCTGTTTGCCCGGTGAGCGGCAATGAGGTTGGAGGAAATCAGGTATAGCAGCAGAAACAACAGCATAATACTGCCTGCAATCACGGTGGCGGTGATATCCTTCAGCAGCACAAATGATAACAGCGCAATAAATAGTCCGGCCAAGAGCAGCAGGGCCAGGGTTTTGGCATGCCGCTCAAACAGGAGCTCTAATCGGTGCTTGGGGGCTTCTGTTTCTGTTCCTGTTGAGGGCTGGGGTGAGGATGTGGTCATGCGTAATCTCCTTTCGACGGGGTTCATAAGTATGTACGGTCAGAGCCAGGCCGATGAATCATAAAGTGTCATATCAAAAAGGAGCGCAGCCCGAACTTGCGGCAGCACTCCTTCATGGTTCCTATTTCACCAGCTGTCCCCGGGTAACCCCGAGCTGGTTCGTTGCTTTCAGCTGCTTCCACACCTGGGTTCCGCTAATTTCGCCGCGCAGTGCGCGATGATACAGGTCAATGACCTCCTGCACCTGCTCCGGCGTTTCTTCCAGGAACTCTACGCGGTATCTGGAGACGCCCAGCTCCATAAAATTACTCAAATACTCTGCTCCCGACTGCTCGATCGCATTGTAGACGGTATTCCGGCAGCCTTCATCCACCCGCACGGGGTGGGACATGCCGATCCGGTCCTGAAGCGAGGCGCGGTGCTCCTCGCAGGGACGCCCGCAGTTGGTGAAGTCGGTGCCTTCACTCATAAACGTGCAGTATACACAATGCTCCGTATGGAACATCGGCAAATGCTGATGAATGACAATCTCCATTCTGGAGGTGTCCGAACGGCGAAGCAGGTCAATCATCTGCTGGATGTTCAAATCATACGACGGCGTCACGAGCTCGCAGCCGGACTCGATGAACAGGTCTGCTGCTTTATGGTTAGCAATGTTCAGCGAGAAGTCTCCGATCAGGCGAGGATGAGTCTGGTCGGGATGCTCCAGCCGGTGGCGCAGGTAGAAATACAGCGCCCCGGTGTTGCGCACCAGCACGGCATCCGGCTGGAGGCGCAAAATGTTGTTGTGGTAGCCGTTCTCGCCCGGCATATGAATGCGCGGCGTAGCCAGCGCGATCTGCTTGCCGGCCGCCCGGACGGCATCCACGGCTGCCGGGAATTGCTTAATAAATTCGAAGTCGGCGTAGATCATCTCGACGCCGGCTTCCAGCGCAGCCTGTACCTGTGGCAGGCTGCGGCAGAGCGCGGTCAGCTGTGCTTCACCGCGCGGCACTTGCGATGCCGGTATGGAGGCATCGCCGTAGACCGAGGCCTCCCGTTTGATGTAGACGGGAGGCTTCGGGCGCTCGCCCGACAGCAGCTCCACCGCCTGGCGGCGGATGCTGTTGAGCTCGCGCATCGGCACGATGACATCGCCGTGCAGCTCGGCCTCGAGCTGCTCCAGCTGATAGATCGTGCCGCCCAGGCGCCCGAACTGCTCCTCTAGCAGCTCGCGGTTCATCGGGCGCTTCTTCGCGATTTCCAGCTCCAGCTCTGAATCCACACGGAACGTGGTGCCCTTCTGGACATCGGTCCACCAGGTGGACAGAGGCTGTCCCGGACTTCCGCTGACGCGGACGTGCACCGGGAATACCCGGTACGGCTTGTCTGTCTCAAACGTCTGACGCAGCCGCTTATCTAGCGCCGGGTCGTTCGTCTTCCAGATCCGGTCGCCGACATGCAGCCGGCGCAGATCTACATCACTGCGGCCGGGCACAATGTCGACGATCCAGCCTTCGCCAGCCTCGCCTTCCAGCTTCACGCCTTTGCGGCGGACATCATAGACACGGCCGCCCTCTTCCTTGCGCGTCGGATCTCCGGCATCAAACACAATGCCGTCCCCGCGCTTGAGCGGAGCCTCCAGGCGGCAGACTACGCCGTCCCGCAAAATCTGCTCTACCTTGCCCAGGTATACCCCGCGGCTCTTCGGAAACGTGCCATCGACCAGCTGCTTATTGTTCGTTCCGCTAAGGAACCCGTGGGTAAAGCCGCGCGAGAAGCTCTGCTGCAGCTCGCGGATGTCTTCCTTGCTCGGCTTGGCGTTCTCCCCGTCAAAATATTGGTCAATCGCCTTGCGGTACTTACTGACCACATTGGCTACGTATTCCGGCGTCTTCAGGCGTCCTTCAATCTTGAAGGACGTCACGCCGGCCTCAATCAGCTCTGGCATCAGATCAATGGCAGCCAGATCCTTCGGTGACAGCAAATACGCCACATCGCCCATCGGCTGCTGCACACCATCAACCATCAAATCGTACGGCAGGCGGCAGGCCTGCGCGCATTCGCCGCGGTTCGCCGAGCGGCCGCCCCACATCTCCGAGGTCAGGCACTGACCGGAGTAGGACACGCACAGCGCTCCATGCACGAACACTTCCATCGGCAGGCGGGCCTGTTCTCCGATTTTTTGAATCTGCTTCAGGTTGTTCTCGCGGCCCAGGACGACCCGCTCCATGCCCCAAGGCTTCGTAAACTCCACCGCTTCCGGGGATGTGATCGTCATCTGAGTAGAGCCGTGAATTGGAAAATCCGGAGAAATCTCGCGGATCAGCTTCACCAGTCCCAGGTCCTGCACGATGACGGCATCGACGCCGGCATCCACACAGGCGTCAATGAGCTCCTTCGCTTCCTCCAGCTCATTCTCAAACACGAGAATGTTAAACGTGAGGAAGCCCTTTACGCCATAGCTGTGCAAAAAAGACATAATTTCCGGCAGCTCATTCATCCGGAAATTGTTCGCCCGTGCCCGGGCATTAAACTTTTCGACTCCAAAAAATATCGCGTCTGCGCCGTTTGCCACCGCAGCCCGCATGCAGTCCCAATCGCCTGCAGGCGCAAGAAGCTCAACATCCTCCCTGCGCAACATCGGTGTATCCATGTATATCCTCCCAAACCGGGATTTCCATCGCCGGTACCTATATATTTCCAAGATGTCCAAAACGCCGTCCCGACATTCCATCAGCCATGCATGCTATAACTTATTAATTGTAGCAAAAACCGCTCCAGATAAAAAGACTTTCTACAAATAGGCATCCCTTCGGCGCGGCGTATCTCGCGTGCGCGGGCTGTGCGCTGGAGTGCTTGCTAGCGGGTTCGGTTTTTCGCATTCATTTGGCGCGGGGGCGGGCTGCCGCCGTAACGAGTTCGGTTTTTCGCATTCGTTTGCTCCAGATGCGCCATACCGACGCAACGAGTTCAGTTTTTCGCGTTCGTTTGCTCCAGATGCGCCATACCGACGTAACGAGTTCGGTTTTTCGCATTCGTTTACTCCAGATGCGCGATACCGACGTAACGAGTTCGGTTTTTCGCGTTCGTTTGGCGCGGGGGCGGGCTGCCGCCGCAACGAGTTCGGTTTTTCGCATTCGTTTGGCGCGGGGGCGGGCTGTCGACGCAACGAGTTCGGTTTTTCGCATTCGTTTGCTCCAGATCCACCGCATCGACGTAACGAGTTCGGTTTTTCGCATTCGTTTGCTCCAGATGCGCCATACCGACGCAACGAGTTCGGTTTTTCGCGTCCGTTTGCTCCAAATGCGCCATACCGACGTAACGAGTTCGGTTTTTCGCATTCGTTTGGCGCGGGGGCAGGCTGCCGCTGTAACGAGTTCGGTTTTTCGCACTCGTTTGCTCCAGATGCGCCATACCGCTGTAACGAGTTCAGTTTTCGCGTTCGTCTGGCGCGGGGGCGGGCTGCCGACGTAACGAGTTCGGTTTTTCGCATTCATTTGGCGCGGGGGCGGGCTGCCGCTGTAACGAGTTCGGTTTTTCGCATTCGTTTGCTCCAGATGCGCGATACCGACGCAACGAGTTCGGTTTTTCGCATTCGTTTGATCCAAATGCGCCATACCGACGCAACGAGTTCGGTTTTTCGCATTCGTTTGCTCCAAATGCGCCATACCGACGTAACGAGTTCGGTTTTTCGCATTCGTTTGATCCAGATCCACCGTATCGCCGTAACGAGTTCGGTTTTTCGCGTTCGTTTGGCGCGGGGGCGGGCTGTCGACGTAACGAGTTCGGTTTTTCGCGTTCGTTTGCTCCAGATGCGCCATACCGCTGTAACGAGTTCGGTTTTTCGCATTCGTTTGCTCCAGATGCGCCATACCACCGTAACGAGTTCGGTTTTTCGCATTCGTTTGCTCCAGATGCGCCATACCGACGTAACGAGTTCAGTTTTTCGCACTCGTTTACTCCAGATGCGCCATACCGACGCAACGAGGTCACTTTTTCGCATTCGTTTGCTCCAGATGCGCCATACCGCTGTAACGAGTTCGGTTTTTCGCATTCGTTTGCTCCAGATGCGCCATACCGACGTAACGAGTTCGGTTTTTCGCACTCGTTTACTCTAGATGCGCCATACCGCTGTAACGAGTTCGGTTTTTCGCATTCGTTTGCTCCAGATGCGCCGTATCGACGTAACGAGTTCGGTTTTTCGCATTCGTTTGCTCCAGATGCGCCATACCACTGTAACGAGTTCGGTTTTTCGCATTCGTTTACTCCAGATGCGCGATACCGACGTAACGAGTTCGGTTTTTCGCGTTCGTCTGGCGCGGGGGCGGGCTGCCGCCGCAACGAGTTCGGTTTTTCGCATTCGTTTGCTCCAGATGCGCCATACCGACGTAACGAGTTCGGTTTTTCGCATTCGTTTACTCCAGATGCGCCATACCGACGCAACGAGTTCGGTTTTTCGCATTCGTTTGGCGCGGGGGCGGGCTGCCGACGTAACGAGTTCAGTTTTTCGCACTCGTTTACTCCAGATGCGCCATACCGACGCAACGAGGTCACTTTTTCGCCCTCGTTCGGCCTGAACGCGGCCCGGACGCGGCCCTCCGCGCCCTGTTTACCCCCGCCACGCTGAAAAAGGCCGCCGGCAGCAGCTCTGTCCCGGCGACCTTTACCACGAAGTCTATCGTTACTTCTACCGCGCACATCCCCAGCGTCCGGCGGGGGTGGAACGGATGACCTACCGCAAGCTTTGCAGCACTCGCTCAAGGGTTTGCAGCTGCGTAGCTGTAGCGTTGGCATCCTCCAGCTGAATGGTCACGGTGTGCACAATGCCATCCCGCTCAAACACCAGATAGCGCTCGGTGTGCCCGAATGTTTTACCCGGGAAGTGCAGCTCGAACGATACGGCCGGCACGCCGGCAAGCGTAATATTGCGGACGCCGAGGCCTTTGGCCTCCGACTCGCCGAAGCTGGATGACGTTTTTTCGTTATAGTAGGCCTGGAGATGTTTGAGGACCGTGCTCCGGGCTGTATTTTTTACAGAATCGATCTCGAACGTGCCGCCCGGCAGCTCATATTCCACATTCCCCGATTCAAACCAGTCCCTGGACGAGCTCCAATTCTCTGGCAGGCTCACGGTGTAAGCATAGGCCTTGGAGGATCGCTTGACCATCGCGCTGGAATTCTGCAGATACGCAGGCGTTCCCAGATTACCAAACTCACCGGGCACGACATCATAGTCGATAGCGATCGACGCCAGCACAGCCTCCCACATATCTGCCGCGAGAGTGCTTTCATCATCTTCCCGGTACGTCAGCTCATAGCGGTACCCCTCATGCTGTATCAAAAAGCTATACTCGGTATACCACCGCCCCCGATCCACATAGCGCACCTTCACCATCTGGCCTTCTTGACCGGAAATGCTGATCGGAACGGCCTTCTCCAGCTCGTAGGCATCCGGTACAAAGGTGTCGACATAATAGCTCTCCAGCTGCTGCACCCACTGCTTCAGATCTCCCTGCTGTCCCTCGGGAGCAGAATGGACATCCATGAGGAAGCCGCCTTCTCCCTCTTTGCCATAGTAATACTCATCGTAATACATCCAGTCTGCCGGAATCCCCACGGTAATCCCGTAATCCGGCTCGTTCAGCATGCGCAGCCCCTCTTCGACAGAGGATAAATCCTTCACCTTGGCCTTGGCGCTCCCTTCCGGAAATACCGGCTGAAAAGAATTCAGCAGCCCGCCAAAAGCACTCATATCTCTATAATGCACCGCGTCACGATCGGCAAAATAAAGCTCATACACCCGGCCGTTCTCATAGTACATACGGGTTTCCCAAATGAATTCATCACTGTCCCGCGAAAAAATTCTCGCGTACGGGTAGCTCCCCCGGCTCACGATTTCCCGGTGCAACACCAGATCTCCGGCATCCTCCGCGTTGCGAAGAAGCTGAGCCAGCAGGGCCTTGGGCTCCTGCTCCTCTGGCGCATCGCTGACATACAGCTCCATATAATAACGGCCGGTGGCGTCCACAAATTCTACGGAGCTCTCATCCCCGGCATAGCTGTTGACCATCATGCCCGACGGATAATCGATGCTCCAGCCGTAATAGCTGTTACCGATCCGGGTCGGCTGATTGACGGATTCTCCGCTAAGACCACCCTCTTCCTCCGAAGGCTGCTTATCCTGCACCTTCATGGTGATGCTCACCCTACCCTTGGAGTCTACGTCGACCTTGGCTCCCAGGCCTTGCGCCACCGCGCGAAGCGGAACCATCAAGGTATCTGAGATCATTTGCGGCTCAACCGGCAAGACGATCTTCCGTCCGTCGATCCAGGCTGTACTGCTGCCGATGGTCATGACCAGCCGGTGCGGTCCCTGCAGCAGCGTCACGCGCGTCGTGCCCTCCAGCGTTACCTGACTGCCGAACGCTTTTGAAAATACGCCAAGCGGCACCATGAGATGGCCCTGCTTGATGACCGGCTTCACAATGGGAGCGGTAGCCCCGTTAATGTCCGCGCTCGGGCTTCCCTGCTTCAGGGACAGCACGACGTTCTGATTCTCTGCGCCCCAGGCGGCAGAAGCTGCCAGCGTGCTGCCCAGCAGAGACGCCGCCAGCAGCAGACTCATAGCACGCTGACGATGTGATTTTGAAATGAAACGCTGAGAGCTTGTCATACCTCCACCTCTTCTTCCCACTCGGCATCCTCCACAGGCACGCTGATGCCACTGCTTAACACAAGCGGTACGCTGACAATATCACCGTCTCTTTGCATCAGCAGCTTCACCTTCGTACCAGGCGCATACAGCTTGAGCATCTCGTTAATATCAACAATGGAGTATACTCTCTTGCCGTTAATAGCGTACAGCACATCCCCTTTGGAGATCCCCGCCTGAATGGCTTCGAGAGACGTTACGTCGGTCACCTGTAGCGGATCCTCGCTCGGGAAGCCGACAATTGCCGAAAAGCTTTCCTCCAGCGAAAGTCCCAGCCCTGCCCGCTTCACCTCACCATATTGAATCAGCTGCTTGACGACATAGCCCACGGTCTCGGAAGGGATGGAGAAGCCCATGTTTTCCACGCCGATCGCCGAAAATTTCATACTGTTAATGCCAATCACTTCGCCCTTCATATTCACGAGCGGCCCGCCGCTGTTGCCCGGATTAATCGCCGTATCCGTCTGGATCAGGCGATAGGAGCTGTCGATGCTGCGGTTCAAACCGCTGACCACCCCAACCGTGGCCGAGTTGCGCAAGGAGAAGGAGATCGGAGTACCGATCGCAGCCACCTTTTCGCCAACCTGAGCGTTCTGGCTTGTTACGGCAAACACAGCCGGCTTCAGTCCTTTGGCATTGATTTTGACGACAGCAATATCGCTAACATCGTCACTGAACACGCTGCGGGCCTGATAGGTCTTGCCGTCCGAGGTGACGACCTGAATTGTGCTTAGCCGGTCCACTACATGCGCATTCGTCACAATCCAGCCATCCTTGCTCAAAATAACTCCACTTCCATGAGACAGATTATATCGATCCTCGGTATACATGCCGCCCGTCAGCTTGCCTGCAATGCCCACCACCGACGGTGACATCCCCTGAATAACCTGCGGCACAGAATCCTGCGGATATGTATAAGCGCTGTTGTTCTTGGTAGCCGCTGCAGCCATGCCCGGATGGAGCACTGAACTAAGCAGCATGATGCCGGCAGCAACAAGGGCTGCCGTGGTCTTTTTCCATAAGTGCATTTATTGAATTCATCCTCTCTGCGCCCAATCCAGCCGCTTCCTCAATTTACCATGAATCTTTGAATTCTACTACCTGCGAAATTCATACCAGACCATCTATATTTCCTTTGGCCAGACACAACAAAAAAACGCCCGCTCCGCACGCTGCGAAAGGACGCTTTCTTATGTAGCCTTATTTGCTTAGTTGCCGCCGTTAATCCAGTTCAGCACCATAGCATAGTCCGAATACAGGAACACGCCCAGGCTGACGAGTCCGAATGCGATGGCAAATTTATTCTTCTGGCGGGCCATCAACAAGCGAACCACGCCGATCGCAATTACAATCGTAAACAGGATCATAAAAACATCAAAATGCTTAAAAACGGCCGTGCTGTCCGCAGCTGTAGCAATGAACATGAAACGTACCCCCTTGAATTCTCGGACATGATTACATATCTTCTTCTATGTTATCCGCGCCCGGGTTCTGATGCAAGCCCTCTCATTGAAAAAATAACGAAATTCTCGTGAATTTTGTGATTTTTCGCCCTGGGGGCTTCCATATTTTCGTTTACGGTTACAGGAATCTATGGTAATATCAACACAATATCATACTATTCTAATCGGAATTATAGCGTGTAATCATCAATTCTAACCATTGCAGGAGGCGTTAATTCATATGGCGTATGAACAAATCTGGATGGCCGATCCCGACAAGCTGAACAAATTCGAATTTGTAAAAATGGAGAAAGACGGACTTGATGTCATTCGTACCATTATAGAAGAGTATTCTGTACAAGGCTTTGATTCCATCACTGCAGATGATATGGACCGCTTCAAATGGGCGGGTGTGTATCAGCAGAAGCCGAAGGACGGACACTTCATGATGCGTGTGCGCATCAACACCGGCATCATGACGACGGCCCAGGCCCGTGCGCTGGCCGAAATCGCCAGATTGTATGGACGTGACCTGGTAGACGTGACGACGCGTCAGGCTATTCAGTTCCACTGGCTGACCGTGGAGAGCCTGCCGGATATTTTCAAGCGCCTGGAGGATGTAGGCCTGTACTCCTTCGAGGCTTGCGGAGACTGCCCGCGTACGATTGTCGGCAACCCGCTGGCGGGCATTGATCCGCATGAGCTTATGGATACGACAGACCTGGTGGAGGAGATCAATGACTTTTTCCTGATGAACCGGGATTTCTCCAACCTGCCGCGGAAATACAAAATTTCCATCTCTGCGAACCCGTATAACAATGCCAATGCTGAGATTAACGACCTGGCTTTGACGCCGGCCGTCAAGGTGATTGACGGTCAGGAAGTGATCGGCTTCCATGTCATGGTGGGCGGCGGCCTGTCGGCGAAGCCGCATCTGGCGCAGCCTCTGGATATTTTTGTCCGCCCTGAGGATGCCCTGCGTGTCGCTGTCGGCGTAACCACCATCTTCCGGGACTACGGCTACCGTCAGAAGCGTCATCATGCACGCCTGAAGTTCCTGGTCGCGGACTGGGGACCGGAGAAGTTCAAGGAGAAGCTGGTCGAGCTGGTCGGCGACTTGCCTTCGCGCGGCGAGGACAAGACACTGGGCTGGGAGGCTGCTTATTTCGATGGCGTTCATCCGCAGCGCGGCCAAGGACTGAATTATGTCGGACTGAACGTTCCGGTCGGACGTCTGGATGCCGATGAGCTGATTCAGCTTGCCGATGCGGCGGACATCTACGGCGATGGCAAGATTCGCACAACGATGTCCCAGAACATCATTCTCAGCGGCGTGCCGGACGAGAAGGTAGAAGAACTGCTGGACGCCCCGGTGCTGCAGCGCCTGACACCGAACCCGCGTCACTTCATGAGCCGCACAGTGTCCTGCACAGGCAATGAGTTCTGTAACCTCGCGATTGTCGAGACGAAGAATCGTGCCAAGCTGGTCGCCGAGTACCTCGATGAAAATGTAGCCCTGAATGAGAAGGTCCGCATCCACTTTATCGGCTGCCCGAATTCCTGCGGTCAGAAGCATATTGCAGACATCGGCCTGCAGGGCTCTCTGATCAAGACGCCGGACGGCATGGTCGATGCGTTCGACATCGCCGTTGGCGGATCCCTGGGACCAGGCGCTCAGCTGAACAAGGCACTGAAAGGCCGCGTAAAAGGAGATCACGTCGGTCCGGTGCTGGCACAACTGCTGCTGTTCTATAAGGAGAATCGATTGTCTCCAGAGGAAAGCTTTTTTGAATATACTCAGCGCGTCGGCATTCCGGCCTTCCAGGAGAAACTGACCGAGATTTTGGCCTCCGAGACGGCAGCCTCTTAAGCCAGATCCATGATGAATAGCCCTGCAGGCTCCCGGCCGGGAGCCTGCAGGGCTATTTGTGTTGTCAGGCGCGCTGTCCTGCGGCGCCTAGCCGGGGCTTGGCGGCCGCAAGTGCAATCGGCGCTGTGTATAGGCCGCAGGCGTCACGCCTTGCGGCTCATGCCAGAGCGCTTGAGCCAGGGGCGCGCTGGAACCGGCTGCTACTTCACGACCGGCTCCTCTGCCTCCGCTTTCGCGGCGGCTTCCTGTGCCTTGCGGTTCATGGCCTCCGTGCGCTCTGTGTCCCGCTCCAGGATCGGCTTCAGATATTTGCCGGTATAAGACTCCGGCACCTTCACCAGCTGCTCCGGAGTGCCGACAGCAAGGACGGTACCCCCGCCGCTGCCGCCTTCAGGCCCCAAATCAATCAAATAATCCGCCGTCTTAATGACGTCCAGATTGTGCTCGATGACGAGCACAGACTCACCGGAGTCAACCAGTCGGTGCAGCACAATGAGCAGGCGGTCAATGTCATCAACATGCAGCCCTGTCGTCGGCTCATCCAGAATGTACATCGTCTTGCCCGTACTGCGCCGGTACAGCTCGGATGCCAGCTTCACGCGCTGGGCCTCGCCGCCCGACAGCGTGGTGGCTGGCTGTCCCAGCTTGATATATCCGAGACCCACATCCATCAGCGTCTGCATCTTGCGGTGCACCTTCGGAATGTTCTGGAAGAACTCGGTGGCATCCTCCACGGTCATTTCCAGTACGTCGGAAATGTTCTTGCCTTTATACTTGACCTCCAGCGTCTCACGGTTATAGCGCTTGCCCTTGCACACCTCGCACGGCACATAAATATCCGGCAGAAAGTGCATTTCAATCTTAATAATTCCGTCACCCCGGCAGGCTTCACAGCGTCCGCCTTTGACGTTGAAGCTGAAGCGGCCTTTCTTATATCCGCGCAGCTTCGCTTCATTCGTCAGGGCAAAAATATCCCGGATATCATCAAACACTCCCGTATACGTTGCCGGGTTGGAGCGCGGCGTCCGGCCAATGGGCGACTGGTCGATGTCGATTACCTTCTCGATATGCTCCAGACCCTTCATTTCCCGGTATTGCCCTGGACGAACCCGGGCTTTGTTCAAGTCGCGGGCGAGCGTTTTGTACAGGATCTCATTCACCAGCGTCGATTTCCCGGAGCCGGACACACCCGTGACCGCCGTGAACACGCCGATTGGAATTTTGACGTTAATGTTCTTGAGGTTGTTCTCCTTCGCACCCTTGATCTCCAGCCAGCGCTGATCCGGTTTGCGGCGTTTGCTATGAACCGGAATGAACTTGCGGCCGCTCAGGTACTGCCCGGTCAGTGAGTTCTCATCCTCCATAACCTCTTTCGGTGTTCCTTGAGAAATCACGTTTCCGCCGTGAATGCCGGCGCCAGGACCGATATCAATAATATAGTCCGCCGCCAGCATGGTGTCCTCATCATGCTCCACCACGATCAGCGTGTTGCCGAGGTCACGCATATGCTCAAGCGTTGAGATCAGGCGGTCGTTATCCCGCTGATGCAGCCCGATGCTGGGCTCATCCAGAATGTAGAGCACGCCCATCAGGCTCGAGCCAATCTGGGTAGCCAGGCGGATCCGCTGCGCTTCACCGCCGGATAGTGTCCCTGCAGAGCGGCTGAGCGTGAGATAATCCAGCCCGACGTTTACAAGAAAGCCGAGACGGCTGTTAATCTCCTTCAGGATCAGGTTTGCGATCTGCTGCTCCTTCTCTGACAGCTCCAGGCCGTCAAAGAAGCGCGAGGCATCCCCAACGGACAGGCTCGTCACATACGCCATGTTCTGGTCGTTAATCGTGACGGCCAGGCTCTCTTTTTTTAGGCGATGGCCCTTACACACATCACATGGCTTCGAGCTCATATAGCCTTCAATGTATTCGCGAATCCCTTCGGAGTTCGTATCACGGTAACGGCGCTCCAGATTCGGAATAATCCCTTCAAAGGTGACATGCGCTTCCTTCCGCTGCCCGAAATCATTCTCATATTTAAAATGCACCTTCTGACTGCCTGTGCCGTACAGCAAAATCTTCATCTGCTCCGGGCTGAGCGAGCTTACGGGCACATCCATCGGAATTTTAAAATGGCGGCAGACCGAGCTCAAAAATTGCGGATAATACGTTGAGGTACCGCCAGACCAGGCCTGGAACGCTCCATCCTCAATGCTCTTGCTCTGATCCGGCACCAGCAGCTCCGGATCGACAATCATCTCTACCCCCAGGCCGTCACATTCCGGACAGGCACCAAATGGCGTGTTGAAGGAGAACATCCGCGGGGACAGCTCCTCCATACTGAAGCCGCACACCGGGCAGGCGAAGTTGGAGCTGAAGCGCAGCTCCTCCTGACCGATAATATCGACCAGCAACTGGCCGCCGGACAGCTTCAGCGCCGTCTCAATGGAATCGGCCAGCCGGGCCTCAACGTCCGGCTTTACGACGATCCGGTCGATCACAACGTCAATCGTATGCTTTTTGTTCTTCTCCAGCTCAATACTTTCGGACAGGTCACGAAGCTCGCCATTGACCCGTACGCGGACAAAGCCCTGCCGGGAAATATCTGCAAACAGGCTCTTGTGCTCACCCTTGCGGCCGGCAATAACCGGAGCCAAAATCTGCAGCCGGGTCTTCTCCGGATATTGCATAATCCGGTCCACCATCTGCTCGACCGTCTGTGAAGTAATCTCAATGCCGTGATCCGGGCAATGCGGATGGCCCACGCGGGCAAAAAGCAGCCGCAAATAGTCGTAAATCTCCGTTACGGTTCCGACCGTAGAGCGCGGGTTCCGGCTGGTCGTCTTCTGGTCGATCGAGATGGCCGGGGATAAGCCCTCGATGGAATCCACATCCGGCTTCTCCATCTGCCCCAGAAACTGGCGGGCATACGCCGACAGGGATTCTACATATCGGCGCTGGCCTTCCGCGTAAATCGTGTCAAAGGCCAGCGAGGATTTACCGGAGCCGCTAAGGCCGGTCAGCACGACGAATTTATCCCGCGGTATGGTCACATCAATATTTTTCAGGTTGTGGGCGCGTGCGCCCTTGATTACTATATTATCGCTCGCCAAACCTTTCATCTCCTCACTGTTACTCCGCCTTCAGCTCAAGCAGCGCATCGCGCAGCTCCGCCGCCCGTTCGAACTGCAAGTTCTTGGCCGCTTCCTTCATCTCGACCTCCAGACGCTCGATGACCGACTGACGGTCCTTCTTCGACATCTTGGCCGCCGGGCCGGTCAAATAATCCGCCTTGCTCTCCGCCGCCTTGGTGGCCTCGATGACATCGCGCACCTTTTTGCGGATCGTCTGCGGCGTAATGCCGTGTCTCTCATTGTACTCTTCCTGTACAGCGCGCCGCCGCTCGGTTTCCTTGATGGCTCGGTCCATGGAATCCGTTATTTTATCCCCGTACATAATGACGCGTCCCTCCGAGTTCCGCGCCGCCCGTCCAATCGTCTGGATCAGGGATCGGTCCGAGCGCAGGAAGCCCTCTTTATCGGCATCCAGAATCGCAACGAGGGACACCTCCGGCAGGTCCAGCCCCTCCCTTAACAGGTTAATACCCACGAGCACGTGGAATGTACCGAGCCGCAGATCGCGCAAAATCTGCATCCGCTCAAACGTCTTGATCTCCGAGTGCATGTAGCGGACCTTAATACCGATCTCCTTCAGGTAGTCGGTGAGGTCTTCGGCCATTTTCTTGGTCAGTGTTGTAATCAAGACCCGCTCGTCCTTAGCCGTGCGATCATGAATTTCGCCGATGATGTCATCAATCTGCCCTTCCGTCGGGCGGACCTCAATGAGCGGATCCAGCAAGCCGGTCGGCCGGATGATCTGCTCCACCATCGTATCGCAATGCTCCAGCTCGTAAGGCCCCGGCGTGGCGGACACATAAATAATCTGGCTCACCTTCTCCTCAAATTCCTCGAACTTGAGCGGGCGGTTGTCCAGTGCTGACGGGAGGCGGAAGCCGTGGTCAACGAGGACGGTTTTGCGGGCCTTATCCCCGTTGTACATCGCCCGAATCTGCGGCAGCGTCACATGGGATTCATCAATGACGATGAGCATATCATCCGGAAAATAATCCATCAGCGTGTACGGCGTCGCTCCCGGCTCCCGGAAGGTCAGCGGACCGGAATAGTTCTCGATCCCGGAGCAGAAGCCGACCTCCTTCATCATCTCGATGTCATAGTTCGTGCGCTGCTCCAGACGCTGGGCCTCGAGCAGCTTGCCCTCACTCTTCAGCACCTCCAGGCGCTCCTGCAGCTCCCGCTCAATATTCACGAGCGCGGCGCGCATCGTCTCCTCCCGGGTAACGAAGTGAGACGCTGGAAAAATAGCTACGTGATCCCGCTCGCCCACCAGCTCACCGGTGAGAACATCAATTTCAGTAATGCGCTCAATCTCATCGCCGAACAGCTCCACACGGACTGCATGCTCACCCTTTGATGCCGGAAAAATCTCGATGACATCTCCGCGCACCCGAAACGTGCCCCGGACAAAGTTAATATCATTGCGCTGGTACTGGATGTCCACCAGACGGGACAGGATCTGGTTGCGCGGCTTCTCCATGCCTACTCGCAGCGAGAGCAGCATCTCGCCATACTCCATCGGAGACCCCAGGCCGTAAATGCAGGACACGCTCGCTACGATAATGACATCCCGGCGTTCGAACAGGGAGCTTGTGGCGGAGTGGCGGAGCTTGTCAATCTCCTCGTTCACGCTGGAATCCTTCTCAATATAAGTATCCGAGGACGGAATGTACGCCTCCGGCTGATAGTAATCGTAATAGCTGACGAAATAATCGACCGAGTTATTGGGGAAAAATTCCTTGAACTCACTCGCCAGCTGTGCCGCCAGCGTCTTGTTATGCGCGATCACGAGCGTCGGCCGATTCAGCTTCGCAATCGTCTGGGCAATCGTAAACGTCTTGCCGGTTCCCGTCGCACCGAGCAGCGTCTGATGACGCTTGCCCTCTCGCACGCCCTGCACCAGCTGCTCAATCGCTCCCGGCTGGTCGCCCTGCGGATCAAACTCCGATTGGAGCTCAAAGGATTTCGTACTGACCACGAGATCACTCATGTGTTCAATCACACCCTTATCGTCTAAAATATTGTATATTAACGTTTCTATCGTAACTTCCCGATGTAAAAAGAAAGAGACCTGCATTTTTTGTTTAGACCTCTTCGTTTTGTGTTTAATAAGAATATTTGTTCCCCTGCAATTATACTCTTTTCGTTTTTTTGTTGCAAACCTTATATAATAGTTCTCTACATAAAAGGAGATGATTGCTCATCATGGATATTACCATTATTCTCGGGCTTTTGGCAGGGCTTGCTGCACTGATCGGCGGCTTCTTGTGGGAAGGCGGTCAGCTTGGCGGACTGCTCCAGGGCAACGCCGCCCTGATCGTCTTCGGCGGTACGGCCGCAGCCGTCGTGATCAGCTTTCCAGCCTCCCGGCTGCGGACAATTCCTGCCGCGCTCCGCTTCGCTTTCGGGCGGCGGAGCCGCTCGCCGCTGCAGCTTATTGAGGACGTGGTCGACATGGCCACGTTAGCCCGCCGCACCGGCGTGCTTGCACTGGAGGAGGCGGCCGCTGAGCATCCCGATCCTTTTTTGCGTGAAGGCATGGGGATGATTGTCGACGGGACGGACGGGGACGCGGTGCGCCAGATTCTGGAGCTGGAGATGGATGCCACCGAGCAGAAGCATGAAGGCTATGCCAAAATCTTCGAGGCCGCGGGGGGCTATGCGCCGACCATGGGGATCATCGGTACCGTAATGGGCCTCGTTCACGTTCTGGGCGGGCTTCAGGATCCGACCCAGCTCGGTCCGTCGATCGCGGTTGCTTTTACCGCCACCCTGTACGGGGTTGCCAGTGCCAATATTATCTTTCTTCCCATCGCTTCCAAGATTAAAGCACGCAGCGAGGAAGAAATTCAAAATATGGAGCTGCTGCTAGAGGGCATTCTCGCCGTTCAGCAGGGACAGCATCCACTTCTCGTCCGCAAAAAGCTGAACACCTACACGCTCGAAAGCAGCTTCTCCGCTGCCACGCCGACAACAAGGGGGACGGCCCATGAGACGGCCGATTAAATCCACCCGTCGGGAACGCCGCCGCCAGGGCGCCGGAGATCAAAGAGACCGCTGGATGATTACTTACGCCGATCTGATCACGCTGCTGCTCATTTTCTTTGTGGTCCTGTTCGCGATGAGCCGGCTGGATACCGAGAAATATGACCGTGTTACGCAGTCGCTGCAGGCCACCTTCCAGAGCGGAGATTCCCTGTTGGAACATGGCTCCGGCTTGATTCAGGGCGGCAGCGCGGGAGACAGCGGATCGCCTGATGGAGACGGGGCTGCGGGTGACAGCGTATGGCCTGATGAAGACGGCAATGATGGGGCTGTGCCTGACGCAGATGGCGAATCTGACACAGACCCAGGTACCTCTGGTCCCATGACTCAGCGGGAGCTTGCCTTCCGAGAGCAGGAGCAGGAGCTGGCAGACTTTATGGAAGTCATTAAACAATATGTGGCGCTAAACCAACTGGAAGGGGATATTTTTATCGCGGATGAGCCGCAGGGCATTGCCATTACACTGAGCGACCGCTTTCTGTTCGACCCGGGACAAGCCCAGCTCAAGGACGGGGCAGCACCGGTGCTTGGCAAGCTGGCGAGCCTTTTTCAAGACCTCAGCGCCGTAGTCAGCATAGAAGGACATACGGACAATGTGCCAGTCGGGCTCCAGTCTCCGTATGCAGATAACTGGGAGCTGTCCGGTGCCCGGGCGATGTCCGTGCTCCGCTTCTTCCTGGACCGTCAGGGCCTGAGCCCGGACAGTTTCCAGTATGCGGGCTACGCCGACACCCGGCCGGCCGGCGATAACAGCACGGCCGCCGGCCGGCAGAAGAACCGCCGCGTCGAAATCACCGTCCTCCGCCAGCTTCGGGCGGAGTAGGCGCGGCGACGGGCGGCACGCGATGGGCGGGTGGCGGGCGGCACGCCCGTCAACGACCGCGCCGCATCGAGTTCGGTTTTTCGCACTCATTTGCTCCAGATCCGCCATAGCGCCGCATCGAGTTCGGTTTTTCGCATTCGTTTGCTCCAGTTCCTCCATAGCGCCGCATCGAGTTCGGTTTTTCGCGTTCGTTTGCTCCAGATCCGCCACAGTGACTCATCGGGTTCGGTTTTTCGCATTCATTTACTCCAGATCCGCCATAGCGCCGCATCGAGTTCGATTTTTCGCATTCGTTTGCTCCAGTTCCATCACCGCGCCGCATCGAGTTCGGTTTTTCGCATTCATTTACTCCAGATCCGCCATAGCGCCGCATCGAGTTCACTTTTTCGCATTCGTTTGCTCCAGATCCGCCACAGTGACTCATCGAGTTCGCTTTTTCGCGTTCATTTGCTCCAGTTCCGCCACTGCGCCGCATCGAGATCGGTTTTTCGCATTCGTTTGCTCCAGATCCGCCATACCGCCGCATCGAGTTCGGTTTTTCGCATTCGTTTGCTCCAGATCCGCCATAGCGCCGCATTGAGATCGGTTTTTCGCATTCATTTACTCCAGATCCGCCCCACCGTCGCATCGAGTTCGCTTTTTCGCATTCGTTTGCTCCAGATCCGCCATACCGCCGCATTGAGTTCGCTTTTTCGCACTCATTTGCTCCAGATCCGCCACTGCGCCGCATCGAGTTCGGTTTTTCGCATTCGTTTGCTCCAGATCCGCCACCGCGCCGCATCGAGTTCGCTTTTTCGCATTCGTTTGCTCCAGATCCGCCATACCGCCGCATCGAGTTCGCTTTTTCGCACTCATTTGCTCCAGATCCGCCACAGTGATTCATCGAGTTCGGTTTTTCGCACTTATTTACTCCAGATCCACCATCGCGCCGCATTGAGTTCGCTTTTTCGCACTCATTTGCTCCAGATCCGCCACTGCGCCGCATCGAGTTCGGTTTTTCGCATTCGTTTGGCGCGGGGGCGGTATGCGTTCGCATCGAGTTCGCTTTTTCGCACTTATTTACTCCAGATCCACCAAAGTTCAGCCCCCCTTCAGTTCATCACCTCCCTGATCGGCGGCAGGCTGGAGGTCAGCCGGTAAACGCCCTTTACTGTCGTCACCAGACTGCCGGTGTGCAGCAAATCGGAGATTATGTAGGGAAAAATGATAAAAGTGCTGCAGCACGGAGGCCGCAGCACTTGAGAAGAAATCGTACTCAGATTGCTATTTTTTATCTCAAGAACGCATGAGTCACAAAAAATATAGGTCCTTGCCACCCTCGTTACATCTCCAGACTGTCCTTCTCCAGGCCAGCCGCGGCGGGTGAACCCTTCCCTGCTGGTGTTCGGGTCTCCGCGCCTTCCTCTTCAGCCGTCATCTTATTCTTCAAGCTCCACTTCATGCCCAGCAAACCAGCGATACTGAGCGGCTTCAGCCGTACTGCAAGCCCGGCATCCGGGTCCGGTGACAGAATGACGCCCAGCTGGTGATGCTCTCCGGCATAGATAGCCCGCTGCATGAACTTGCTCTCGCCCTCATAGTTCTGAACCTCCAGCTTGCAAAAGGCCGCATTCTGCCTCAGCGCCGCATGCAGCTGCTCCTTACTGCGAACAAGAGTCCCATTGACCTTAAGAATGGTCTCGCCCGCCAGAATTCCCAGCTCCTCCGCCGGGCTGCCCGGAAGAACCGCCAGCACCTTCAAGCCCTTCGGAGGATGCACGAACAGCGGACTGCGCTGCTGCTCCTCGTAGCGGCTGTACCAGGCGAGCCCTTCGTGCAGCAATGGCGCTGCTAACGCAGCCGCAAGCATAAGCGGCGGCCACCAATCCGCCAGCAGGCTCAGCATCAGCACGATCGAGCTGTAGATGACGAGCCGCTTTCCGCTGATCACTGCCTTCTGCTTCGGCAGCATGCTCTGCGTCATTTCTCCAAAGCCGATCAGCACCGGCAAGGCCGCGATGCCCGCACCGCTCATCCAGGCGTCTCCTCCAAAGAAGGGGGTCCATGGCAGCATCGGACCGCCGGCTGACGGAACGAGCAGAAACAGCGGCAAGGGCCAGAAGCTCTGCATCTGATAGCCCCCCACCAGCTTGCCTCGTTTGCCTTCCAGAAACAGCGGAGAGGCAAACCGTCCACCCTGCAGCATAACAAGTCCCGCTTCGGCCAGATGCAGCACAGCGGCCAGGGCCAGCAGGGATGGCACGTTCAGATTCAGCAGCGCGGTATGTACACTTCCTAGCCAGCCTTCCGGCTGCCAGCCGGGAAACCAGCCTAGTACCGACTGCACAATGCCCAGCAGCCCGGCGGCATAAGCGAAGCACAGAAACCGCACCCGGAACAGCATGAGCAGCAGACTCGCTGCCCATAGGCACAGCACCGCTGACATCGTGAGCGTAATGCCAAGAAAGGCCATCATGACTGAGACGCCAAGCCCCGCCACGAGTCCGCCCAGCATCGTCCGCAGCGTCTGGGACTGCCAGCCGTTCACCCGAACGTGAAACAGCATGCGTTCCAGCAGCACCTGTCTGCGGTACAAGATCCCGATCAGAATGACAGAAATATAATAAAAGGGTTGTGCCAGCATCATCAGACCAGCATCCAGCACCATCCAGACCCACTCCATCGCTATATCCAAAATCCGGTCACTCTCCTTTGTCATTTCTATACCTGCATCTCCAAGAAAAAAAGAAGGCTGAATTCAGCCTTCTTACTTGTTCGACGCCTGGCTTTTTATTTCCTTCACAACCTCGGCAATTCCGCGGTTCAGCTGCGTGTCATTGCCAGGATCCTGAATTTCCTCGATCAAGGCCGCTTCCAGCGCCTTTGCGGTTTGTTCATCTACAATTCCGCTGGCCTTTAGCTTGCTTGCACTCTGGAAGCTCTTGACGGCCTTCTCGGTCGCCCGGTCATAATAACCGTCCTTGCGGCCCGGTTCATATCCCACTGCCTCCAGCATAATCTGAACATTCGTTACATCTTCGCTGTTCATATCGAATTTCAGGGTCTGCTTCTTATCAAGAGGAGCTACTGCGAAATAATCCGGCTGGGATACCTGGAGATCCGGCTCAATGCCCTTCTCATGAATCCAGGAACCGTTCGGCGTCAGCCACTTGGCAATGGTTACCTTCAACAGACTGCCATCGTCAAACTGCTTGTCGAAGCTGGTCTGCACGGTTCCTTTTCCGAATGAATGCTCTCCAATCAAGACCGCTCCTGCAGACTGCTGCAAAGCCCCGGCCAGGATTTCGGATGCGCTGGCGCTGCCTTTGTTCATCAGCAGTGCTACCGGATACGGCTTCGAGCTTCCTTTGGAGAGATACTCTTCGCGCTTGCCAGCCTTGTTCTCGACCTGGACGATTAACTCGCCCTTCGGTACGAACTGTCCCGCAATGTCGATAACGACCGAGAGCACGCCCCCCGGATTGTTGCGCACATCAATGAGCAGGCCCTTCATGCCTTGACTCTCCAGCGACTTCAGCTCTTCCGCGAAACGCTCTCCCGTATTGAGGGAGAATTGGCTGATCTCAATGACGCCGACACCGTTAGCCTCCATACGCGAGGTTACCGTTTCCAGATCCACATCATCCCGGGTAATCTGGAACTCAATGCTGCTCTCGGAGCCGGGACGCTTCACCGTCAGCACCGCTTTGGAGCCTTTAGGACCCCGAATCTTGGCTACCGCTGCATTGAGGTCCAGTCCCTGGAGCGATTCGCCGTTCACCGACAGGATCACATCCTTGGCCCGAAGCCCCGCCTTCTCAGCCGGAGAGCCCTTGATTGGGGAGACCACCTCAACATAGCCGTCCACCGAGGTGACCTCTGCGCCAATGCCGCTAAAGGAGCCTTCAATGCTCTCCGAGAACTGCTCGGCCGTGACCTTCCCCATATAGTTGGAATAAGGGTCACCCAGCGCCTCCATCATGCCATTAATGGCACCGTCCAGAAGCTTGTCCCGGTCTACATCTTTATAATAGTTGCTTTCGATAATCTCTAATGCTGTGCCCAGCTTCTCGGCTTCATCCTGCTCCAGGCCATCGCTTTTCTTGCCGATACTGGCCAGCAGCCCGGTGCCGCCGCCGTCTGGCCCTGCCGCGTCCGGAAGCTGATTGAACACCATCGTCAGCACCATACCGCAGAGCATCGAGACTACGACCAACAATAACACCGATCTTTTTTTCATGTCTGTCTCACCGCCCTTGTACATTTGAGCATACCACTTTGCAGCGTCCCGGTCATCCTAATATATGTTTGACTACTCGGGAATATTTATACAATGGCTAATCTGTAACAACAATGTCAATGTTGCAGCTTAGAGATAAGGGGCTGGATTTACAGGCGAACCGTTCACTCTCACTTCAAAATGAAGATGCGGTCCTGTACTGCGGCCGGTTGAGCCGACCTCGGCAATCTTCTGACCCCGGCTTACCTGCTGGCCCTCAGACACCTTGATGCCGCCCTGGCGAATATGGGCGTAGAGCGTCCAGACACCGCCGCCATGATCGACAATAACACAGTTTCCGTACGTGCTCCACCACTCCGCCAGGATGACGGTCCCACTCTCTACCGCGCGGATGTCCGTGCCCTCTGCAGCGGCAAAATCCTGGCCTGTATGCATGGTGCCCCGCTCCCCGGTTACCGGATGGGTCCGGATACCGTAATCGGACGAAATGTACGCCCCGGATACCGGCATCGCGAACGGTCCACCGTTCCCGCTAGCCGCAGCCCGGCTGCTGCCCAGCGAGGTAGCCGCAGCTGATTTCTTCGCGGCTGCAGCCTTCGCAGCCGCCTGCTCCTTAGCCCGCGCCTCGGCGGCGGCGATCTCCCGTGCCCGTTTCTCAGCTGCAGCCTTGGCGGCTGCGGCACGGCGGGCCGCTTCCTCCGCCGCCAGCTTGTCGCGCTCCTGCTGAAGCTGAGAGCGCTTGGTGGCGAGCTGTACCAGCAGCATATCCTGCTCTTCCGAGATTTCTTCGGAAAGCTCGATTTCTTGGTCATACTTGGCAATCAGGACAAGCTTCTCTTTCTCTTTGACCGCCAGCTCACTCTTGCGGTCCTCCATCTGTGCATACAGATCCTTCGCCTTGGCGTACTGACCTTCCAATTCCTTCTTCTTGTCCAGCACATAGAGCTTGTCCTGCTTGTGCTGAACCAGGAGATCCTGATCCTGATCGACAATCGTCTTCAGGGAATCGGCACGATTCAGAAAATCGGTAAAGCTGGTCGAAGACAGCAGCACGTCCAGATAGGACACCTCGCCGTCCATATAAATCAGACGAATGCGCTGCTCCAGCAGCTTCTCGCGCGCCGCGATCCGGTCCTGGGCAGCCTGAAGCTCCTCCGCCGTGATCCGCAGGCTGGTTTCAGTCTCGTCAATTTGTACGGATATCTTCGTCAGCTGGCTGCTGACCTGCTCAATCTGGTCCATAACATATTGAAGATTCAGGGTGGTCTTGTCTTTATAATGCTGGGCTTCCTCCTTCTCGGCGGCTGCCTTGCTCTTCTGATTCCGGGCGTCCTGAACCTCCTTCTGGAGACTCTTCAGCTCGCGGTCTACATCGGCAGAGGTCTTACTTTCGGCTAATCCGGCAGAGGGCTGGAATACGACAGCAGCAAGCAGTAAAGCGGCTAATCCGGCAGCAATCTTTTTCAACGTGCACTCCCCATCCTTTTCGAAAATTGAGATTTGTATGAGTTCTGCGATTATTGGTGCGTCTACATGTTCAGCAGTTCAGCATTATAGCTTCTGGTGCGTTAGTTATGAGATGTATACATACTGAAGAAGGCGCTGCCTTCCTCCAGGTGACAAGCTTATACCTTCAGTGACTTTCGGATGGACATCGTGCTGCCAAAAATACCAATCAGCATCCCGAGAAGCACGAGCGCACCTCCCAGCAGATACCCGATTTCCTCCAGAGGAATCAGACTCCGCGACAACGTAATGTCACCCATCATCGCGGATCGCAGCTGGCTGTACCCCAGGTACAGCAGGCCGACGGTGATCAGCGAGCCGATCATGCCAATCAGCGCACCTTCCACAAAAAACGGCCAGCGGATGAACGTATTCGTCGCTCCTACGAGCTTCATGATGCCAATCTCCCGGCGCCGGGCGAGAATCGTGACCCGAATCGTGTTCGAAATCAGGAAAATAGACATCAAGGCCAGCCCCGCTACAAAAATAAACCCGATATTGCGAACGTATTTCGTAATTTCAAACAGCTTCTCCACCATGCCCTCGCCGTATTTGACGCGCATGATCGGCTTCTCCGCGTAGGTTTCATTCAAGGCCAGAATCTTGTCCGCCACCAGCGGCACAGTAGTAGGCTCTACAACATCAATGACAAAGGAATCGGGCAGCGGGTTGTTATCCCCATCCGTAAAGCCCTCCAGCAGGTCCATGCCTTCTTCTCCAAAGCCCTCCACGAGCTCCTGCATGCCTTCTTCCTTCGAAACGAAGCGAAGCTCCTTCACCTCGGGCATGATCTGGATTTCCTTCTGCAGCCGCTCCCGCTGCTCTTGACTCACATTCAAATTCAGATAGGCACTGACCTGTACGTTACTGTCAGCTTCGTCGGCCAGCGCGTTGACATTCAGCACCAGCAGGATAAATACACCCAGGATAAACAGGGACACAATGATCGAAACAATGGAAGCTACCGACATCCAGCCGTTCCGGAATACACTCTTGGCCCCTTCCCGCAAATGCCGGAGAAAGGTTCTAAAAGTCATATCCATACTCCCCTCGAAGCTGATCCCTTACAATCTGTCCCCGCTCAATGGCGATCACGCGCTTGCGCATCTTGTTCACGATATCCTTGTTGTGCGTTGCCATCACGATCGTCGTTCCCCGAAAATTAATCTCGTCCAGGAGCTGCATAATGCCCCAGGACGTTTCCGGGTCGAGGTTGCCTGTAGGCTCATCCGCCACAATGACCGCGGGGTTGTTCACGATGGCTCTTGCGATCGCAATGCGCTGCTGCTCGCCCCCGGACAAATGCGCCGGCTGCCGGTTCGCCTTCTCCTTCAAACCGACGAGGTCCAGCACCTCCATCACCCGCTTCTTCATCTGCTTGGTCGGCGTTTCAATAACCTCCATGGCAAAAGCCACATTCTCATAGGCGGTCAGCTGCGGCAGCAGCCTGAAGTCCTGGAACACGACGCCGATGTTGCGGCGCACATAGGGAATCTTGCGCTGCTTCAGCTTGCCGATGTTAAAGCCGTTTACGGAAATTTGCCCTTTCGTGGGCACTTCTTCTCTATAAATCAATTTCATGAATGTCGATTTACCTGCGCCGGACGGTCCGACGATGTACACAAACTCATTGCGGTCAATCTTTACCGAGACACCTTGCAGCGCATGGGCTCCGCTCGGGTAGGTCTTCCACACATCCTGCATTTCAATCAATTCATCACTTCCTAATTCCAATATCAGCCTTTATCATTTCGACACCGTCCTCGGAATTCCTCTAAAATGCATGAAAATTCCTCAATGCCCAAAACCATTGTAACAAATTTGTTACCTTTTGAGTACCCGAAAGTTTGGGGGCTTTGTGACATATACATGAAGACATGCCTAAGCTTTTTTGTTACACGAAGGGAAAGGGAGTTTTTGGGGATGAAAAAAATACACGTCATGATCATCGCGTCTCTCAGCCTCCTGCTGGCCGGCTGTTTGATATACGGAGCTCTCTCCATCTACGTGAACACTCCCCGGCTGCCTGCCGGCACGACGCTTTCCGGCTGGAGCGTTGGCGGCCAGCCGGACGGGGACGTGCTGAATGAGCTGGAGCGGCGCCTTGCGGCGCTGGAGCAGCTGCCGTTGTCCTTGACGGGATGGCCCCGGTCCGGCGAGGAAAAGCTGACGCTTGGAGATGCCGGCGTAACATACCGGGCCGAGGCTTTTAAAGCTGCGGTGTCGCAGCTGCAGGAGGGCACGCTGTGGGAGCGGGCCTTTAGCCGCTATACTTTTGCGCAGGCCTACAGTCTGGAGGTGCATCAGGATCTGGAGCTGCTGAAGCAGCGGCTGAACGAGTCGTGGGAGCAGGAGCAGTTCGGAAAGCCTGTTAATGCTGTCCGAACGATTACCGGCGACGAGGTACGCTACATTCCGGAGCAGTCCGTGCTCCGGATTCAATGGCCGCTGCTGGAGGCCTCTTTTGCTGCGGCGCTGCCCCGTGACTTCGCAATGCTCGATGCTGGTGGGCCGCTCTCGATAGAGCTGCCTCTGCAGCTGCAAAGCCCTGAGGTGACGGTGGCTTCGCTGCGGGCGGAGGGCATCCAACGCAAAATCATCCAGTTCTCCACCTCCCTCGGTGCCAGCGGACCAGGCCGGGTGCATAATATTACAGCAGCGGCGGCGGCCGTGGACGGGATGATCCTGAAGCCGGGTGAAGTGTTTGACTATGCGAAGGTGGTAGCTCAGGCCCGCAAGCAGCACGGCTTTCGGGAAGCACCGGTTATCATCAGCGGCAAGCTGGTGCCGGGCGTCGGCGGCGGGATCTGTCAGGTGTCCAGCACCATCTACAATGCCGTGCTCTTAACGGGCCTCGAAGTGGTGGAACGGCGCAACCACTCGCTGCCGGTCAACTATCTTCCCAAAGGCCTCGACGCGACCTACGCCGAAGGCTATATTAACTTCCGGTTCCGCAATAGCACCGGCAAGCACCTTCTGCTTCAGGCCCAGGTCGTGGACAAGGTGCTGACCGTGAAATTGTTCGGGACATTTCCGGACAATATTGTATACTCGCTGGACACAAAGCTAGTGGAGCAGATTCCGGCCCCGCGCTCCTATGTTCGGGATTCCTCCCTGCCTCCCGGACAGCAAAAGCTTCTCCAGCCGGGAAAGCCTGGCTATGTAGTAGAGACCTATCGCAGCAAGCAGGTCAACGGAAAAATAGTAGAACGCGAGCGTCTCTCCCGGGACGTCTACAAAGGCCAAAGCAGCCTCATCGGCATGAACCCGTCCCACGGCGAAATTCCGGGAACGCAGGGACAGCTTAAGGCTCCCGTGGTGGAGGATGGAGTGAGCAGTCCGTAGTTTGTGGTTTGTGGTTTGTGGTTTGAGCGGCTCGCTGCCAGCCATTTAACCTAAACAAGAGCGTTTCCCGCGGGAAACGCTCTTGTTTTTCGCATTCGTTTGCTCTGGATCCGCCACGGCGGCGCATCGAGTTCGGTTTTTCGCACTCGTTCACTCTGGACACGCCACGGCGGCGCATCGAGTTCAGTTTTTCGCATTCGTTGGCTCTGGATCCGCCACGGCGGCGCATTGAGTTCGGTTTTTCACACTCGTTTGCTCTGGACACGCCATAGCGGCGCATTGAGTTCGGTTTTTCACACTCGTTTGCTCTGGACACGCCATAGCGGCGCATTGAGTTCGGTTTTTCGCATTCGTTCCTGGTTAAGGAGTCACAGTCGCTGCCCGCTGGCTGGATTCATAGTACGCTGTGAAGACAACATTGGCGGTCAGGAGGGCATTCTCCGGCAGCTCGGACGGACCGCTGCGGCGCTGCAGGCTGAAGGAGTCCACTTTGATAATTCTTGGCATCTTCTCCAGCTGGTCCATCCAGGCGATAATCTGAGCACGCGTGCCCTCTACCTCAGCATTCATGCTGACTTCTTTAATGAAGGGATAGGCCCCTTCATTCCCTCCCAGCACGAGCTGGAGCCCGTTGGTGCCGGTAAGATTAAATTCGATGCTTTTGAGGCGGGCGCTGGAACGGATGCCGGCGGTTCTTAGCTGCAATACCAGCTGATCGGCTTCGTCCCCTTCCGGCAAAGCATCATAGGAGCTTAACAGCTCCTGATCCTGGCTGTCGGCAGCGCCCTTCAGCTCGTCTACTTTCCGCTGGAGGAGCGCTTTTTCATCAGATACCCGGGCGATTTCAGCTTCCTGCTCCTCCATCGTGTCAATTGTCGGCTGTAAGCCCAGCAAATAGAAGCCCAGCAGCACGACAAAAAGCAGCAGCACTCCCATCACAACCGGTGAGCGGTATTTATTCAGCAGTTCCACCTGCATCACTCCCTTCTGCCGGGGTTAGCGTGTTAACCGTGCCCGGCGCCAGCTGGACGCGGTATCCGGCTGTATAGTAGGTTTGTCCACCGACTACAACGGAGCTGTCTGCAATGCCTTCAGAAAGCCTTGTAATCATAGCACTCTCTGTAAACGGCAGGCGCCGCAGATTTAACAGATAGGCTGAGGCATCCTCCATTTTGGTCAGGTACACCGTCATATCCATCTCCGAACGGTAGGTATATCCGGTACTTTTGAGAATTGCACCTTCCGGCAGCACCCGAATCAGCTCCGTCAGGATTACGACCGGACTTTCCCGATGCTCCGCAATGCCCTCCAGCACCTCCAGGCGTCCATTCTGGCTCAGGCCGCTTTGCTGCAGGGCAAGCAGCTCCTGCTCTGCTGCCGCTCTCTGGTCTCTCAAGGCTTCCAGCCGGTTCTCTTGATCCCGGATTTCCCCTTGATTCAGCACAAAAAACGTAACCGTAGCCGCCAGCCCCAGCACCCACAATCCCATGAGGGAAATGGCCAGGAACGGAAACAGCATGGCTTCCCGGTCCTCCCGGGGAAGCAGATCCATCTGACCGCCATCTGCACGGCGAAGCGCAGTGCCCACCGCAATCCGGAAAGCATTATGCTCCTTGCTGCCCGTGACAGGCTGCTGGACTGCCGAGAAATCAAGCTCCCGGATCTGCAGCTCCGGCAAAGACCGGGCAAGCTCTGTATTCAGCTGCATTCTGGTTCGGTCAGGGCCTGTAATCAAAATCTCCTGAACTCTTGCTGATCCATCATGAAGGCTGTACTGATAGAAGTTCAGCATTCTGGAGATTTCTGCTGTGATTTCAGAAAGCTGCAGTGGAGACAGCGACGGCTGCCCTGGTGCTTGACCCGCCGAGGCGGCCGCACTTTCGAGCCAAGCCTCGTCCGATGAGAGATCCTGCAGATTCAGGGCTCTCATAAACACCGGATTTCCACGATGGTACATATACACGTCAAGCTGACCTTTTTCCAAATGAACAAGCATCGTTTCCTGAAATTCCTCACCGAAGCCGGCAGTGACGGCTCTTGCCAGGGCGACACCCGACATTTCAAGTCCCGATACACGCAGACCTGCCTCCTCCACCACTTGAACAAAATCGCTCATGGTCTGGCGTGGGGCAGCAAAAACGAGGATATGGGTCTGGTTCTCATCCTTGGCCGTCTCGATGTAATCGTACACCGGGGTTTCAAAAGGCAGATGCAGCCCGGTTTCCACTTCCAGCTTTACCAGCTGCTCGACCTGACGCGGATTCGTGCTGGGGATGGACATTTTGCGGATAATGAGCTGAGAAGGCGGTACGGAAAGCGAAACCTCGCTTCCTTTGAGCCGTTCCTGCTTGACGAGCCCTTTTAGCTGGTTTAGCAGCGCCGAGCGGTCTGTAATCTGATTCTCTGCAATCACACCCGAAGGCAGCGGCAGAAAAAATGTTTTGTCCATTTCCCAGGTCTTCGTCTTCAGCCGGACATAACGAATGCCGGATTGTTCAATGGACAGTCCGGCCGCTTTTTGAGAAATACCGAGCATGCGTTTGTTCCTCCTAACCGATGAGCGAGAGATACCCGCTAATGATCTGTGAGCCGTAGCCCCATGTCAGCAGTGTTCCTGCTGCAAGACAAGGTGCGAAGGGGATGGGCTGCCTGCGCCCGATGCTGCCGGCCAGCCGTAATCCACCTCCGATGAGCGTCCCCAGCAGGCATGCTGCCAAAAAAGCCAATATCACACCGGGAAATCCAATCACTCCGCCAAACAATGCGAACAGCTTGGCGTCGCCCATCCCCATGCCGCCCAGCAGTACCAGCACCAGAAGAATACCGCCGCCGGCCACCGCCCCCAGAACGTGGCTCCACCATGGCTGATCCGTTACGCTGAAGGTCATCGCCGCGAGCAGCGGCAGGAATGCTAATAGCACCTTGTTCGGTACCAGCATGCTGTGCAAATCCGAGATCGTCACGATAACCGCAAGGCTTGCCAGCAGCAGTCCCAGCATCCCTTCACCACTTAAACCAAACCGCAGGTATGTCCACACAAATAACAGTCCTGTCGCAGCTTCTCCCAGTGGGTATAGCCAGGATACCGGTACTCCGCAGTGTCGGCAACGCCCTTTGGCCAGCAGCCAGCTGAACACGGGAATCAGGTCCCGTGTACGCAGCCTTGTTCCGCAGCTCCCGCACCGCGAAGGGGGATGAATGACAGATTGCCCGGCAGGAACCCGCAGGGCAACGACATTGTAGAACGAACCCAGGGCCAGGCCCAGCAGGAACAGGTATGTAATGATCAGGGTGGGCATGGGTTGGGATGCTCCTTGGTTTGGTATGGTGTGGGCGGTTGCTTTGGTTTTGGCGCTGGTGATATTGGCGCTGTTGTTAAGGCGCTGGTGGCCTGCGGCGCAGGGTTGCTTGGCGCTGAGGGCCTTCGGCCGCTGGGGGCCGCTTCGTGTGCCGATCGCCTCCGGCCGCTGGTGGCCGCTTCGTGTGCGGATCGCTCTTCCGACCGCTGTTATCTTTGGATTTCCTGATAGAACTTGTAGATGGTGAAATCCAAAGATAAAGGCGGACACTTCGTTTCTCCAGTGCGATTCCGCCCCCTCCGCTGGGTATGCCCAGCAAGCCGCCCACCCCATTAGGTTGGGGGGTGGGGGTAGGGCCGCCTTCGCTTGGATTAGCTTCGGCAGACAGGGACAAGTCAAGCATCTAGCTAGACACCGTGACTTTGATGCTTGAGGTAGCAGGCTTGTATCTGCCTTTACTTCATCTATCTACCTCTGACGGAATATTTCTGACGGTCTACCTCTGACGGACTTTACCTGCGTTTACTTAGTCTACTTGGTCTTACTTACTTATGCTTACTATTACTTCATATAGATACCACTGCTTGATCTGCATATATCTACTCATTGCTGCCTGATCTGTGTGGATATTTTTACTTACTTTGCTTGAACTGTGTACTTTTACTAACAATGTACACTATTATTTACTCTGTATACTTCTACCTACTTTACACACTTCTACAAACTTTCGTTTACTTCTACTACTCTTGCTTACTTCTACTAAGTTCTACTTACCTCTACTAACTTCCGCTTGCCTCTGCTTACTTTTGCTTGCCTCAACTTACCTTTGTTTACTTCTGCCTAAATTATCGGACTCTAACTACTTCTAACGGTTGCTAAAGTGCCTAATTGTGCCGAATGACAGGTAAGATAATTCTAACGGTTGTGACAACACTTATATTGTGAATTAGCGCCGATTATTGCTGAAATGTCTGAAATAACTCTTGTGGCAACCGTTAGAATAGATGCTAGCTAAATATGAAAGGTTTAGCGCTTGTGGCAACCGTTAGCGCGCAAGCGGCGGCTGATCTGTGCTGAGGATCTGAGGCAATGGCAATCTGACATGCACATGTCTGCTCAGGGCATACCTTGAAAACTTAAGCTAGAGTGCTAGTCGTTGATGATTGCTGTCGCTGGAGCCTGCGGCGCTGGTGATTGCCTCGCGCCGATGGTATTTGACCGCTGGTGCCGCTTCGTGTGCCGATGGCCTCCGCCGCTGGTGGCCGCTCCGTGTGCGGATCGCTCTTACGACCGCTGTTATCTTTGGATTTCCTGATAGAACTTGTAGATGGTGAAATCCAAAGATAAAGGCGGACACTTCGTTTCTCCAGTGCGATTCCGCCCCCTCCGCTGGGTGTGCCCAGCAAGCCGCCCACCCCATTAGGTTGGGGGTGGGGGTAGGGCTACCTTCGCTTGGATTAGCTTCGTCGGACTTGGTTGCTAAATCTTTAATTTATGGAGTAGCTGGTGCTGTAGTTGTAGAATCTACTTGAAGCACTTCATCGGCAGTATATGTTCCAGCAGCGCTTCCTTGTGGTGCAGGAGTAATAGAGACACTTTGAAGTTGTCCATCAGCATCAAATGTAACTTTAGCATCGGTAATAAGCTTTTTAGTACTAGGCAAAGCAATATTGTCATCAACATAATTTTCACTCTTCAAATTAGCAAGAGACACTTCTAGGTTGTTTGCGAAATCCCCCGCCTTCTCACCAATCACATACAACCGTGCTGCGTCATACAGCTGGCGCGCGGTGGCTACGTCGGAGTCTTCCTTGGAGTTGTCGATGATGTTGCCGATGAGCGGAATGGCGATAACGGCGATGATGCCCAGGATGACGATAACGGCGAGGAGCTCGATCAGGGTGAAGCCTTTTTCGCCTTGCAGGCGAGCTTGTCTTGCTTTGAGTGCTTTGGTTAACATGTTACATTCCTCCTAAGAATGGTTCGTTTTATATCATGAAAATAAATCTGATATACGTGGTTAGTGAAACGCTAGTGAACGAAAACAAGGGTAACGCTGGAATCCGTGTTGTGCTTTAATGCTTCACACGGGCGCGAGGCCGAGCAGGCATATCTAGCACAGATAGATGCGCACTGCTGTGTACGAGATGCCTTACATGTGAGTCTAGTAGCTGCTTCTCATAAGAACTCAACACAGCCCGCCTTCACAACCGCTTACCGGTTACACAGCCTCAGAGTAGCCACACCTGTTTCGCTACAAATTACCGTACATGCTGAACATCGGGAGCATGATGGCTGCTACGATGAGGCCGACGATCCCGGCCAGAAAAGCGATGAGCAGCGGCTCCAGTAGGGATTTCAGGCGGTCGACGGTGTTCTCGACGTCCATTTCGTAGAAATCGGCGATTTTAGAGAGCATCTGGTCGAGGGCTCCGGTTTCTTCGCCGATCGCAATCATTTGGGTGACGAGCGGCGGGAATACCCAGGCCTTTTTGAGCGGCTCGGAGAGCGGCTTGCCCTGGCGCAGGGAGTCTCCCGCGCTGCGGATCGCTGCGCCGATGACGCGGTTTCCGGCAACCTCCTCAACGATGGAGAGAGACTGCAGAACCGGCACCGAGCTGGCATAAAGCGACGCAAAGGTCCGGGTAAACTGCGCGATGGAGCCTTTTTGGTTCAGCTTGCCGAAGATCGGCATTTTGAGCTTGGCGTAATCAAGCAGGTACGCCCCGCGCTCAGTCCGCTTAAACACCTGGTACAACACGATGAGCAGCAATAGTCCCAGCATCCAGTAATACCAGCGGTTCTGAATGCTTTCGCTCAGCGCCAGCACGACCTTGGTTACGGCCGGCAGCTCCGCATTCATCGACTCGAACATGGTCACAAACTGCGGCACGATGGCCCACAGGAGATACACCACGGCGGCAATCGCCATGAGACCTACCGTAATGGGATACGTCAGCGCCGACTTGATCTTCTCTGTAGTGGCATGCTGCTTCTCGTAATACAGCGCCAGCCGATCCAGCGTTCCCTCCAGATCACCGGATTCCTCTCCCGCCCGGATCATGCTGATAAACAGCCCCGGAAATACCTTCCGGTGCTCCTGCACCGCCTGGGAGAAGGCCACGCCGCGAAGCAGGCTGGTGCCGACATCCATCAGCGCTTTTCGCAGCGGCTTGCTGTCCGTCTGCTCCGCCAGAATCCGGGTAGCATCCACGATGGATACACCGGCCCGGATCAGGGTAGCAAACTGACGGCAATAAATAATAAAATGAACGGTTTTGACGGGGTTGCCGATGTAAATCTCCATGGAGAGAATGCTTTGCCGGGTCTCCACCAGGGAAAACACCGTCAGCCCCCGTCTTCTCAGCTCCTCCATGGCAGACGGCTTGTCCGCTGCGCTCAGCTTGCCCTTCAGCATCCGTCCGTTACCTGTCTTGACCTGATACTCAAATTGCTGCATCAGCTGGTCACCTCCGTGAGATAAGCTTTTGCAGCGGCAGGATGAATCTGCCCGCTTCTTAAGTAATCTTGAATCGACATGTCCAGGGTGTGCATGCCCAGAGCCCTTCCGGTCTGCATCGTGTTCCGAATCTGGTGACATTTATCACTGCGAATCAGGTTGGCCACCGCCGGCGTATTGATCAGAATCTCTGTTGCACACACTCTTCCCCGGCCCTCGGCTTTCGGAAACAGCCGCTGACTAATGACTCCCGCCAGCACCGAGGCCAGCTGGGAGCGAATCTGGTTCTGCTGCTCCGCCGGAAACACATCAATAATCCGCTCGATCGTACCCGGCGCATCGCTCGTATGCAGCGTTGACAGCACAAGATGTCCGGTTTCAGCCGCCGTGACGGCCGCGGCAATGGTTTCGGGATCGCGCATTTCACCGACCAGAATCACATCGGGATCCTGCCGCAGCGCGGCCCGAAGACCTGTCGCGAAGCTGCGCGTGTCACTTCCGATCTCCCGCTGATCAATCAGGCAGCTGCCATGTCCGTGAAGATATTCAATGGGGTCCTCCAGCGTAACGATATGCTTGCGCTCACTCTGGTTCAGCTGCTGGATCATCGCTGCCAGGGTGGACGACTTCCCGCTCCCCGTTGGACCCGTTACCAGGACCAGACCCTGAGGGCGGCCGGCGAGCGTTGACAGCAAGGACGGCAAGCCCAGCTGTCCGAGCGTCGGAACCTCTACCGGAATTGCGCGGGCAGCAATGCTGACCCTTCCCCGCTGGCGGTAAATATTGACCCGGAAGCGAACCTCTGGATTCAGCGCATACGCGAAATCATAATCGCCTCTGTCATCAAACTCGGCATAGCGGCCGCTTCCTAACAGCTCCTGCGCCATATCCTCGGCTTCCTGAATGCCGACCGGCGGTCCGCCAATCGGCCGCAGCGCGCCGTCCACTCTCAGCATGGGCGGAGACTGCACAGACACATGAAGGTCCGAGGCTCCCGCCTGGAACGTATGCTCCAGCAGCAGGCGTATGTTCCGGAATGTGGATGTTATTTCTTCCATAAGCGCCTCCCCAGCTAGTGTGAAACGGATTCCCGCATGACCTCCTGCATCGTGGTGATTCCATCCGCCACCTTCATGATGCCATCCTTCATTAAGTGAACCAGTCCGTTGGCGCGGGCCGCCTGACGCATCTCCTCAATCGTCGCGGAGCTGGCGATCAGCTCGGCAAGCCGGTCATCGACAGACATAATCTCATGAATCGCAATCCGGCCCCGGTAGCCGGTATTGTTGCAATAGCCGCAGCCGTTTCCTCTATATAATGTATCGACATGAACACCATATCGTTTTAACAGGATCAGCTCCTGCTCCGGCGGGGAGTAGCTGGTCTTGCACTCGGTACAAATTTTGCGGACGAGACGCTGGGCCACAACTCCTAGCAGGGAGGAAGCGATCAGAAAAGGCTCAATTCCCATATCCCGCAGCCGCACAACGGTGCTGATCGCATCATTCGTATGTAGTGTCGATAGCACAAGGTGGCCGGTCAATGAAGCACGTACGGCCATTTCCGCGGTTTCGCTGTCCCGAATCTCCCCTACCATGACAATATTGGGATCCTGCCGGAGAATCGAGCGCAGGCCGGCCGCAAAGGTCAGCCCGATGCCAGGACTCACATGGACCTGATTGATGCCTTCCAGCTGATATTCCACCGGATCCTCTACCGTAATAATATTCACATCTTCGTCATTCAGATGGTGCAAGGCTGAATACAGCGTTGTCGTCTTGCCGCTTCCCGTCGGTCCTGTAATGAGCAAAATACCATATGGCCGTTCGATCATGCTGCGGAACGCCTTCAGATTGTGCTCACTAAAGCCCAGACGCTCCAGCGGCTGTACGCCGGTCGTCAGATCCAGCAGCCGGAGTACGATTTTCTCCCCGTGCATGGTCGGCAGGGTGGACACGCGGATATCAATCATGCGGTAATCGAACTGCATTTTGATCCGTCCATCCTGCGGAAGCCGCCGCTCGGCAATGTTCAGTCGCGCCATAATCTTCAGTCTGGCTGTGATAAAGCCCTGCATCTGCTTCGGAATCATCCGCTCCGTCTTCAGCGTGCCGTCAATACGATAGCGGATGGAAAGATTGTTCTCGCCGGGATCAACATGAATATCGGAAGCGCGAAGCTGCACAGCCTGCTGAATCATCTGATTGACCAGCCGGACGATCGGGGAGGTCTCATCCGTAATCTCGGTCTCCTCGAACTCATCCTCACTTGGCATCTCAACCATCATCTGGCTCATGGAATCTCTCAGGCCGTAATGCCTTGCAATCGCGCGCTGCAGCTCATCCCGGGAAGAAATTGCAGGCTCGATCCGGAAGCCGGTCGTCATCCGCAAATCCTCAATGGCAAAATAATCAAGCGGGTCTGCCATCGCCACCATTAGCTTGCCGCCTTCTTTTGCAAAAGGAAGCACCTGATGGCGCTTGGCCAGACTCTCGGGAATAATTTGCGTAATATGCGAGTCAATATTGAATTTAAAAAGGTTCACGTGGGGAATGCCCAGCTGGAATTCCAGCACCTCAATCAGCTGCTGCTCTGTGATGTATCCTTGAGTGATCAGCAGGTCACCGAGCCGCTTCTTGCTCTGGCGTTGCTCCAGAAGCGCTTCCTGCAGCTGTTCCTCGGAAATGACGCCGTTCTCCACCAGCAGGTCACCGAGCCGTTTTTTTACAATGGCCATCTTATCACTCCATCCCAGGTTTGATCCGGAATTTCTGTCTTTGGAATCTACGTTTGATCGACAAAATGCTCTTGCTTCGCCAGCCCTAAACCAGGTTTCACATTATTTAGAAGATCTAATGAATCTAGTTATTAAGACTGGCAAATATTTCACGTTTTCGTATTGAATACATATGTGTTTTGACCTAAAATGATATATATCACACCTTGGTATATTTTACAATGATATGTTAGTGCATCCATGTAAGATTTTTCATATTTTCATAGTCTGACATACCTATTTATTTTATTCATTTAAGGGGCGATCCAGAGCATGAGACTCACCGTCAAACAAGGATTTTACGCAGCCGGTCTGTTCATTCTCGCATTGCTGGTCATGGTGCTGATTCGGGACTTTACCAGCAAAGCCAATGCCAACAGTGACGGCTACACGATTTCTCTGCTGGAAATCACAGATACTGGGACCTCAGACCTAAAACTGAACAAGAACGGAAGTATCCAGGTCGATACGATGAGCATGAAGCGATTTGTGTCTCTCCGTGAGGATCTCGATGGCAAGTACGATGCTATTTACATCGGTAAAGGCCTCTACAGCACCCTCCCGGTCAACGGTAGGAACCACAACACGACGACGGTGATGAATGACATCACGCCACTGAAGGCGCAGCAGATCGTAGACTTGTACATCCAGAAGGGACTGTATGTCTTCTTCTCTACCGATCCGTTCGACAGACAAAAGGTGAATGAGCGCGGAAACCTGTATCAGTATTTCAATACCTACCGCAGCGAGAGCCCGAAGCCGAATGTCGTGTTTCTGAACAGCACGCAGCTCACCGACTTTGCTGCAGAACTTAAGACCGGCAACTCCCCCTATATTGCGGGGATGAAGCAGCGCCCACAGCTGGCATTAGCCAACAAGGGCAGTCTGATCGATTACGAAGTCAATCCAGCCCATGTGTACAACACCGGCGATGAGCTGGTATTTCAGATCCAGGCCCCGAACATCAGCGATTTCAAAACCAGACCGGTTACGGCCAATCTCTACATGACGGTGGATAAATCGACCAAGATGGACAAGGAGCAGATTGTCGCTACCACGAGCCTAACCCAGGGCACGGGAGGCGAAATCCGGTACAAGCTGCCGAAGACCTACTCCGGACTGCTGTATTGGAAGCTGGAAATCGTCGATCGGCTCAATCCGAATCAGCTGAAGGATTATGAGACCGGCACGATCCGGTATCGCGGCAAAAAGACGGTCGTTAGCATTTTGCAGGTCATGCCGAATACCGACAAGAGCAGCCTCAAGAAATCAGCCGTGATGAAGCAAAGCTACCTGTCCGGCACAGACTATGAGCTGAACGTTGAGGTTAAGAGTATCAACCAGTTCAACGATTATGTGAAGAACAAGCGCAAGGAGAACGGCAGCTATGGCCTGAACGGAACATATGACATGCTGATTTTCGGCTTTGCCGATGTGTATAACACGGTCGCCCCGATCAGCGCGGAAGCGGCACAGGGCGTTGAGGAGTTTATTACGAAGACGAAGCAGAGTGCGATGTTTACGCATGATACGATCTACCGCAGCAAGACGCAAAGTGAGTGGACGAACCGTTTTCAAGCGATCACCGGACAGATCGAGCCCGAAACGAATCTCGGTCTTAGCGCACCCAACACGTCCAAAGTCGTTGTGCCGGTCAACGAAGGACTGCTGACGCAGTATCCTTTTGACCTGAGTGATTCCTCCGGCGGCAAAAAGGTGCTGGAAATTGCTACGACGCACAACCAGTACTTCACTTTGGACCTGAATGATGAGAGCGTCATTCCGTGGTATAACATTTCAGGAAGCCAGCGGGACGTGAACGACAGCTGGAACCATTACTACACCTATTCCAAGGGCAATGTCACTTACTCCGGTACCGGTCACGTGCAGACCTTCCCGGACTGGGAGCAGCGGCTGTTCGTCAATACGATGTACCGGGCCTTTACCGGTTCCAACCATGCCCCTGAGATTACAGTGCTGACGCCGGAGCACCAGAGCACCAAGCCGTCATACTTGCAGGATCTTGTCATTAGCTACACCGTGGATGACTGGGACTGGAAGGACAAGGACCTGACTACAGCCATTACTTTTAAAGGCAATGGCCAGCCGCTGGACTCGCTGAAGGTAGATAATCAGCAAATTCAGTCAGGCAAGACCTTCACTCACAGCATCAAGAATCCACTGCCAGAGGGCGGCAAGCTGGAGATTGAAATCTCCGCATGGGACAAGCAGGGCGCCATGACGACCAAGATCATTGAGGTGCAGATCGAGAAGGTCAGCATCAATCTGGAAACGTCACGCACCCTCTCCTCCAATGTGATCAACAATGAGGTCCGCCGGGGTGAAGAAGTCGGCATCACATATACCATTACGCCTAAGCCGATTCCTTACATGGACATTGAGCTTAACGAGCAGGGCAAGCAGCAGCTCATCATCTCTGACATCCGATACGAAGAGCAGTTCCCGCCAGGTCTGGACATCATTCAGCTTCCGGCAGGTGCAGAGTCCAGCGGAAGCCTGTCTGCCGGATACACGGTGAAGTATGCGCTCGGTGACATTGTATATGAGCTGAAGGAAAGCAATGGAGTGAAATCGTATGAGCCTCTGGAACGGCAGCAGATTGTGTTTGACCTGAGCATGCGCCCGACCGTCAAAGGCATTTATCTGCTCAACAATTCGCGGATTGATTACGAGGACATTCATCTTCCAGATTCTCTGAAGGAGCAGCCGGAAGAGGCTCCTCAGCCCTTTGAGGAGGACCCCGCTCCGCGATCAGCGCTAGGCATTGGTAAGGATTATACCGTGTTCGCGCTGGAGAATGTATGGATTACAAGCTCCGGATTTTCGAATGAAGGCCGGATTGCCGCTGGCGGCGATATGAACCTGAACAATTTCTCCGTAGGGGATCAGCTGGGCAATAATTCTGCCAATCGTTATACCCTCATTGCCGGCGGGAATATGACGCTGAACGGGGGCACGATTCATAATGGTAAAGGAGCTTATGGCGGTACCGCCACGGTTCCGGAGTATTTAAAGCCGAAGCTGGTTCAGGACCAGCCTGTGGATTTTGAAGCAGCTACACAAGCTGTACAGCGTATATCGCAAGCAGCAGCGGCTCTAACACCTACGGCAGCGCCGGTCATTCAATGCTGGAACAACCCGACCTGTAGTATCAACCTTACAGGAACCCGGAGTGATTTGAATGTTTTCACCCTGACGGCACAGGAGCTGGAGCGCTCCCATAACCTGGTGATCGACGCGCCTGCCGGCTCTACGGTCTTAATCAATGTCACGGGCACCTCCGCGAAGATGAGCGGGGGCCTGGAGCTTAAAGGCGTGGGCGAAGGACATGTTCTGTTCCATTTCCCGGACGCCGTATCGCTGAATACTTCTTCAATCAGTGTCAAAGGCTCGATTCTGGCTCCGCTTGCAGATTACAAGCTGCATGGGAATGTATTTGGCACAGTCGTTGTCCGGTCTATGACCGACGGAAGCGGACACCATATTCATCTTCGGCCGTTTGAAGGCGTACTGTCCGACCCTGGCGCCAGCCCGTCGAATCCTCCGAAGGAGGACCCGGCTGCTCCGCGGCCAAGAGTATCCACGGTGTTCCCGGAGCTGATCTTCCGGGCTGTCGTGAAGGTGACCGCGATTCAGATGGAGGGTACAACCATCCTGAGCGGTACAGAGCATAAGCTGACGCCGGTAGTACTGCCGGAGGATGCCGACCAGAAGCAGCTGACCTGGTCCTCCAACCGCACGGACATTGTTACTGTGAACAGCGAGGGTCTGGTGACCGGCCTGAAGGCAGGCACCGCAAGAGTTACAGCGGCAGCCACTGACGGAAGCGGCATCCGGAAGGCGGTAGAGATTCGCGTAATTAACCGCGATCTCAGCATTTCCGGCCCAGACACGGCATTTACCCGGGAGACCTTCCCGCTGGAAGCAACCTATGTTACCGCCAATGAGACGGTAACCGGCTATGTCTGGAGTGTAAAGCCGGTGAACGGGCAGAACCTGTCTGATATGGTCCGGCTGGTCACGAACCCGCAGGATCCAAGCCTGGTTGAGGTAGTCCCTCTCCGAAAGGGCGAGGTCACGATCATGGTTACAGTGCTGACGAACCGGTTCCCGCAGGGAGCGGCGACGGCCGAGCATACGGTTACCATTCAACAGCGCCTGGATGCCATTTATATTAACGGTCCAGCCAGTATTCCGGTAGGTGCTGAGGCTACCCTCGTCCTGCTGACAGAACCATATGACGCCGACGAGACCGGCTTCCAGTGGACATTGGAAGGTGACGGCGGCAGCTACGCCAAACTGACGCCTTCCGCAGATGGCTCAACAGTCACCGTCACAGGCCTCAGACCGAATGAAGCCATTACCATTCGAGCTTCCACCGGCTGGGATCAGGATAATCTGACCGCACTTCATCAGCTGAAGATCGTACCGGTGCTGGAAGGTCTGTATTTGACGGATGCTGTCCTGAATCAAGGCGGGACGCTAAATATGTATGACAGCAACCTACGTACTCGTCCGGCTGACTTCCCGAGAACGCTCCTGCAGGGCTATCTACGCTGGGAAAGTGACAATCCGGATGTGGCCACCGTTGATGCTTCTAACGGTATGGTCTCCGGCAAGAAGAAGGGCGTCGCCAAGATTACAGTAACCTACTCTTTTGAAGGCAGAACGCTCACCGCAACGGGAACCGTAAAGGTTAACGGAACCGTCAGCGGCGATCGTTACTAGGCAGTAACTAGCGCTGATCGCAGCGTGTCATACTGCATAAGCCAAAGGGCCTTGCCCAGGATTCTTAATGAACCCTGGGCAAGGCCCTTTTCATGCTTGGGACAGGCTGCGAGCATTACGCTGCGAATGCCTGAGCTTGTGATGACCATGAGAAGCTGCCGGGAACCTGACAGAAAAAAAAGCGATGCCCCAGCATCCCGGGGCATCGATTTCTGTTATCTCATTCCTGATTGCATAGCCGGACCTATTCTTTACTTCAGTCTCAAGTTACCTGCCTTTACGCTAATCTGGTTGACTCGCGGCAGGCCATCGGCTTGCTTCAGATAAACCTCACTGTCATACTCGGCCTGGAAGCGGATCAGTTCGCTGGATAGATCCACGTCAATATCTCCGCTGCCCGCCGTAGCACGTCCCCGGATCGCGTTTACCGTGAGGTCGCCCTTCGCGAAAAACCCGCCCTTGAGCGAAAAGATCGAGCCCACTCCGTACAGCTCCGCCGAAGCATCTGTATAGAAGAACGCGTTCAACGGACGAACTGTATCCTGAAACGCGTCATGACGGTTCACAAGGATCGGTCCCTCGGACATAATCACACCCAGCCCGCTGATGGACGCGTCTTCCACCAAGGTGGATGTCTCGTTCTGCGCCGCTCCCAGTACAAAAATGGTAGAATCCAGCTCCACATTGCCGCGTATTTCTAACCTGCCTGTAATGAGCATGTTGGCAGCAATCCGCAGCGGCTGATCGCTGAAGTTATCGATCTTAACATTGCCGTCCACGACATACCAGGCATTTGCACCTCCGGCTTCAATGCCCGTGAGCTCGACACCGTCGAAGACCACATCGCCCTCATACACCAGTGAACGCGCTGGTCGGGTAAAGCGCTGGATGCCCTCCCGGTACGTACTCCATTGCTCTATACTCTCTCTCATACGCTGAGCCTCTTCCTCACTCAGTCCTTCGGCGTCCGGGTCTGACCCTTCCGGATACTCCGGCACTTCCGGCTTAAGCGGAAGCTGCTCCGGGGCATCATAAAATGCCGGCTGCTGCTTAAGCAGCTCTGTCAGGCCTCCATTCAGGCGACCACGGACATTTTGCCGGAGAATGTCGCCGCCGGCTGGAGCCCCGATCGACTCCACCACTTTATCAATAAAGGATTCCCGAACATTGATTTGTACGAACTTCCGCTGATTCTTGATCAGGATCTGATCCAGAGGAATGACACCAGTCCAGGTAACCCCTTCCCGGTCCAGCTCCGCCGCTGTCCATGTCCGGCCGTTGCGGGTATATTCCATCCCATCCAGAGATTGAACATGGGCCTCACCCTGCAGCTCAAAGGGAGAAGACGCCATTCTCTTTAACTGCGACGACTGATACAAATACTCTGCCTGATCATTAATGTACAGGCCTTTACCTGCATAAATATTGCCCCGGATCTGCGGTGAGCCATTCAGAATAACATTGCCTTCCGAGCCCAGCGTATATTTCAGGAAATCCGGATAAGTATCGAACGTGATCTCCTGCACCAGCTCCCGCTTGACGCCGTTCACCATCGCCTCTGCCGTCAGATTTACGACATAGCTGGACGGCTGACCCGCCGCAGAGACCCGTTCATAGGAAATATCCAGAATCCGCCCGTCGGCACGAGTCAGCTCCGTGCTGGCCGGAAGCTGCTCTGTGCCCTGCCGCAGGGTTTGAAGATAGGTATCAATATCCTGCTCCAGATCTCCCTTAGCTTCGTTAATACTGTTCTTAACGATGCCCTCCAGCTCTGCCGTCATGTAAGCAATCGTTTCTTCTAAGGTTTTCTCTGCCAGATGGAGGCTCTGAACCTCATTCTTGCGCGTCTCGGTCCGCTGGGCACCCCCAACGGTCGCACTGAGCACCGTGACGCCCAGAAGCGTGAACAGCAGTGCAATGAACATGACCAGCACCAGAGCCGAGCCGCGCTCATCAGCGAGCTTGATCTCCCTGTGCAGGCTGCACAAATCACCCTGCTGCGGTATCTTTGTCCGGCTCATGTCTGCGTTTCGGAGCAGCGGCTTCTTCTTGGGATCCGACATATGTCCAAGGCCTCCTAAAATCCAAATTTACTTTCCAGCTCTAATCCGCCTTCATCACCCTTCACCGTACGGCTCAGATTCAAGCGGATGTTAATCAGCCCGCTGGCACAAGTAGCCTCGGTTCCACAGATCCGCCCGTCAGCAGACGTGGCCTCAATGACCGAGCCGCTTAAGTCCGCCTGGATGTCGTAAGGATTAGCAGCGTCACTTACCGACAGGGGATCAACCTGTCCTATGCTCAAGCTCCCGCCTGCGATCTCAATCCGGCGCTGCTGTAAAGTACTGCCCTCTCCTTTTTGAAGAAGAATACCGCTGCGGTCCTGAATATCTACAATCGTGTCCGGCGCAAAGGTGTACAGCTCCGTCATGACAGCCGACATAATGATGTCGCCTTCTTCGCGCAGCGAGTTCTCAAGGGAGATCCGGTTGTACTGGTTGAAGCCCATGATCGTGACGGTTGAAATGAGCCCCGCTACGAGGGAAAATACAGCAATGGCAGCAATGAGCTCAATGACGGTGAAGCCATGCTGGCGCCGCCACAGGTCAACGAATTTTCTCATCCGATATGTATCCCTCCACAATGGTTTCTACCATACTGCCCTTCGGTCCACCCGGTCCTGTCACCTTCACCTGCAGCGGCAGCAGATACTGAGACATCTGGACCTTCCGTTCCTCTGTACTTTCCTCGGTACCTGGCACCTTGCCCTGCTTCATCTCTTCATGCAGCTCTTCCTGATACATAATTTCCAGCTCATACTGGATATTATTGACGACCGGATTCAGCACCTCTGGCAGCACCTCGGGGTTCAGGAACACACCGGTGTAGGCGCATTGCTGCGTACTGCTGCAGCGGCTTCCCTGGATGGAAGGCGCCAAGCCGCTCTGCTGCTCCTGCAGGAGCAAGTCCTTAATACTTGCAAAATTCTGCTTCTCCATATAAAAAAGCGCGTTCCTCGCCAGATTGACCATCACGGTCCGGTTCTGGTTGGACTTCGAGTAGGATAACGCATTCGTAAAATATGACGTTAGTACCAGAGAGATGATCGACAAGATGACGATCGCAGCCAGTACCTCAAGCAGGCTAAAGCCCTGCTCCTTCTGAAACGCCTTCTTCATCAAGCCTCCGCTCCCTTCACCGCGCTTTCATATTTGCACCGTTCATGATCTATTATTCCTACCTATTATATTCCTTGATTTGGCAGGGGGCAAGAAGAAACCTGTCTGATATCAGGAGGTTTATAGACCAGATGCCTCCTTCGATACGCATATGCTATGATCATAGCAGGATCACTTAACACAGCACATAAAGGAGTGTTTATATGGCACTGATGCAATGTCATTTTTTCTCTGAAACGCTGGGACTAAGCACCTCCATGCATGCCATTATTCCTCAAAATACGACCACCGGACAGATCGGCATGGAGAGCCGGGCTGCTTCCCGGCGCCATCCTGTGCTTTTTCTGCTGCATGGACTATCCGATGACGACTCCATCTGGCTTCGCCGCACCTCCATTGAGCGCTACGCCGCTTCCTTGGGTCTTGCTGTGATCATGCCGCAGGTGCACCGCAGCTTCTATACGGATATGGAGTATGGCGGCAAGTACTGGACGTTTATCAGTGAGGAGCTGCCGGCACTTGCCCGCTCCTTCTTTCCGCTGTCGGAACGCCGTGAGGACACCTTCGTCGCCGGCCTGTCGATGGGCGGCTACGGTGCCTTCAAGCTGGGTCTGCGCAGACCGGATCTGTTCGCGGCCGCCGCCAGCCTCTCTGGCGCGCTCGATATTTCCGGGCACTTTGTGAGTGAGGGCATTGAGGAGGATCGGAGGCTCATCTGGGGTGAGCGCCCCGTAGCCGGCAGTGACGATGATCTGCTGGCGCTGCTTCAATCGTTAGAGTCCACCGAGGGGCCTAAGCCGAAGCTGTATCAATACTGCGGCACCGAGGATTTCCTCTACCAGAATAACCTTACGTTTCTGGCAGCCTGCCGCCAAACCTCGCTGGAGCTGACCTATGAGGAAGGGCCCGGCGGACACGATTGGGGGCTCTGGGATCAGTACATCCAGAACGTGCTGAACTGGCTGCCCCTATCTCAGCCATCCTGAGCATGATTTGCGCGCGCGGCGGGGCAGATCGGGTGTCACGACCTCTTGAACCGCCAAAAGGCCGCTTCCCAGGATCACTAAATCCGAAGGAAACGGCCTTTTATCGTTATCCGAACTATCAGGAATGCTGCTCAATCCACTCGGCAGCTTTTGCAAGAGTCGCCTCGGCGCGGCCGATCGCGGCCTCAACCTGTACCGATGCGGTCCCTCCGTACACGTTCCGCGCATCCACCACCGTCTCCGGCTGAAGCACCTCGTAAATGCTGTCATCAAACAGCGGCGAGAACTGCTGGAACTCTTCCAGCTTCAGGTCCAGCAGGAACTTGTCGTTCTGAATGCAGTACAGCACCGTTTTGCCGATAACCTCATGCGCCTGGCGGAAAGGCAGACCTTTGCCAACCAGGAAGTCAGCAATGTCGGTCGCGTTGGAGAAGTCGGTGTTGACGGCTTCGCGCATGCGGCCCTTGTTCACCTTCATGGTCGCAATCATCGGAGCGAACAGCTGCAGCGCTCCCTCCAGCGTAGCCACGGTATCAAACATGCCTTCCTTGTCCTCCTGCATATCCTTGTTGTACGCAAGAGGCAGGGATTTCAGCACCGTAAGCAGCCCCATCAGGTTGCCGTAAACCCGGCCGGTCTTGCCCCGCACCAATTCAGGCACGTCCGGGTTCTTCTTCTGCGGCATGATGCTGCTGCCGGTACAAAACGCATCATCCAGCTCCACGAAGTTAAACTCCGTGCTGCTCCACAGCACCAGCTCCTCGCTGAGACGGGATAAATGCATCATAATCATGGAGGCGCCGGACAGGAATTCCAGAATGAAATCCCGGTCACTAACGGCATCCAGGCTGTTCTCATACACCCCGTCAAACCCGAGCTGCTCGGCTACAAAGTGGCGGTCAATCGGGAACGTCGTGCCTGCCAGCGCTCCTGCGCCCAGCGGAAGAATATTAATCCGCTTGTAGCTGTCGATCAGGCGGTCGATATCACGCTGAAACATGGATACGTAAGCCATCAGATGATGGGCGAACAGGATGGGCTGCGCCCGCTGAAGATGAGTATAGCCTGGGATGATCGTATCGAGATTGCTCTTGGCCTGTCCAATCAGCGCCGTTTGCAGCTCGTACAGCATCCCTGTCAAAGCAACGACCCGGTTGCGCAAGTACAAATGCATGTCGGTCGCCACCTGGTCATTCCGGCTGCGTCCCGTATGCAGCTTCCCGCCGACGGCTCCTACCTCCTGGATCAGGTTCTTCTCAATATTCATGTGAATGTCCTCATCCGACACCGAGAACTCCACTTCACCCTTGCGGATCTTCTCCAGCACCTTGTTCAGGCCTGCCTTAATACTTTCTACATCCTCTTGCGGCACAATCCCGCATCGGCCGAGCATAGTGACATGAGCCAGACTGCCCTGAATGTCCTCCTCCGCCAGCTGCTGATCAAACCCGATGGATGCGGTATACTGCTCCACCAGGGCATTCGTCTGCTTCGTAAAACGGCCTCCCCATAACTTGCTCACACTGCTGCCCCTCTCTCGTTAAGGCAGAGGGCCGTCTCCAGCGCCCGCCTTCTCCTCTCAGGCCAGCCTGAGAAAAGAAGAGGTTCTTGCTTGAAACGGCCTTCGCCTGGTTTTGGTTATATTGCTGCTGCCGGTCACGCCGGATGGCAGGCTTTAGTTGTTCTGGCTAACGCCGGATGCGACCTTCAAGCGCAGTGCGTTCAAGCGGATAAAGCCAGTCGCATCGCCTTGGTCATAGGCCTGTGTCGGATCGGCTTCCATGGTAGCGATATCCGGGTTGTACAGGCTTACCGGGCTCTTGACGCCCGCAGAAATCACATTGCCTTTATACAGCTTCACGCGCACGGTGCCGCTGACGTTCTTCTGACTCTCCGTCACCAGCGCCTGCAGTGCTTCACGCTCCGGTGCGAACCAGAAGCCATTGTACACCAGGGTGCTGTAGCGGGTAATCAGGCTGTCGCGCAGGTTCATGACCTCACGGTCCATCGTGATAGACTCGATCTTGCGGTGAGCCGTGAACAGAATGCTGCCGCCCGGAGTCTCATAGACGCCGCGGCTCTTCATGCCTACAAAGCGGTTCTCTACCATGTCTACGCGGCCAATGCCATGCTTGCCGCCGAGCTCGTTCAGCTTCTCCATCACCTGCAGCGGGTTCATGGATTCTCCGTTGAGCGCTACGCAGTTACCTTGCTCAAACTCCAGCTCCAGATATTCCGCTTGATCCGGCGCATCCTCCGGCGACACACTGAGCAGGTACATATCCTTGCTCTCGTCCGCGCTGGCGTCGAACCAAGGATCCTCCAGCACGCCACTTTCGTAGCTGATATGCAGCAGATTGCGGTCCATCGAATACGATTTCGCTGCGGATGCCGTTACCGGAATGCCATGCTCCTCCGCATAAGCGATCATCTCGGCGCGGCCCGGGAACTGATTGCGGAACTCCTCCAGACGCCAAGGTGCAATCACCTCGATATCCGGTGCCAGTCCGGCCACACCCAGCTCAAAGCGCACCTGGTCATTGCCTTTGCCGGTAGCGCCATGGGCAATAGCAGTTGCGCCTTCAGCGCGCGCAATATCCACCATCCGCTTCGCGATCAGCGGACGGGCAATGCTTGTGCCCAGCAGGTATTGTCCTTCATAAAGAGCCCCGGACTGAAACATCGGATAGATGAAATCCTGAGCAAATTCCTCGCGCAGATCGTCGATGTACACTTTAGAAGCTCCCGTAGCGAGCGCTTTTTCCTCCAGGCCGTCGAGCTCTTCCTTTTGCCCGATGTCTGCCGTAAAGGCGATAATTTCTGCATCATAGGTTTCTTTCAGCCATTTCAAAATAATGGAGGTATCCAGCCCGCCAGAGTAGGCGAGCACAATTTTAGGTTTTGCCATGAATTTAACGTCCTCTCTTGCCGGGCGCAGATGTTATGCCTGTCATACCCGGATTTCTATAGGTTGGTTTCGCGGGAATTAATCCGCCATCAGCGCGGCCATCAATGCTTTTTGTGCATGCAGACGGTTCTCCGCCTGGTCAAAAATCACCGAGTTGCCGCCGTCAATTACGCCCTCGCTAACCTCTTCGCCGCGGTGCGCCGGCAGGCAGTGCAGGAACAGATAGTCCGGCTTCGCCGCCTTGACCAGCTCCTCATTCACCTGATAGTCGGCAAAAGCCGCCTCACGCTGCTTCTGCTCCTCTTCAAAGCCCATGCTGGCCCAAACATCCGTATAGATGACATCCGCATCCTGCGCCGCTTCCAGGGGATGATGAGTGATCGTAATTTGTCCTCCGGTTTCCTGCGCGATGCTCTTGCTCAGTTCCACAATACGCTCATCCGGCGCATACCCTTCAGGGCTCGCAACAGCGACATGCATGCCCATCTTGGCACCGCCGATCAGCAGCGAGTGGGCCATGTTGTTGCCATCGCCGATATACGTCATTTTGAGACCAGCGAGCTTGCCCTTGTGCTCCAGAATCGTCTGCAGATCTGCCAGCACCTGACAAGGGTGAGCGGCATCGCTCAAGCCGTTGATGACCGGAATGGAGGCGTAGCGCGCCAGATTGACCACATTGTCATGACCGAAGGTCCGGATCATGATGCCGTCCAGATAACGGGACATCACCTGCGCCGTATCGCTGATCGGCTCACCGCGTCCCAGCTGGATGTCATTCTTGCTGAGGAACAAGGCGTGTCCGCCCAGCTGGAACATGCCAGCTTCAAACGAAACCCGTGTCCGTGTGGACGATTTCTCAAAAATCAATCCGATCGTCTTTCCCTTCAGCGGCTCAAACACTTCACCGTTCTTCTGCTTGCGCTTCAGCTCGATGGCGAAATCCAGTAAATACTGAATTTCCTCCGGGGTATAGTCGTCGAGCTCGATCATATCGCGCCCTTTTAACGTCATGGGCTGTACCTGTCCGTTCACGCTCATGCAGCTGCCTCCTTCTCTGCTTCCTTTAGCTTTATAGTCTATTGTAACATGACATGCCCCAGGCTGCCCCTGTTACAAGGATTTTACCGCGGTGTGCTCTTGAATCAGCTCTGCTAAGAGGCTGACCGCCTGATCAATCTCTTCCTTGCTTACAAGCAGATTAGGCAGCAGGCGGATCACATTCGGTCCTGCCGTTACGAACAGCAGGCCCCGGCGCTGACCTTCCAGCACAATCTCTCCTACTGCGTCCGCACATTCAATCCCGATCAGCAGCCCCTTGCCGCGAATATCTGTAACAAAAGAGTGTCCGCCCAGCTCCTCATGAAGCCGCGCTACGAGATATTGTCCGCTTTCAGCTGCGCGCTGCGGCACGTTCTCCTCCACCATCGTCTCGAGGGTAGCCTGCACCACCGCCATGGACATCGGCGTTCCGCCGAAGGTTGAGCCGTGGCTGCCGGCAGCAAAAGCTTCACGCAAATATCCTTTGCCCAGCATGGCACCGACCGGGAAGCCCGAGCCCAGGCCCTTGGCCGAGGTAAAAATATCAGGCTGCAGTCCGTAATGCTCATGCGCGAACAGCTTGCCCGTACGCCCCATGCCCGTCTGCACCTCATCGACGATGAGCAGCAGGCCGTGCTTCTGGCAAAGCTCCTGAATGGCTTTAATGAAAGCCGGATCAACCGGATACACGCCGCCCTCCGCCTGAACCATCTCAATCATGATGGCAGCAGTGGAGGAGGTGATGGCGCTCTCGAGCGCTTTTACATCATGCAAAGGAACCGTCTTGAAGCCGGCTGGCAGCGGAAGGAAGCCTTCCTTCACCTTGTCCTGTCCGGTTGCGGTCAGGGTGGCGAGGGTTCTGCCATGGAAGGACTGGGTAAAGGTGATGATCTCGAAACGCCCGTTGCCCAGCACCTTTTGATGATACCGGCGTGCCAGCTTGATGGCCGCTTCGTTCGCCTCGGCTCCGCTGTTGCAGAAGAACACCGCGTCTGCACAGGTATGCTGCGTCAGCAGCGCTGCCGCCTTCTCCTGTCCCGGAATGTGGAACAGGTTCGACACATGCCACAGCTCATCGAGCTGAGCCTTCAGCTTCTCCTTCACCTGCTTCGGAGCATGGCCGAGGTTTGTGACCGCCAGGCCGCACATAAAGTCGAGATATTTATTCCCTTGATCATCCCACAGCCAGCTTCCTTCACCCTTGACCAGGCTGATCGGGTATCTTGCATACGTCGGAAAAAGCGGGCTTAATCCCACCTCTCCTTGCTGTGCTGCTTGTGGCTGCTGTTCCTTGGCCATGCTTGTCACGCTCCTTATCCCATCTTGGTTTTATTTAGGCTGAACGATACGCGTACCGATCTCTTCGCCGGACAATACCCGGCTCAAAATTCCCGGCACACTGCCGTCCACAATGACGACCTCTTGAACCTGACCGTGAATGCAGCTGACCGCTGCCTTCACCTTCGGAATCATGCCGCCGTATATTTCGCCAGATGCAATCATCTCATCAATCTCCTGAACCGTAACCGCCGGGAGTACGGCCTTGCCGCTGCCGCTGTCCTTCATGATTCCAGGGACATCCGTCACGACAATCATTCGGGCTGCTCCGAGAAAAGAGGCGACGGCCCCTGCGGCTGTGTCGGCGTTAATGTTATACCGCTGTCCGGACTCATCCACCCCGATTGGGGCAATGACCGGCATATAGCCCAGGTCCAGAATACCGGAGATGATGTTGGACCGGACCTCGGTAACCTCACCGACAAATCCGACCTCCGCGCTGTTGTCTACCGGCCTTGCCTGAATGAGGCCGCCGTCCGAGCCTGACAGTCCCAGCGCCCTGCCGCCTGCCGCCTGTATGCGCCGCACAATCTGCTTGTTAATGCTTCCGGCCAGCACCATTTCAACCACGTCCAGAACGTCCTCCGTCGTTCTGCGCAGTCCGTTGACGAACTCTGTCTCAATGCCGAGCCGCTCCAGGTTCCCCGAGATGGCAGGACCCCCGCCATGCACGATGACCGGCTGGTTCCCCTGCTCCTGCAGCAACCTTAAGTCCTCAAAAAAATTGTCCGGAAGCGCAGCCAGCGTACTGCCGCCGCACTTCATGACAAAGCTTGCCGGCTGGCGCTGCGGGGCCCCGCTTCCTGTAATGCTATCCATGTGCTGTCCTCCCTTGCCTGTGATGCAGGTGAATGGTCATAAATTCTGATGTTTATGGTGGATTAGGTGCGGTAAGCCGCGTTAATTCGTACATAATCATAAGTCAAATCGCAGCCCCAAGCGACGGCTGAGCCGCTGCCGGTATGCAGATGGACATCAATGTGAATGGTATCGCCCTGCAAATAAGCAAGGGCGGCCTCTTCGTCAAAAGGAAGCGGCCTGGACTGCTCCAGCACGGCAATCGGGCCGATGGCAATGTCCACCGTCTCCGGATTGACCGGACGTCCGGCCCGGCCGACTGCCGCAATAATGCGTCCCCAGTTGGCATCGGCGCCGAACATGGCGGATTTCACCAGACTGGATCCGATGATCGTCTTCGCAATGGCCTGGGCGTCGCTGTCGCATTCCGCGCCGGCAACACGCACCTCGATCAGGCGGTTTGCTCCTTCACCGTCGCGGGCGATGGCTTTCGCCAGCACCTGACAGACGTAGCCGAAGCCCGCCGCGAAAGCTTCCCAATCCGGGTGCTGCGGCGTCAACGTGTCGTTGTCCGCAAGGCCGCTCGCCATGGCAACCAGCATGTCGTTCGTGCTTGTATCTCCATCGACGGTAATCATATTAAAGGTCAGATCCGTGGTGCTGCGCAGCAGCTGCTGCAGCGCATCGGGCGAAATTGTGGCATCGGTCGTCATGAAGCCCAGCATGGTGGCCATGTTGGGATGAATCATACCCGATCCCTTCGCGGCACCGGCAATCGTTACGGTTTTTCCGCCGACCTGAACAGCGACGCAGGCTTCTTTTTTGACCAGATCCGTTGTCAGAATCGCCTGGCTGAACGCCTCTGCGCCTTCGGCCGCAGGATGGATCTGCTCCGGCAGGGCTGCGATGCCGCTCTCGACACGATCCATTTTGAGCAGCTCTCCGATGACTCCGGTCGAGGCTACAGCGACATCCTCCTCCGCCAGATCAAACCGGGCTGCCGTCAAAGCGCGCATGCGGTATGCATCCTCTTCCCCCTGCTTGCCTGTGCAGGCGTTGGCATTCCCGCTGTTTACAATTACCGCGCGCAGACTTCCATTCACAAGGCTTTCCCGCGTTACCTTCAGCGGTGCCGCCTGAAAGGCATTCGTCGTATACACTGCCGCCGATACGGCCGGCACGTCGCAGAGCACCAGCCCCAGATCGTTGCGCTCGGTTTTTTTCAATCCGCAATGCAGGCCGCCAGCCCGAAACCCCTGTGGCGTAACTATGCTTCCGTCCTCAACTACCGTGTACAGCTTCTCTCCCATATGCGCGCCTCTGCCTTACGGATACACCGGTGTAAACGCAAGACCGAGGCTTTCCTCCCATCCCATCATCAGATTCAGGTTCTGGATCGCCTGGCCTGCCGCGCCCTTCACCACATTATCAATTACCGATATGACTGTGACTCTTCCGGTTCTTTCATCCACTGCAAAGCCGATATCGCAAAAATTGGAGCCGCTCACTTCCTTCGTCGAAGGCCAAATGCCCTGACTGCGAACACGGACGAACGGGCGGTCCTTGTAGTACTCCCGGTACAGCTGTATAAAATCCTCTTCCGAGTAATGACCCCGCAGCGGTGCGTACATCGTGCTCATGATGCCCCTCGTCATCGGGACCAGATGGGTGGTGAACGTCACCGTTACCTCCTGTCCGGATTCCTGGGAGAGTACCTGCTCGATCTCCGGAATATGCTGATGCTTATTCACCTTATACGCCTTGAAGTTCTCGTTGATTTCCGCATAATGGGTCGTCAGGCTCGTGCCGCGGCCCGCACCCGACACTCCCGACTTGGCATCAATAATGATGCCGGAGTGATCAATCCAGCCTGCCTTCAGCGCCGGGATCAGGCCCAGCAGCGTGGCGGTAGGGTAGCAGCCGGGGTTTGAGATGAAATCCACCTCCCGCACCTGCTCGCCATAAATTTCGCAAAGACCGTAGACCGCTGATGCAAGCACGTCAGCATCGGGAGCGTCATGCTTATACCACTTTTCGTATGCTGCGCCGTCTTTGAGCCGGAAGTCGCCGGACAGGTCGACCACCTTAAGGCCCGCCTCCAGCAGCTGAGGCACCAGCTTTGCGCTGACTCCTGACGGCGTAGCTGTAAACACCAGGTCCGCCCTCTCTGCCATCTCTGCCGGGTCTACACCGTCCAGGTTGCGCTTGATTATATTCGTCAAATGCGGAAAGCCGTCCGAGATCGGCACCCCGGAACTGGACGAGGAGATCACCGAGGTGATCTCCACGTTCGGATGGTGCTGAAGAAGCCGGATCAGCTCCACGCCCCCGTATCCGGTTGAACCGACAATTGCGACTCTGATATGCTGCTCTGCCATCTTGAATTCATCCTCTCCCGTTGACACCTGTATCGTACAGCGGCTTGCTGACACGAAGGTGCCTATACTTTATCCGTCTCATAAATATGTATTATTATACGACTGTATTCATATTAATACAACCGGGAAGTTGCTGGCATGATGCTCCACCTGCGTACATCTCTGCCTAGCATTCGTGTATGAATCCCCCAGCCATTATGTTCCATTATAGACCCTATTCGCCCTGAGATTAAAGAGGTTCTCTAAAATTCGCTCTCCCGGCAGCAGAATTTCTGCCTCACCTTGGACTCCATAAAAAAAGCAGCGCAGAGGGCCTCCCTCCACACTGCTGCGGCGATGCTTACTTGATCATTTCTTGAGCCTGCTGTGCGGCCTGGCTCATGCCTTCTGCGATCGTCTCGCTGTCCTGGGTGAGCGTCTCGATCGAGGCACTCATCTGCTCCAGGCTGGCTGAGGTCTCTTCAATAATGGAGGCCAGCTCTCCGGTCGCAGATTCAATCTCGGCCGACTGCCCCATCACTTGCCGGGATAACTCGGTGAAATGAACCAGATTCTCGTCCAGATGAGCCAGCGTCCGTGACGCTTTATCGAGATAGGCAGACACCTCCTGGGAGGCCTCCAGATTCCGGGCAATATTCCGGCCGCTGTCGTTCATTCGCTCCATCGTATTAGCACTGCCTTGATTGAGCCTCATCAGATTGGCGGTAATTTGCTCCGTCGTCCGGGAAGTCAGCTCTGACAGCTTGCGGATTTCTCCCGCCACCACAGCGAAGCCGCTTCCTGCATCACCGGCTCTCGCGGCCTCGATAGAAGCGTTCAAGGCCAGCAGCTGGGTCTGCTGGGTAATGTTACGGATGGAGTCGGTTAATTCATTCGTTTCATCCAGTACATTCGCCACATCCTCAAACGAGGTATTCATCTCTTGGATATTAAGGTTCAAGCGGCTCAGGTCTGAGGCCAGCTGGTCCATTTTGCTTCGGCCTTCCTTCGCTTCTTCATTAATCTCAGCCGACTCGCTTTTCAGCTGAATCGAGGTATCCCATAGACTCTGCATTCCCTGCTTCGTTTCAGCCGCGTGCTGGGCAATATCGGAAATCTGCTGCGACTGACTCTGGCCGCCCCGGGACATTTCATCGACCGCAGACGCCATCTCGCGCTGGGCTGTCTTGTGCTGCTGAATCCGCTCATTCATTCCCTGAATGCTCACCGTAATCTTCGTTACAGCATTCTCCAGCTCACTCTTCTCCCTTGAACGCGCTGCCGCCTCTTCAGACGTACGGGCAAGCAGCTCTGATATTTGCTTGAACTGGCCGTCCGAGATACGAATGATGACGATCATCATCATGCCCATCAGGAGATACAACAAGATCGCGAAGGTGTACAGCTGCACGATGCCTTCCTCTGACGACAAGATGGAATTCATAACCATATTGATCAAGCCCGCTATAAATCCGGTCAGAAACCATTTCAGCCGAAGCTGCATCGCCGAGAATACCAATAAGAAATAAATGATCAGAATGACGGCGATTGAGGAGCCATCCATCCAGTTTCCGATTGCCGTGAAGATGTACGCCAGAATAATAGCGGTGAGCGGAAAGGCGTACGGTTTCTTCAGCGCATAACTGCATATCAAATAAGACAGCACGATGCAAGCTAGTGCAACACCATAGACAACGGCCAAGCGTCTGCCTCCAGACAGCAGGTACAAGGAGGTTACCGCAATCAGTGTGATTCCCATGGCAATCACCATCATTCTGTTCTTACTAGATGTATCCTTTAGCTTCATTTGCTCTATGACATCCATCTTGACTGACTCCCTCTTTCTCTTTTGTAAACTAAAATGTGTATTAACTTTATATATCGACAGTGCTTGCAGAAATGAATAGGGGAATCTACAAAAATATTCCGCCTCTTCCGCACCCTATCTCCTTTTGAAGATGAAGTTATGTAAGCGTTCTACTTATGGGATGCTAAAAAAGCTTTCCCCCTCGCCCAGCGGCAACACGTCCACAGGCAGGGAGAAAGCGGTGAAATGCCGGGCTGGAACTTGGCGCCAGCCTCTGTGCATGCCCGAAAATTATTTTATTTCATTTTGAACCCTTCGCCCAGCACCTCATGCGCGTTGCTGATAATGACAAACGCCTGCGGATCAACCGCTTGAACGACGGTCTTCAGCCTTGGAATTTCATTCTGTCCTACAACGACCATTAGCACCGTGCGATGCTCCCCTGTATATCCGCCCTCGGCGGTCAGCTTGGTCAAGCCGCGGTCCAGATCCTCCAGAATGGCTCGTGTGATGGAGTCGGTGTGGTCGGAGATGATATAAGCCACTTTGGTGAAGTTAAAGCCCATCTCCACCGTGTCGATGACCTTTCCGGTCACATAAAGTCCGATCAGGGCATACAGCGCCTGCTCCAGAGACAGCACCCAGGCCGCGGATAGAATGACAATGCCGTCCAGCAGCACGACACTGAAGGAGAAGCTAAGCCCCGTATACTTCTGCACGAGCTGAGCAAGAATTGTCAGTCCGCCGGTGGAGCCCCGACCCCGATAGACGAGTCCCAGGCCGATTCCGACCCCGATCCCGCCGTAGATCGCTGCCAGCAGCGGATTTCCCGTAGGCGCCGCCCAGTCCTGCGTCAGGTAGACGAACAGAGGCAGAATGATGCTGCCTAGCAGGGAACGCAGGCCATACTCCCGACCCAGCAGCAAAAAGCCGAGCAGGAACAGCGGAATATTCATGCCCCACTGCGTATACGCCGGCTGAATCCCCAGCCATTCCTGAGCCAGGATAGACAGTCCTGCTACCCCACCCGATGCAATGCCGTTCGGCAGAAAAAACAAATTGAACGACAGGGCCATCATCAATGACCCTGCCGTCATAAAAATCAGGTCCGCCGCCCGGCGAACCGGTCCGTTCACCGGAATCCACGGCTCTCGCCGGCGGCGGCGGTGAGAAGATGACATCAGAGATTGTTCGCTCCTTTACTTCACGTCCTGCTTGATCTGACTGCGTAAATACCCGTCAATAAACAGATTCAGATCGCCGTCCATGACGGCGCCTACATTGCCCGTCTCTACCTGGGTGCGATGATCCTTAACCATGCTGTACGGATGGAAGACATAAGAACGGATCTGGCTGCCCCACGCAATATCCGACTGCTCGCCGCGGATCTCAGCCAGATGCTGCTGCTGCTCTTCGATTTTGCGCTCATACAGCTTGGAGCGAAGCATCGTCATCGCCCGCTCGCGGTTCTTGATCTGGGAGCGCTCGTTCTGACAGGTGACGACTACACCCGTCGGAATGTGCGTAATCCTTACGGCCGAGTCTGTGGTGTTAATATGCTGTCCACCAGCGCCGCTCGCCCGGTACGTATCAATCTTGAGATCCTCGGTGCGAATCTCCACTTCCACATCGTCCGTAATCTCCGGAACCACGTCACAGGAGACAAAGGATGTATGGCGACGACCCGAGGAGTCGAACGGCGAGATCCGGACGAGACGGTGCACGCCTTTTTCCGCCTTCAGGTAGCCGTAAGCATTGAAGCCCTTGATCAGCAGCGTCACACTCTTGATGCCCGCTTCATCTCCGGGCAGATAGTCCAGCGTCTCCACCTTGAAGCCGCTCTTCTCCGCCCAGCGGGTGTACATGCGAAGCAGCATCTGGCCCCAGTCCTGTGACTCTGTACCGCCGGCGCCGGGATGCAGCTCCAGAATCGCGTTCATTTTGTCATAAGGCTGGTTCAACAGCAGCTGCAGCTCGAACTCTTCCAGGCGCTTGACAAGCTCCTCTACGGACTGCCCTAGCTCGCCGACAAGCTCATCGTCGCCCTCTTCATCAGCCAGCTCGATCATGACGACCATGTCGTCGTAATCCTGCTGCAGCTTCTCGTATTTATCGACCGAGGATTTCACCGCGTTCATCTCCGCGATAACCCCCTGCGCTTTCTCATTATCGTCCCAGAAATCGGGCGCGGCCATTTTCTCTTCAAAGTTCTCAATCAATTCCTGCTTGAGATCTAAGTCAAAGAGACCCCCTAAGGTTGGTAAGTTTCTTGCTGATTTCGCGAAGGTCTTGCTTGATGCTTGGATCGATCATCATATCTCGTCCTTTCTTGGTTAGCACTTCTCTTTATTATACCCTGACCGCCAGGAAAAACGTTCCTCAAACGCTAAACATCACGGTGCACATAAACTCCCTCAAGCAGCGGGCAGGAACAGCACCGGACCTAACGGTCAGAGTGATGCTCCATAGCTCGTACTCAAGGGAGTTTGGGAAAAGGACTGCACTCACGGCAGCCCGATATTTATACAATTATGCGTTCAGCCCATGGCAGTTCTTATACTTCTTGCCGCTGCCGCATGGACAAGGCTCATTCCGCCCTGCTTCGTCCTTAACTTGTACCGGACGCTTCTGGGCAGGCTCGCCGTTTGTGGACACCTTGCTCTCCTCCACAACCGCTTGACGCTCCTGATTGGACTGGATCTGTGCCTTCATAATGTAGGTAGAAACCTCTTCCTGGATCGTAGCAATCATGGTGTTGAACATTTCAAAGCCTTCGAACTGGTATTCGCGAAGCGGATCTGTACCGCCATAGGCGCGAAGATGAATACCTTGACGCAACTGGTCCATCGCATCAATATGGTCCATCCACTTGCTGTCCACAGCCCGCAGCACGATGACCTTCTCGAACTCACGGACAAGCTCGGTACCGATGGATTCCTCACGCTCGGCATATTTCTTCATCACACGCTCGAAGAGATATTCGGAAATCTCGTTCATTTCCTTGCCCCACAGCTCGTCCCGGGTTACGGCGCCTTCTTCCAGCAGCTTGCTGTTAACGTATTCCGCAACCTCCTCCAGCTCCCAGTTCTCTGGAATGTCATCCGCACAGTGTGCCTCAACGACCCGGTCGATCACCGGCTTGATCATGTCCAGCACGATCTGCTTAATGTCTCCGGACTCCAGAATTTCACGGCGCTGCTTGTAGATAATCTCGCGCTGCTGGTTCATCACATCATCATACTGCAGAACGACCTTCCGCAGGTCAAAGTTATTGCCCTCAACGCGCTTCTGCGCGGACTCGACCGCCCGGGTAATCATGCGGCTCTCAATCGGCTGATCTTCCTCGAAGCCGAGACGCTCCATCATATTCAGCACGTTATCCGTACCGAAGCGCTTCATAAGCTCATCGCCCAGCGACAGGTAGAACTGGGTGGAGCCGGGATCGCCTTGACGTCCGGCACGACCGCGAAGCTGATTATCAATCCGGCGGGATTCATGGCGCTCGGTGCCGATAATGTGCAGACCGCCAATATCCTGTACGCCTTCACCCAGCAGGATGTCCGTACCGCGGCCCGCCATGTTGGTGGCAATCGTCACCGCTCCCGGCTGTCCCGCACGGGAGATAATCTCTGCTTCCTCCGCATGGTATTTCGCGTTCAGCACCTTATGCTTGACGCCCTTGCGCTTCAGCATGTCTGACAGGCGCTCGGAGTTCTCGATGGATACCGTACCGACAAGGATCGGCTGATTGTTCTTGTGGCGCTCCACAATCTCTTCCACAACCGCCTTGAACTTGCCGTCTACACTCTTGTAGACCACATCCGGCTTGTCCACGCGCTGGTTCGGACGATTCGTCGGCACCTGCAGCACTTCCAGGCCATAGATTTTCTTGAATTCCTCTTCCTCTGTCTTCGCCGTACCGGTCATGCCGGCCAGCTTGCGGTACATCCGGAAGTAGTTCTGGAACGTAATCGTAGCGAGCGTCATGCTTTCGTTCTGGACCTCGATGCCTTCCTTCGCCTCGATCGCCTGGTGCAGCCCGTCGCTGTAGCGGCGGCCGGCCATCAGGCGGCCTGTGAACTCATCGACGATCACGACTTCATCTTCTGTCACGACATAATCTACATCGCGGCGCATAATGACGTTAGCTTTCAGCGCTTGTACAATATGATGATTCAACGTCACATGGTTGTGATCGTACAGGTTATCAATGCCGAAGGCGCGCTCCGCCTTGGCGACCCCTTTTTCGGTGAGAGATACAGCCTTGACCTTGATATCGACCGTGAAGTCCTCTTCTGCCTCCAGGCGCTTAACGAAACGGTCTGCGGCATAATAGAGCTCTGTCGATTTCTGGGCCTGGCCAGAAATGATGAGCGGCGTCCGGGCTTCATCGACGAGAATGGAGTCCACCTCATCAATGATGCAGAAATGAAGAGGACGCTGAACCATCTGTTCCTTATACAGGACCATGTTGTCGCGCAGGTAATCGAAGCCGAACTCATTGTTCGTGCCGTACGTAATGTCGCAGGCATACGCCTCCTGCTTCTGGGTATGCTCCATCCCGCTCAAGTTGACTCCAACTGTCATGCCCAGGTAGTTGTAAATCTGCGCCATCTCTTCGCTGTCCCGTGTTGCCAGATAATCGTTGACGGTAACCACGTGAACACCTTTGCCACTCAGCGCGTTCAAATAGACCGGAAGGGTGCCGACCAGCGTCTTGCCCTCACCCGTCTTCATCTCGGCAATGCGGCCTTCGTGAAGAGCCATGCCTCCGAGAAGCTGTACATTATAATGGCGTTTGCCCAGGGTTCGTCTGGACGCTTCGCGCACGGTCGCAAAGGCTTCCGGCAGCAGCTCGTCCAGTGCAGCTCCCTTCTCCAAGCGCTCGCGAAACTCTACCGTCTTGGCTTGTAGCTGCTCGTCCGAGAGTGCCTGAAACTCAGGCTCCATATTATTAATCACATCGACTGTTTTCATCAGACGCTTGACATCACGCTCGTTGGTGTCGCCGAAGATCTTCTTGACAAGTCCTAGCATGGTTTACCCCTTTCGTGCAAAACGAATATAATCAAACCGATTTCATACTCACGATCAAAGGGCTGTCTGGATGAAATCGATCAGTTGAAGCTCAATATCCTCAATAAATAGTGATAATCCTGCCATGCAGGGACCAGCCCTCTTCCGCAGGATAAACGTTATATGAATTGTAACAGTTTGTAAGAGATGCCGCAACACAAAGAGAGACTTCCGGGCTCACATTAAAGAGCCCTGCCGCGATCCAGCGGCAGGGCTCCCCTTACATTTACGTTGCATGTTTCATCATTGTCCTGTACCGAGCAGCGCCCCATCCTGGATGGTTTAACCGGTCGTCACGAAAATGAGCCTTTTCAGGTAAGATCAAGGTCATTCAGCGCAAGATTCGGTCCTGCGTTACACCTGCCAGAGGATCTCAGGATAAGAATCCCGCTTCCTGCAGCCGCTGACTGCTAGTCCCGCTCAATGAGGCCGTACTTACCGTCATCCCGCTTGTACACGACATTCACTTGCTGTGATTCAATATTAGTAAAGACAAAGAAATCATGGCCAATCATGTTCATCTGCAAGATCGCTTCCTCCACGTCCATCGGCTTCATCGTAAACCGCTTGGTACGCACCACTTCCAGATCATCATCATCGGTTTCTTCCGGCTGATCCAGCGCAACCACACCGGCTGCCGAGCCATTCTCCACGAAGAGCGTCTTCAGACTGCCCTCTTGGCGGAACTTGCGGTTCAGCTTGGTCTTGTGCTTACGGATCTGACGTTCCAGCTTGTCCACTACCGCGTCAATGGAAGCATACATATCGTCGCTTCGGTCCTCTGCACGGAGCATTACGCCCGGCAAGGGAATGGTCACCTCCACGGTGTGCAATCCCCGGATCACGTTCAACGTGACATAACCTTCCGAGGTGGGGGGTGCATCGAAATACTTTTCGAGTCTGCTGAGCTTCTTGTCAACATAGTCCTTCAAGGCGTCGGTCACTTCAATTTGTTGTCCTCGAATACTGAATTGCATAGGGCACTCCTCCTTTGCTCCTTCATTATAGCACTTTGTTATGGGGATGTAAAAAGAAGCTTTTTGTCACCACCATAGTCACCATAAGTCCATAAAAAAGACCCCGGATTCTCCAGGGTCTTCTCGCTACGAATCTTTAATTGTTAACCATCGAACCATTATATGTAGGTCGGCCAAGCCGAGATGATTATAATTTGATTACGTTAGCTGCTTGCGGTCCACGCGCGCCTTCAACGATTTCAAACTCCACGTCTTGTCCTTCTTCGAGGGTCTTGAAACCTTCGGTTTGGATTGCGGAGAAATGTACGAATACGTCGCCGCCTTCTTCTGTCTCAATGAAGCCATAACCCTTCTCAGCGTTGAACCATTTAACTTTACCTTGCATGCACTAACATTCCCTTCATCATCAAATAAAGTGTGGCACCCTGTCCACATTTTCGACTATACCACCGGGTCACTTGCGTTGTCAACGCAGCGGCAATTGAAGCAGAAATCGAAAATGAAAAGGCTGTCATGGAGTTTTTACCCGCTTTGGAAGGGGGTGAAACAGGGGACTAGTAGACCGCATCATATTTATTTATTTGCAGCTCACATATCTCTCTGAGATCCTCAGGCTTAGGATAGGAAGCTGTGCACATGCATCATGATTCACTCGTACGGACAGCTCGAATCGCCTCTTCGATCACCCAATGCGCCGGCGTTTGCCCCAGCAATCCCTTTCGTACATTTTCCACAGCCAGCTGCGCCATTCTCTTGCGTTTACGGATTGAGGCACTAATAATGTGGGAAAGAGCCACGACATTACTGAGCGTTAATAACGGGTGATTGAGGGAGACGGTCTCGTGCTCGAACACATCGAGCCCTGCTCCACAGATCGTGCCGTTCGGAAGCGCGTGATATAAGGCTTCTTCATCAGAATGCCACCGAGATCCGTATTAATTAGGGCTTGCTGAACGATTCTTTATCCAGCCTTCAGAGCTAGGCGTCCACGAGACTGCATCGTGAAAATGAGGAAAAAAAGAACGCGGAGCCTACGTTCCAAGTTCATCACCAGAAGCTGTAGCGTAATCACCGATTCACTTGTCTTTGCAAGGCGTGCGCGAATACAGCCAAGCCCATACTTGCGCTTGCCTTCTCCAAACTTGCCTTCAATCGCGTTTCGTTCGCCGGTGTCCTGTTTGAGAACTTGCTTTTCTTCGCTTGTCGGTCCATTTTTCGGCTTGCGCCCCAATGCTGGTCCACGGAGTCGGATTCCATGTTGCTTGCAGAAGCTCCGTTTTTCCCGCGTGCGATAGATTTGATCGGCTTGGACGACAGCCGGATAGAATCCCATACGCTTGCGGTACTTCTCGATCACGTCAATAAGCGTCGTGCTCTCGTTGAAGTTATCCCAAGACAGCCGATCCAGGAACGCATAGCCTTTGGTCATGCTTACTGCGATCTTGGCTCCGAACTCGACGCGTGCCTTGGCTTTCCCTCGTACAATCGGCCGGATATGCGGCTGATGAATGCTGACGATCCGATCTTCCATCTGGTGAGAACGTGCATTGTACATGTGTAACTGCTGACGGTAAAGTTCATGAATGACCAGCAAGTCTCGGTAGGCTTTGCGGCTAAGCAGCGTGAGCTCCTGCAACTCGGCTTGTTCGGCGATGATGGCAAGGTTCTGTCCAACGTAACCGAGCTGAAGTCTGATGGCTCTGCGAATCACTTTCGGTCCCGACCTGCGTTGCTTGGAGACGGCAAGAAATGGTTTGCGCGCCTTTTCCCGGTACGTACGTGGTTTCGCCGTTTGTCCGATGAACGGTTCATGCAACGTATCGATGATCGCTTCGAGCTTCTCCCGCGCTTCATTCAGCAGGTTCAGATCTGTGGGATATGATACATCCGCTGGCGCGCAAGTGGCATCTACCAGTATGGTCCCTTGATTTTGCAAAGCTGTCGCTTCTGATGCTGTCGATACCAGATGCGCTTCAGAAACAGACGTTGTCGCTTCAGGACTCTCTGGCATTGCGGCCGTCTGGGGTGGTCCTGCTTTTGACGATTCATCCGACGCCTCCACAAACATCGTTTGCTGTTCGTCTTGAACGGCAGGGACTTCCTTCTTTGAGCGCTTTACTTTTCCTTGACCACCGCCGCTTGCGTCATTGCTGTCATCATCGTCTTTTGTTTCCTGCGCGCCCGTGGAGGCGACGAGCTCGTTCAGTTCAGCCAGCACTTCCGTCAAGCGCTTTCGGAAATGCGTCATCATGGAATGATGGAACGGCTGCTTCATCGCGAATCCGGGCAGAGCGATGAAGTATTGCATATAGGGATTTTCACGAATCGATTCCATGGTTTCTCTGTCCGTCAACTGCATACGCTCTTGAATGATTAATGCACCAAGCCCCATCCGCAAACGGATCGTTTGTTGACCGCGGAGCGTGTCTTTGAAAAACTGTCCGTACTTTTTCTCGGCTTCCGCCCAAGGCACCAATCGCGCCAACTGAACCCGGCGATTTTTTTCGTTCAGTTTCCCTCCGAAAGGAGAAAGAAATCGCCTGGCATGATCCATTGATTTTCGAGATACGCGGTCGGTTTGAACACTTCCATCACTCCATCTGCAAAGTTTTTGCTGTACTTTCGATGCATTCCTTTGCATATGAATTCGACACAAAGCACCAAAAGCCCTTGTTGTTATGCGGTTTTTAGCGATTTTATGAGCGTTCAGCAAGCCCTAATTACAATCGCTGTAGACTCCATCATTCCAAGCTCCTGTTCGCCGTTCAAATGATGCGTTTCGTGGGTATAAGGATCTAGGATACACACGTAATCCGTTTGCTCCAGCAGTGCATTCAACTCCGCATATTCCACGCCCGCCCCTCGCAGCTGATCCTCTAGTACGGCGCGCGGTACAGGCCTGTCCTGATCGAACACATCTCAATTTCACATACAGCTCGCAGCGGAGCAATAACCGTTTGTCCAGAACGATGGCGGTTTTCTTGTCTCCCTCATTGCAACCGCTCCCAAAGAAAGATTAAAATTCTTATATCCACATCTTCCATCTCAGAAAAAAAATGAAGCAGGGATCCTTTAAAGGGTCCTTGCTTCATCACTCACTCAATTATAAGTGTAACTTAACGTATTGCTTCCTGTACCCTGATTGTTGAACACTTGCACTTGTACCGTTTCACCAGCAACACCTGGGGGGATTTTTACTTGAATGAAGCTCCCATAATTCCCAGTTACGGTCCCTTTCGTAGATCCAAAATAAATTGTTGTATTTGGAGTGAAGTTCCTGCCATAAATATAGTTCGTTCCACCTCCTGCAGCTTTGCCACTAGTATAGGTCATACTTGTAAGAACTGGAGCTGGAGCTAGAACTGGAGCCTCATACATTAGATTTGCCGTAGTAGTTTGGCCGTTAGCCAAGGTCAATACCACAGAAACCTCTCCAACATTCGGTAAAATCGGAGCGATGAAGCTAAAAGTTTTGTCGTTTGTATAAGAGGAGATCGGGACGTTTACCCCGCCAACTGTTACAGTCATTGTTCTTTCGAAGTACTCTCCACTTACATATACTGTTCCCCCTTTATTGTTGACCACTTTATTTGGGGTCAAACCAGTAATCTTAGGTTGAACAGGAACGTATGTATAACCTTGAGGTAAAGTACCCATCCCGCCATCTGTATTAGTAACAACAATGTCAACAGCACCAACAACTGAAGAAGCAGGTACAATAATAGATGCACTACTGGAATTAGTGATTTGGCTTACTCTACCTCTAACTCCACCAAAATCAATTGTCATTCCTGATTTGAAATTGCTTCCTTGAATATAGGCTACTTCTCCACCAATAACATTACCCGTATTAGGAGTAATAGACGTGATCATGATTGGATCAGGAATCGGTGTAAAGTAATTAAATGCCGATGCCAAGGTTGCTGATTGCCCATCAGGTAAAATCACACTTACATCAACAAGTCCGTCAGCACTGCCAGCAGGAGCAGTTACCATTAATGATGTTCCGGCGGTGTTCAATATGACGGTTGCCTCATGGGTCCCAAAAAATACTTTAGTCCCGTTAACTAAATTAGATCCATTAATATATACTGATGTGCCACCTGCCAGCACCCCTTCTTTTGGTGTAATTGAAGCGATGGAAGGCGGGTTTAATTTAGGAGGTTCTTCATAAGTAAATGCTTGCGTTAATACTGCTTCCTGTCCATCCGGATTAACTAACTTTACATCCACAGTTTCTGCGACACTATTTGATGGAGACTTTACTTGAATCTGTTGATGATTGTAATATGTCAGCCCGGTAACCTCATTAGAACCAAAGAAAATCTTCACTTGGGGAGAGATGAGCTTACCGCTAATGTATACGGTGGTCTCACCAGTAGTAGGTCCTTTACTCGGAGTTATTGAAGTGACTTCAAGCTTTGGAACTATCTTTTCCTGATAGATGTATCCGTTCGAGACAACGGTTTGAGTGCCGTCTGGATTGACAAGCTTTACATCCACGGGTCCAGAGTTCTCTGCTAATGGGGCAGTTACTGTTAAGTATGTTGCCGATAAGTTGATATTGACCTTAGCAGCCTTGTCGCCAAAGTAAACCTGAATCCCTTTCATAAAGTAATTGCCGTCAATAACTATAGTATTCCCACCCTCGAATGGTCCTGTATTCGGAGTTATTGAAGTAACAATTGGCTCTGTTTGATATTTATATTCACCTGTTGCCGATTGTTTGTCCGGATTAGCTACACTAATAACAGCTGTTCCCTGGGCCCCTGAAGGAACAGTGACTTGTAATGTTCCAGAATCCACATAATTTACAGCTGCTGCTTTTCCGCCAATAGTAACTGTTGCACCATCAACAAAGTTTTGTCCGATTATAGTTATAGTATTTCCACCATTCGGGTGTCCAAAAGCGGGGTCTACGGACGTGACCACCGGCGCAGGGAGTTTAACTTGTAAATTAGCATTAGGGATACTTTTTGTACGGATTGCTCCGGCGTAATCCTTATATGTTATCTGAGAACCTGAAGCAGCAACATTAAAATTACCTGTTTTTGTTTTGTCTGTAGGACGAATTTTGTAAGTGAAGACTAAGTTTTTATCCTTGAGTTCTTTAAAATTCCATGTTAATACGTTGCCATCGACAACTGGTTTAGGTATGTTATTCTCGTAAGAACCTGGAACAATCTCAAATTGAGACGCAATTTTATCTGTAACCGTCAGATCATATGCACTTGCAATGCCAATTTCCTGAACTATAGCGGCATATATATCCGATAAGCCCTGTGAGCCAAGCACAAAATGGTGGTGGCTTGAGGTTGTTGCCATTTCCTTGAGAAGCAGATTAGGTTTACTTGTGTCTGGATTATCCGTAGAACTTAATAATGCAATTGTGTAAAAAACAATGCCTTGTTCTTTTGCTTCATTTGCTTTTTGAAGGGCATACTCATAGGCATTGCCGGAAGGTTCCGTAGCATCTCCGTCGGTCAATATTACAATGACTGGTTGGGCTTCATCCCTAACATTTTGTAATTCCAACATAGCTTTGTCGATTGCTGCCCCGGTGCCGGTTCCTCCGTTTGAATTAATTCCAGAAATGTAATTTTTCGCAGTCAATGCATCTGTCCCTAACGGAAACAGTCCTACATTACTCTGCGAGCTAAAATCAACAATTCCGACTCGATGAATGTTTAAGTTCATTAAATCAATGAATCCTTTTGCTGCTTCTCTTGCATTTGCCATCTTATTTTCGGATGTCATACTTCCAGACTTATCTATAACTAGAATAACATCATTAGGTTTAACGATATTCACAGGAGGTGTTCCTTGAATGTTAAGTGATACTTCCGCCTCCCCTTCAGTTATAATTGAAGTCGGATTTACAGTACGATTCACATTCACATAATCAGCGGCTGCCGCGTTTGCTTTCGGGACATATCCCTCTCCGGTGAACATCAATAAAAAGAAAATCATTAAAATTGATATTTGTTTGAGTTTGTCCATATTCATGCCTCGCTCTCCATTAAGAATATTGTAGTTCTATTTGTTCTTGTCGATATAGGCACCATGCTCAAATGAGCTCTTCTCTCCATATAGTTCCCGCGCTTTTCTGGCTGCCCCAATCTTGTTCATTTCTGCGGAGGCTTGCTCTTTTTCTAGCAGCAATTTCTTCGAAAGCTCCATTTCCTTCTTATAACATTCGCGGAAAAGTGATTCTACATTTTCAGGCCACCGAGTAATTTGCTGGAAACCTTTATACAGCTCTATCTGTTCTGACACTTTTGTACGTCTTACCTGCAAATCTTCCAATTGTTCAATATAGTACTCGTCTTCTGCAGATAGGGAAAGCAAATCCTCAGTCAATTGATCAAGTTGAATGACTAGATCTACTAAATTCATGCTTTAACCACTTTCAAAGCTTCATTCCAGGTATCTCTTAATTCAGTGACCAGTTGAATGCTTTCTAACAAAGGTTCATGATTCGACTTAACATTTGCTTTAATGATAAGTTCTTTAATATAGACATAGAGACTCGATAAGGATTGAGAAATCTCATATTTCATATCCAGTGTAATCAATAGCTCATCGATAATATTTGTAGCTTTAATTAAGTAGTTGTTTTTTTGCTCGTAATCCCCCGCTTCCATATTTTTTAGTGCCAGCTTTAAAAATTTAACACACCCGTTGTAAAGCATCAGCGTAAGTTCACCTGGGGTGGCTGTAGTGACTTGAGTATTAAAATAGGTATTAAGTGCCTGATTCATAAGTTAATTACCTCTTTTCATCAATAATAGCCCCACTCGCCAACTGTTGTAGTTTTTCCACGAGCTCAATAATTTTCTCTGATGGAAACTCTCTAATCACTAGATTTGTATCCTTGTTTATCACTTTAACAATCAAGTCTCCCGTGCTATCATGAACCTTATACTCAAATTTTTGAGGGGCTCCCTCAAGCACTTTGTTCACTTTATTAATAGCGTCCAAAACGGCACGCTCAGAAACAGATAATGGACCATATTTTTGTTTCTGAGATAATTCCAAATACTCGCCACCAACCATCGTATATGAAGGTTCTTCGCTGCTCTGCTTAATGCTTGATGACGATAGTAACGGGCTACTTAATACATCCATGTTACTACCCTCCATCCGTTACTGAAATTGTTGAGCCAACCAAGACAACTGGCTGTTACTGCTTTGAAGCGCCTTTTCCATTGCAGAGAACCTTTTATAGTACTGATCTTCTTTTTTGGTCAATCGGCTATCCCAATCAAGGATATCCGCTTGCAGGTCTGAGTATTGTTTGCCCAGATCGGTTGAAGCATCCAGTATGGCTCCACCGGATCTTCCCGCTTTCCTGGATATCTCAGAAACAGTATTATTCAATGAATTATATAGTCGATGCGCGATACCCTCGGAAGACTCGTTGTTTGAGTAATTTGTGAATAATCCTATCACCGCATCCGGATCTTCTTCTACTGCTTTTCTCAGTTTTTGTTCATCAATGACAATTTTACCGGCATCCTTAGGATTATATCCGCCTTTAACAAACTTACTGGTTGTTAGTCCAATCTCATATAAGGAATTATATTCACCTGGAACTCCATCAACAGACGTTATTAACATACTGCTTAGATTAGACTTTACTCCACTGAGAATAGAGTCCCCATATAGAAGTCCTGTTTTTACTTTTTCTTCCCATAATTTGATTTCAGTTTCACTAAGTTCTTTTTTCTCTTCAGAAAGTAAAGGCTCATAACCTCTGGCCTTTTTTTCTGTGAGCTTGGTGTTAACCACCTCTACAACTTCATTAAATTGCTTGACAAAATCTTTTATTTTGTTAACTATTCCTTCAACATCACGATCAGCCTTAACCGTTACTGGGGCTGTGGTTTTATCAAGCAGAGTATAAGAGAGACCGTCAATTGTAAATGTATTTGAATCTCTGAAGGAGGAAACACCGTCAATTTTAATAGCTGCATCCGTTCCAGTCTTCACTTCCAGGTCGACCCCTATTGCATTCAAGAAATTTCCTGTCCCATTCTCCAACTTGATCTGAGAAGCAACACCTGTCGTTTTTGAAGTAAATGTAACCCGATCCGATACCCCATCGTAGGTCATATTTACTCCCGCAGCTGATTGATTGACTTTACTCATTATTTCTTGAATACTACTAGTTTCTGAAAATGTAATGTCTACGCCATTAATTTTGAAGCTGCCGGCTCCTGACGAAAAGGTCAGCGGAGTATTAAATTTGTCAGCGATATCTACAAACGGAGTCGTTAAGTCTATTTTGGAGGATTGTTTTCCACTATACCCTATTGCGGCAAGTCCACCGTTACCTTCGTTTACAGTAATCACAGGCAAAGAACCGCCTGTTCCGACAGCATCCAGTTGCAGCGCACTGCCCGTAATGGAGGCTGTAATGCGGTTAGGACCAAAGACTTGATCCATCTTGCTTTGAAGTTGATTCATTAATTGTGTAGGATCATAGGTTCCAGCATCTAAAGTAATATTTCGGGTTGTACCGTTTAAGGATATACTTAAAGTATCATTTACTCCTGTAGTAATGTCTGTTGACGGTGACAGTGCCGATCCCGTTAATCCTACTTTCGATATACTGGCCAGACTTGATTTTACGGCATTCGAAGCCAACTCATCAACTTCAATCGTATGAGAAACGCTTTGTGTTGCACTTCCGGTAACTGTAACCTTTGAGTCATCCGTCGATGTAAATTTTGACCCAGCCAGGCTACTGCTCAAGCGAAAATTTTGCATGGTATCTCGAAAGGAACTGAGCTTTAGGTTAACCTCCCGATATGCATTCATCTTATAATCCAGCAAATCGCGTTTTTTAACGACTTTGTTATAAGGGATTTTTTCGGCGTTCATTAGTTGCTTGATAATAGAATCGATATCCATGCCAGAAGCCATCCCAGTGATTCTCATTGGCATCTTGATTGTCGCTCCTTCCAATTTCCTATATATAAATATCGTAAGAATATAATTTATTTTTTATACTGTTATAAAAAAAACCCGCCATTATGCAGCGGGCTTTTTGGGGAAGTATGAAAATCTTAACGAAGTAACTGCAGAACACCTTGTGGAGCTTGGTTAGCTTGGGCCAGCATTGCAGTAGAAGCTTGTTGCAGAATGTTGAATTTCGTGTACTTCATCATTTCTGATGCCATATCGGTATCGCGCACACGAGATTCAGCGGCTTGAAGGTTCTCAGCAGTTGCGGCTGTGTTATTGTGAATATGCTCCAATTGGTTCTGATAAGCACCGAGCGTTGCGCGAGCAGTATTCACTGTATCAATAGCCGTGTCAACCAATGCAAGTTCTGCTTGAGCATCAGTAGCAGTACCTACACCAGCTAAAGCAAGATTGGTAGCACTAACATTAATAGCAGACAAATCGATCGTTACTTTATCGCCGCTATTTGCGCCATATTGGATATCAGTTGTCGCCGAGCCTGTACCATCAATCAGCTTCTGGCCATTAAAAGTAGTCTTTGTAGCAATGTCTGTAATAGCAGCTTTCAATTGTTGATACTCTTGGTTCATAGCTGTGTAATCGTTGGTAGTGTAAGTCGAGTTACTTGCTTGTGTTGCCAGTTCCTTCATGCGGCCCAGCATGTCAGAAATTTCCGTCATTGCTCCTTCAGCCGTTTGAACCATGGAGATACCGTCTTGAACGTTACGCATACCTTGGTTCAACGATTTGATTTGTGCACGCATTTTCTCGGAAATTGCAAGACCTGCAGCATCGTCAGCAGCGCGGTTAATACGGTAACCGGAAGACAATTTCTCACTGGACTTGCCTTGTTGAGTGTTGTTGAACACCAGGTTGCGATGAGAGTTCATTGCGTTAAGATTGTGGTTAATAATCATTTTAATCTTCCTCCTTGAGTTTGAAAAAATTCACATCCTTGTGAAGTAGGCATTTTGCCTTACAAACTATATATCGACACACGAAGAAGAAAGATTAATAGCGTATCCAACAATTTCAAACTATTTTTTTATTTTTTTATCTTTTTTAACACACTCGGATCTTGAAGTGCTGATATCGCTTGGAGATTACTAGCTTCAACTTCTTCGACCAATTCCTTTCTCAGTATTTCGACATGTACGGGGGCACGAATTCCGATTTTCACACTTTCTCCCACTACAGACGAAATGTAGATCTCTATATCATTATTTATTAGGATGGATTCTCCACGCTTTCTTGAAAGTACCAGCATCTATTCAACTGCCTCCCCTTCAGATCCCAGGTTATCAAATAACAAGTTGTTTGGACGATAAATGGTCTGTTGAATGACTTGCTGCAATCCGGCTTGCTCCTTAATATTGATGATTAAAGGAGCTGCGAGATTTATTGTAGAAGCATTTAGCGGTTCCCTGATCGTTACAATACATAATATTAATGTATCTTCCGGATTTTCGATTTTTAACTTGTCTTTCAAATGATCATCAAGATTTAGCAAATAGTCTTTATACCAGTCAAATGGAGAGGTTACTATAAAGGAGATTTCCGGCTTTTCCAGACTTCGTAAATGGACAAACACCGTTTGATCGATTGTTTCCAGCTTATATTCATTCAACTCACTGAACCCAAGGATGCTCCCTTGTAAATTCAACGTCATCCCATTAATATTTTTTATCACTTTATCGCCTCCTATTAAGAAGGAACTACGGCATATGGCCATAGTTCCTTTCTTTCATACATATATATTATAGTGGCTGACCCACATATTCAAACTGTTCTTTTGCTGTAAATAGACCTCAACTTTACCCGGTTCATAAGAACTCTGAACTTTTTGAGGAGTGTATTGAATCTCAACCACGTGGGGATCCCAGTCCACCTCGGCCTGGCCAGGGTGGTAACGGAGATCAACATTCATGGTAGATGCATCGCCGACATAATCTAGACTAGATTCTTCTTGTACACGATTCCTCATCATATCTGCAATTGTGGTCTTTTTAAATTGAGCGAGTTGATTTCCCTCCTCAACAATACGAGAAACGTTCAACAAGAATTCTTGATGCATTTGACCTGATATAAGACTAAGCCATTCTTGGTGATTCCCCTTACCTAAAGCCATCCATGCTTTTGAACTGTCAACTTCCAATTGCCCTTTTCTAGAATTTATACTTATTGTAGAGGGATTACTTTGGACCTCCAGTTGCCCATGTGGAGAATTCAGGTTTAAGACTGCATTCTTAGTCTCAATCCCAATTGAACCATAAGTTTGACGAATAGAAAGACGAAGTAAATTCATACTAAGCACCTTCTAACTTTAGAGTTAACGCAGATAGTCTAGAAGGCTAATTTGCATTATTTTTGCACTTGTTGCTAAAGAAGCTTGGTACACACTTTCGTCTTGCTTCAATTTCATAATTGTTTCTGCATAATCCGCATCTTCAACTTTTGATTGCATGGCAGTAAGGTTCATTTCCAAGTCAACCAGTCGATTGCTGATGAGACTCACTCTATTTGTTTTGGCACCAATTTGTGAACGTGCTTCATTTATCTTTGTAAGTCTAGTAGACATGTTTTCTAGTTCAGCTTGAGCTGCTGCCTTGTCATCTATACTCAATGCTGTTTGAATTCTCTGCATGACTCCAAATAAATTATCCGGGTCTGTAGGCAGACCATACACGTCCTGCCCCGAAACATTAACATCTATAGAAGCTCCTTCGGTAAATTTATACGTAATACCGAATGCATCAGTCCCCTGAGTAGATGCTAATGTTACATCATATGGGGCTTGATCCGTTAACTGGCCATTAAATATAAATTTATCGTTAAATTTACTATTGCCTAAAGACACTAGCTGATCATAGATCTGCTCTAATTCAGTGCTAATAGCAATTGACGCTTCTGGAGGATTGGTACCGTTAACCGATTGTACTAACAACTGATTAGCCCTCTTAGAAATATCATTAATTTGACTAATTACTGTATCCGTATATTCCAGCCATGAAAGTGCCGTGTCTGCATTTTTCTGATATTGATCATTAAATGACAACTCACTTCGGTACCTTAATGAATAGGTTATTCCGACGGGATCATCAGAAGGCTTATTTAACTTCATGCCTGTAGAAAGCACATTCATATTGCCGTCCATTCTTACTAGATTTGTATTAATATTACGCATCATCTGCATATTCATCATACCAGGTGTAACACGTAAAGCCATGAATATCCCTCCTTATCTACCTACAACACCCATACTGTTAATAATTTTGTCCAGGTTTTGATCAAGCGTAGTCATTAATCTCGAAGCAGCTCCGTATGAATGCTGCAATTTAATTAGGTTTGACATTTCTTCATCCAGAGAGACTGCGCTCACCGATTGTCTTCTGGAATCCACCTGGTCCACTAGCAGCTGATTATTTTTTTGTTGTCTTAAGGCTTCTCGGCTTTCTACACCCATCTGACCCATAACAGCACGGTAATAATCATCTAATGTCCCGGTCTGCATTCCGTTGTTACTTGCTATAGGGTTGAATGTAAAAGAACGCTCTCTTAATTGTGACATCAATAGGGCAAGAGTATTATTACCCTTAACTACCTCATCCCCAGAAACATTCATATTTACACGTAATGATGAAGCTATTTTGTTAGGATCTTGAACGATTGAGCTATCAACACTAAAGGAGGCAGCAGTGATTGGCCCTGTGTCTTTAGAAGTAAAGAATTCACCCGCTGCTTGAGCAGGAGAAGTAAATAGATATCCGAGTTTGTGGAGACCATTTAAACCTTGTACAGTTACTATTGTATCTGCAGTTAATGTTCTTGTTGCTCCGCTATAGATTACACCATTTAATACAGTACCCTCAGGAAGCACAGAACCTGCTGGAATTGAAATATCCACATCGCCATTTGCGATGGTATTCGCCAACTCATTCAGTTGATCTAGATAATCGTTAACAATTGAATCCCTCGATTTTATGACGCCGAACAGTTCACCACTGTTTAAGGTGCTAGCACTATAAGCTGTCTCTAATTGAGCAGCATTGACAGGGACAGGAACGTTTCCAGCGACTAGCTCAAGTCCGCCTACAGTAACTCGGTAACCCGCTTCTTCGTCTACCACAGTTACATTAGCTATTCGGGATAATTCATCAATGATGAGATCACGTTGATCTCTAAGATCATTGGCGTTATCGCGAAAGCCCTCAATCCTGTTTATTTCGTAATTAAGCTGTGCAACTTGTGTCGTCAGCGTATTAATATGTTGTGCGTTTACATTGATCCCCTGCGTTAGATCGAGCTGCATATCTGTGATTTTTTTACTAGTTTCATTGAATGCATCGGCCATCGCTAGAGCATTTTCTCTAACAATCTTCCTGGAAGTTACATTTTCCGGATCCTTACTGAATTCTGACCACGATTTCCAGAAGTTATCTATGACTGTGGTTAACCCCGAGTCCGAAGGCTCATTAAAAATAGTCTCTAATTTAGATAAAGTCTCGGCTTGCACTTCCCATTCGCCAAGCGAGCGGTTCGCGTTCCAATATTGCTGATCCAAGAACTGATCTCTCACTCGTTTGATGTAATTAACTTCAACACCTGTACCAAGTTGACCAGGGGCTACTGAATTTTGCATGCCTGGCATAGAAAGCGGACGTGAAGCAACCAAACCCACAACTTGCCTTGAATAACCTGCAGTGCTAGCATTCGCTATGTTGTGGCCCGTGGTATTCATACCTGCCATCTGAGCAAAGAGGCTCCGCTTTGCCGTTTCAATCCCATGAAATGTAGATACCATAATTTCACTCCTTAATCCTTAATATGTGCGTACTACGCTTTGGCATCAAAAAAACTATTTTTGTTCGATATTGATGGGGGGATATCTGTAGGTTTTTTGTAGATCAACTCGTTATCCACGCCCACGATTATATTTAATGAAAAGTCTATGAAGTGCAGTGACTGCTCCAGTAATTGGGTTGTCAACTCATTCTCTCTCTTCAATACTAGAGCATTGTTCAACAAGCTATCGCGAACCTGCATAAGCTCTTCCTTTTCGTTAGAATCAAATACAAGTCTCACTAGCTCAGTTACACTCAGATTCAACTGCGACCGAATTCCTTTATCTTGCAGGAAAGAATTCACTTCCTCAATACGCTGTTGCTCCAGTTCACTCATTTGCCTTAACAGCCGGTTTTCTTTTGACATCAGCTGAGTCAAATTAGTCGAATTATTATCAATGATTGCCCTTTGCTTCTCTTTACCTACTGCTATCATTTCCAGATGGACGTCATTTAGCTTCTTCATTGCTGCAGTGACATTCCCTACACTCATTTTGAATCACCCGAACGGTTGAAGCCCTTAAAGTATGGCGCGAGCTTTTCTGCCAGACGATCTGCAGGCACCTCGTAGGTACCGCTTGAGACAGCATCCTTCAGCTTCTGAATCTTATCTGCCCGGGCAGGATCCTGAACTTTATGGATCTGGGCACTCAGCTCGAGTGCTTCGGATGAAATAGACAATTCATCTTTACGACTTTTCTTCTTTTCAATGCTATGCATATCTCGTGATTCTATATTTCGTTGATAGGACTGAATGTTGTTCACACGCCCGCTTTCGTTAATCTTCATTTCAAATCACCTCTTTTAATATAAAAAAGACCGATAAGCTTTACTAAGTTTATCGGTCACATATGAATCATAGTTAATAGTGCAAAGGTTAGTATTTACGGTCCCGGTCTACAGCAAAATAAGTGTCTTTATCTGTTCCTTGTCCCGTTTTGCGGGTATCATCGGCCGCTGCCTGTCTGAGTTCACGGGTCAGCCTGCTTCGACAAGAATCGCACATATTGCTCTCCTGAATCAAATTTCCGCAAACCTCACATGGATATGCCATATTTGGGGCATCGGCAATGGAAATCCGACCTTCCCGAATGAATTTAGTAATTTGACGAAGAGAAACTTCAGTCGCTTCGGACAACTCGTAGATGGTTGCGCCCTTTTCTTCACGCAGATACGAAGCACACTTCTCATATTCTTTCTCGATACCCTTTACACATTCATTGCACAGTTCCCGAAGATTGACGGTATACAGCCTGCCGCACCGAGGGCAATTTCCAAGATTCATGCGTAACAACCTCCATGCCAACCGGCACCTTAATAAGATTAGATTACCTTATTTTAGGACTTAAGTCTATCATTGAATCAAGCTGCTTTATGATTTACTTATTCTTCTCTCTATCATAACAGAGAAGGCTGCTTTTTTGAAATAAGCCATAACTCATGACCTCGCCCAAGTCAGGCAGCACACCTCCGCCGGGATGCCGGCGGAGGCCGCGGCGGTCTTCAAGGCTAAAGCGCAGGCATTGACCGTACTTCCTGTAGTATAAATGTCATCCAGCAGCAGAATGCGAAGTGGGCGGATGGCCTTAGAGCGGCTGTCAGCGCTGTTCCTTTCGTGAACAGCCTCTGATCTCAGGAGCAGGGCATCCGGTGCAGATGGCAGCATGGCAAAAAGGTTCTCCATATCCCGCACCCGGTCCATCCGGCTCTTGAAGCTCTGCTTATCTGTATGTCGTGTTCGGTGCAGAAGCTCAGAGTAAGGGACGGAAACCGCGGAGGACAGTCCCCTAGCGAGCACCTCCGCCTGGTTAAAGCCCCGCTCCCGCCTTCTCTCATCACTAACCGGTACGGAGGTGAGGACATCGGCTTCCCAGAGCCCTTGTGCACCTTCGGCAGAGCGTCTCTGCCGGACATCCCTAGCGCCTGGCTGCGCCCATATTGGATCAGCACTTCGCGGCATAGACGCGAGAAGGCTCTCCCGCTGCGCCTGCACGTAGGCATGCTTCAGCATGTGGATGAGCAGGGAGGCGATTTTTTCGTGACCACGGTACTTGTACAGCGCAAGCCATTCTTTCATCTCGGCGGAGTAGCGAACAGCGCTTCGGTTCCATACAAAATGCCGGGGACCGGCTTCAGGGCGGCTGCAATCCGGGCAGCCGATCGCTCTTCCGCAAGCGAGGCAGCGCGGCTGCGTAATCCAGGGGATTTTGGCATAACAAGCTTTGCACAGCCCCGGCATTCTAGAGCTTGGGGTGGACGTGTGCTGACATAGGCTGCAAGAGGAGCGGGCCGGAGATAGCAGCTTGTACACCTGCTGCAGCAGTGTGTGGAGAGAATGTGAGTGCATGGAGGGCTTCACCTCTTTCAGAATAATGAATAACTGCACGGACCACGGGACACAAAAGGTGACAGGTACAGCTCTGCGAAGGACAGCTGGCTTCAACGCTTTAAGTAGCCTCCTTTTCGGGCAATGACGTTCATCCTTCGGATTTGCCGGCAGGCCGCCCGCTGGGAGCTTGTCCAGGTGTGGGCCGCGAATAGAACCTTCCCGTTCGGGTCTTCTTTTGATCTGCCTGCACGTCCCGCCATCTGAATTAAAGCCGCTTCATCAAAAAGCTCACTGTCTGCGTCTAGTATAAATACATCGCTGCGGGGCACCGTAACTCCTCGTTCCAGAATGGTCGTGGTCACCAGCAGCCGAAGCTCCCGCTGCCGGAACGCCATCACCTTGGCCGCCCGCTCCGGGTCTACGGATGAGGTTCCGTCCAGTGGAACCTTGACCAGGCTGCGGCGAAGCAGCTCCAGGAACGGCTCGATATGCCGGATGCGGGATAGAAACAGAAAGACCTGTGCTCCCCGCTCAATCGAAGCCTGCAGCTGTCTCAATAAAGCAGGAGGAAGCTGGCGCCGGGCGAGGCACTGGTGCACGGAAATCATACGATGGGCCTTCGGCACCGGGAGCGGATGGCCGTGAAAACGAGCCGGAACCTTGGCATGCGGCAGGCGGCCGGCTGCTGCTTCTTGCTGCAGCTTCAGCGGCGGGGTCGCGGACAGATAGATGTATTTGCCTCCCGCCTTGCAGGCCCCCTTCGCCGCAAAGTCCAGCATGGGGTCATTGTGGTAAGGAAAAGCATCAATTTCGTCGATGACCACGAGATCGAACGCTTCTTTGAATCGCAGCAGCTGGTGCGTGGTCGCAAGCGTGATGCCGCCCTGCTTCCAGCGGTCGGGGCTTCCCCCATAGAGCGTGACGACCTGCTGCTCTGCAAAAGCGGCAGCCAGCCGGGGAGCCAGCTCCAGCACAACGTCCCGCCGCGGAGCGGCGACGAGCACCCGGCCGCCGGCTGTCAGGATGCTTTGAAGCAGCGGGAAGATCATCTCCGTCTTCCCGGCGCCCGTGACGGCCCAGATCAGGAAGCGGCCGGCCGCGGAGCCCGGCACCGCCGGCTCCGCCAAGAACCGCAGCGCCGCGCCGGCGGCGGCGCTCTGCGCTGCGCTAAGCCCCCACCGGCCCAAGGCCGCGGTGGGGGAACCCCCGGCCGTGCCCTGCACGGCCGATTGCGCTGCACCCTGCAGGAGCAGCGCACAAGCGCGGCTGCGCCCCATTGCGAGACATGTCTCGCAATAGGCACAAGCCGCGCTGCCGCACGCTGCGCATGCCGTGCGGCCCCTTGCCGCGCTGCCGCATCGCCGGCAGCGCAAGCCCCTCGCCCGGCGGCGGCGCAGCCAGCCGGGCGATCGCGGGGCGGGCTCCGCCGCCAGCCCCGCGTAAAAGCGCAGGCGGCCCAGCAGCTCACCGAGCTGGGCCGCGGCCACCCAGCCGGCGGGCACGCCCCCGCCGGCCTCCTGCAGCAGCGCTTCCACCTCCCCGGCCAGCAGCGCCCGGCCGCTTAACCATCCGCCCAGCTGCAGCGCCAAAGTATGCAGCCCCTCCCACTCCCGGGGCCCAAACAGCGCCTCCAGCTGGCGTAATCCATCATCGCCGGGGAAGAATAACGGCGCGTCAGCCAGCGCTCGGCTCCCCCTGCCGGACGCCTCCAGCAGCGGCGCGCCCACCGCATGCTCCAGCGCGGAGCGGACATACCGCCCCCACGCCTTTGAACCCCAAAGATCCATGCCCCGCTCCTCGGCAAAATCATCCCGTACCGCAGTCGCCCAACCCAGCGGCAGTCCCTGTGATAACACCACCAGCCTCTTCGCTGCGCCCGCATAACCCCTGTCATGAGACCTCACCTTTGAAACAGCAGGCAGCCCTGGAGAGCTTGTCCCCGCAGTGATCTTTCGTGCCTCGCTGCCGAACCACCAGTACAGATCCACCCGAAGATCTAGAGAAGCTATCAGCCTCCACCCCCCGGCAAGCCGAACCGCATATAAAGCTGCATCCATCCTGGACCCTCCCTCTCATAGCCTAGCTGCAATATAATCTTCCCTTCATACTTTCCAGCGCAGCTCAAAAAGCACACCCTCGCCATCGCGGCCGAGTGTGTGCTTCACATCCTGAACCTTGGGGTATACCACCTATTCTGTCTCCTACCAATACGGAATTCGGGCACCTTCGCCTCCCATCCGCAGATCGATGTAGATGCTGTCATCGTCTTGTCTGGAAGTGCTGCGCAGCTCATGCTTCAGCTCATTTCGAACGTCCTCATCCATATTGACCCATACCAGCTCGATTCCCGCGCGGTCCTGCATTCTTCCCATAATCGCCAGCGTCTCGTCCGCTGACTGCTCATCCAGCATCGTTGCCTTCACGCGGACACCACTCAACAGAGCATATAGTGAAAGGGCTCTCACGATCCATTCCACCTGCCGCTCATGGTTGGAGGTTACCAGCACATAATGCACCGCCCGGCGCCGTCCCTGCCATTGCTTGATGTATCGGGCGTGCACACCATGCACCAGCGCAACGGCTGCAGCGTATGTGATCAGGATGCCTAGCAAGTGGGCAACCATGAGACTCACCTCCTTCGTATACAGCAGTATATGCTGCCGCCTCCAGCAAGGTGAGTGAATGCCCAGGTAGTGCTGATTATATAGCGCGCAAGAATCCCCCCAACGCAAAAAGGAACCGCCCTCCGGCGATTCCCCTCCATCCGCAAGCGGCCCCCATACCTTGGGACATGCCGCTTACAGCGTCACCCAGCCATACTTGATAGAGTTGATCACGGCCTGCGTGCGGTCGTCGACCTCCATCTTCTGCAAAATGCTGCTGACATGGTTCTTTACGGTTTTCTCACTGATGAACAGGTACTCCCCGATCATCTTGTTGCTCTTGCCCTCCGCCATCAGGCGCAGCACTTCCGCCTCCCGGCGGGTGAGCGGATTGTTGTCGCCTGCGACAAATTTCACGCCGGCTTCACGCGACGTGCCTTCGGCCATCGCGCCCGCTTCATTGACATAAGTCATGCGGCGCAGCTGCTGAATGAGCTTGCCAGTCACCTTTGGATGGATAAAAGCAAAGCCCTCGTGCACCGAGCGGATCGCGTTGATGAGCGACTCGGCCTCCATATCCTTCAACAGATACCCGTTCGCCCCTTTGCGAAGCGTCTCAAACACGTAGCTTTCATCATCATGAATCGATAGAATAATGACCTTGATCTCCGGGAACATTTCACGCAGCTTCTCCGTGGCCTGCACGCCGTTCTCGGTCGGCATATTAATATCCATCAGCACGATATCCGGCTTCTCGACATTGCAGAATTCCAGCACCTGAATGCCGTCTCCGCATTCGCCGATGACGTCGATATCGTCCTCCATATTCAGAATTCGTTTCAGTCCTTCGCGGAACAGCTGATGATCGTCCGCCAGAAGCACTTTAATGACCGGTTTTTCATTATCCATAAGCTCCATCCTGTTACTCCTTTCTCTTCTCTACGTTCGTCGGGATGTGGATCACGATCTTGGTGCCCTCATTCTCGGCGGAATTGATCTCCATTCTCCCTTCAAGCAGCTCGACCCTCTCGCGCATGCCGATTAATCCAAAGTGGTCCTTGCTCTTCTGCTCCAGCAATTCGACCTTGAAGCCCAGTCCATTGTCCTGGACCACAATCTTAATCATCTGGGCCTGGTAGGTCAGCTCCACCAGCACGTACGTCGGATAGGCATGCTTGGCCGCATTCGAAAGGCCCTCCTGGACCAGCCGGTACACCGCCGCCTCCATGGCTGAAGAAAGGCGATGCTCATTGCCCCTTGTCTCGAACAACGTACGGATCTTTGTTTTTTCCTCAAAATCATGCACGTACTTGCGAAGAGTAGGAATAAGTCCCAAATCATCGAGAGCCATGGGACGCAGGTTAAAAATCACCTTGCGCATTTCCTCCAGGCTGGATCGAACCTGTCCCTTCAAATCTACTATTTCGTCCTGCACCATCTTAATTTCCTGCTTCGTCAGCATTCTTTCCACAATTTCTGTCCGCAGCACCAGATTCGCCAGCAGCTGGGCAGGGCCATCGTGAATTTCACGCGCAATTCGCTTCCGCTCTTCCTCTTGGGCTAATATAATCTTCAAGCCAATGACCTGGCGGTTCTTGGCAGACTCAATAATGCGGGATACCTGTCCAAGCTCACCCGACAAATATTCCAGCACTACGCCCATTTGAGAGCCGATGGATTCCGCGCGTTCCACCGAATGCTCAACGTTTCGCACCCTTTTTTGCAGCTCATCCCGCCGCGCCTTCAGGTACATTTCTTTCTCGCGGTAGATCATAAGATCAAGCTGAAGCTGTGTTGCCTTTTCATACGCCTGTTTGATGTCCTCTTCCTTATACCGGACGAAATCCCGGCTGACCTCTGTCAGCCGGATCCGGGAGCGGCGGTAGTTCATCTCCAGCTGGTCCACCTTTTCCAAGGTTTCCGTCGTTTCCTTCAATACCTGCTGCAGTTCCTGATTGAGAGACACCAGCTCATCGCGGGCCGTCTCCAATATTTCAAACATCTGGTATTTGCTGTCCTCCATCACCTGGATGGCGTTCTTTATGACACGATCAATGGCATCAGCTTGATAATCCACGCACTCTACTCCATTTCTAACGTTTCATACTACACATCATACCATATCATGATTGGATCGTAACGGTCTTGTTATTGTTGTCCCATTTTACAGTCAGTCCTAGCTGTTCAGAAACGACACGAAGTGGGACTAAAGTCCTTCCACTTACAATCATCGGTGCTACGGAGGACGTCATTCGCTTCCCATTTAGCACCAGCTCCTTCTTCCCGACCGTCAGCTCCAGCAGCTTGCTGCCCCGCAAAACCGTCACGCGTTGATCTGCTCCGCTCCAGCCGGCCTGGCCGCCAAAGGCATCCAGCACGAAGCGGATCGGCACGTAGGTCGTCCCGTCCTTGAGCAGCGGTGCTGCGTCAGTAGCGATCTTGGTGCCGTTCACCGTCATCGATTTCTGTCCAATGCTCATCTGCGCGGTTCCTGTCGGCAATCCGGCATCACTCGACAAGGATGGCATCATAAACGAGAGATTGTCAAAAGCAACCGAGCCCGTCGCCGACCGCTCATCCTGCCCTTCTTCGACATTGACTACATAGACCCGCTTCAGCTGCGCAGGAAAAGCAATCCCGTAGGCGCTCAAATCCACATTTAATGTTTTCCAGCCGCTCCAGTCGATCATTTTGGCCAGATCTACATAAGCGGTCTTGCCGTTCTTGTCCTTAAACTCTGCGCGAAGCCAATTGAAGCTGGTGTCTCCCTTCACATCCAGCGACATGGAGGCTGCGGTGGCAGGCACGCTTTTGCCTGTCGTACCGTTAAACTCGGCGTAGGCGTACATTTTCTGACCGATGCCGCCGGTCATATCATAATCCAGCTTCAGCACCTTCGAGCGATTCTTGGTATCATTATCCTGTACAATGGCAGCCTTGCCGGTCACTGCGGCAACATTGGTCGTAAAGCTGATGGGATAGCTAGTATATTCAAAATCCTCCCACATGCTTTCAGCAGCACTCGACAGCACTACTACGGTGCTGAAGCCGTCATAGCGGGCAATGGCATAACCGACCTGTGTCCCCGGGTTCACCGAGGATACCGTGAGCTGTCCGTTCGCGACCTTGCCCTGGAACCCAGAGAACTCCCATTGCAGGGCGCTGTCCGGTACATCAACACTTGAGCCGTTGTTCAGCACGGCCGTAACCGGCACCGATACCGTTGTTCCCGCTGCGAGCGGTGCGGAAGGCGTTCCGGCGCGAAGCTCCTTTATATCCTCACTGCCGAGCACCGTGACCTTCATCGACGCTGAGGCACTGCCGCTGGCTGCACTCAATGTGGAGGTTCCCGGCTTGACCGCCGTAATAGTGCTTCCATTAACCTTAAGACTGCCGCTGCTCGATTTCCATGAGGTATTCACACTGCCCATATCCACCGGATTGTAGTACGTGTCGTATCCTTTTAACTGATACTGCCCTGCCTGCCCGATCAGGAGCGTAGTGTCGCCGCTGATCTTGACTCCCTTCAGCGACCCCTTGGGCGCTGTCGAAAAAACACCCAGTGCATTCACGATACTCCGCTGTGCGGTGCCGTATTCGGTGTTGAACGTCAGCTTCGTGGAATCTTCAGCAAGCGGACGATGAACCATCGTTGTGGAGCCGCCGCCATCCAGATTCAGCCCCTTCCACACCCCGATGCTGACCATAAATTCCTGCAGCTGACTCAAAGACATTCCTGCACTGCTGCTATTCTTCTGGGCCGTGACCAGATAAATATAGCGGTTGTCCTTGGAATAGCCTACAGCTGTCCGTGCTCGCGTCCCGCCAATGCTGCTGACATCTCTCGTGAAGGACGACGCCTTGCCCCCATTGACCAGCAAAGTGTGTCCCCCGATCATCATCTGCAGGCTGTCCGGGTTCACCCGGGCGCCGCTTTGCTTAGATACCAGCGAATAATTAGCAGTCAGAGTCTGACCCACCGCCAGCTGATTGCGGACGAACTCGGCCGCTTTTCCGTGCGTTCTCAGAATATAGCTGCCCTCCGGCACGGCGGAAGGAATGCCCCCCATGGAGGAAATCTCGGTAATAACGCCGTTCGTCACCATAACCTCAGTTGGCGTTGTCGAGCTGTTCGTTGGGCGCTCTACCGCCTTCCATGCGCTCGTGTAGATATATGCCGCATCCAGGTGGCTGTACTTCGAGGCTCCACCCTCCGGCACATAGGCCGACTTGTTCATGCCCGCAAGCGGAAAGACTGCACCATTCTCTGCCTGAATACTGCCTTCAAAGGTATACTCATCCACCATAGGCTTCCCGTCCTTCGTGACCAGGAACGCGTACATGCCCTGCAGCTGGGATGGAGTCGACATCAGAATTCCGTTTCCGACCTGTCCGCCCATGGGAGCCCCTTGCCCGCCTGTAATGAAGAAATCCCCATTTACCGCAGCAACCGCACCATTCTCCTGCGCCATGCCCCCGGTGCTCTGTCTGGCCGTGAACTGATTGTGGGTCCCGGTCATCACATCCAGCTTCACATACTTATTGTTCAGATCCACCCGAATCACATCAGCCAGTGTCGTCTGCGTGCCGGATTTCATCTGGTACTTCATCAGCACCGCACCCGAGGTAAGGATCTCCTCGCCCAGCTTCGTGACGCTGGATGCTGACGCGGCTTCTACCACATATCCGGATAACAGTCCCTGTCCAAACGGCAGTCCGCTCCCCAGCACCGGAGTCATGCCCATCACACCAGCCAACGTTATTACCAGCCATTTTCTGCCGCCTGCCTGCTTGCCTCTGTTCCTTGCTTCCTTGCGTTTCATTGCTCTATGAACTCTCCCATCTATTTAGCCCAGACATGCTGAACGTTAAAGTCTCTATTTAATAGACTTCATAGATTAGGAAAAGTTACGAAAATCCTGAAAGAAATGCTAGAGTCCTTCCTCTTACTCGGTGAAAAAAATACAAAAAAAAGCCCGATACCCGCTCAGAAGAGCTAAGGTACCAGGCTTTGGTAACGATTAGTTAAGAATTAGATGCCTGCTTGTTCCTTCAGGATGTCCGCTTTGTCGATACGCTCCCAAGGCAGATCCAGATCGGTACGGCCAAAATGTCCATACGCTGCAGTCTGCTTGTAGATCGGACGACGCAGATCCAGCATGCGGATAATGCCTGCAGGACGCAGATCGAAGTTATTGCGGATCAGGGAGACGAGCTTCTCTTCGCTCACCTTGCCTGTGCCATAAGTGTCCACGCTGATGGATACCGGTGTAGCCACACCGATCGCATACGCCAGCTGGATTTCACACTTGTCAGCAAGGCCTGCAGCGACGAGGTTCTTCGCCACATAACGTGCTGCATACGCTGCAGAACGGTCAACCTTCGTCGGATCCTTACCGGAGAATGCACCGCCGCCATGACGGGCATAACCGCCGTAGGTATCTACGATAATCTTCCGTCCGGTCAGACCGGCATCCCCTTGAGGACCGCCAATGACGAAGCGTCCTGTCGGGTTAATATAATATTTCGTCTCGCCGTCCAGCAGCTCTGCCGGAACAACAGGAAGAATAACTTGTTCTTTAATATCCTTCTGGATTTGCTCCAGAGTCACTTCTTCAGCATGCTGTGTAGATACAACAATGGCATCGACACGCACTGGCTGATCGCCATCATATTCGATCGTTACTTGCGTCTTACCGTCCGGACGCAGGTAATCCAGTGTACCGTCCTTACGCACCTCCGACAAGCGGCGTGCAATACGGTGGGACAAGGCGATCGGAAGCGGCATCAGCTCCGGGGTTTCATTCGTTGCGAAGCCGAACATCAGGCCTTGGTCACCGGCACCAATGTTCTCGGTTTCCTTATCCATCTGGGCAGGATCACGATTCTCCAGCGCCGCGTTTACGCCTTGGGCGATATCCGCAGACTGTTCATTCAGGGATGTCAACACCGCACAGGTGTTGAAGTCAAAACCGTATTTAGCACGGGTATACCCGATTTCTTTCACGGTATTGCGTACGATGGACGGAATGTCCACATATTCGGATTTGGTGCTGATTTCACCGATAACCAAAACCAGACCAGTAGCTACAGATACCTCGCATGCAACGCGCGCGTTGGGATCGTTGGCCAAAAAAGCGTCGAGTACAGCATCGGAAATCTGGTCACAGATCTTGTCCGGATGGCCTTCCGTCACGGATTCCGAGGTAAACAAGCGGCGCCCTTTTAAAGTCATAAAGATCAACCTCCCATATGGATAGTGTGTTTAACAACGACAAGTCTTACACAAAAAATGAACCTTTTCCGATTGGAAAAGGTTTGATGTACAATCCTCAACATGCATAATATCGTATTTAATACCTGGTGTCAATCCAGATAGCCACCACTTTATATAGGGTATGCTGCACGGTGTTGAAACGTACCTTGCAAGGATCAATCTCCCAACGAGCCGAACATCCCCTGCTCCGCCTGGCGGACCAGTCGCTTCGTAATTTCTCCGCCGACAGAACCATTTTGACGCGAGGTATAATGCCCCCAGCCAGGTCTGCGGGAAGTATTGTAGCCCCTGGTACCCATCTCGCCGAGCTCTCCGCCAAATTCCGTGTCGGCGCCATAGGCAGTAGGTGAGGAATGAGGAATAATACCAAATTCGGCGGCGATTTCATACTTCATTTGATGCAGCATATGCCGGCTTTCTGGAACGACTTGCCGCTGTCTTGCATTTCTGCTGGCCATGGTTCACACACCTCCTGGAATAATAACATTCTCAACGATAGTATGTGACCGTACTCAGGCCTTCACACGTATAAATGACTGCCTATCCTGGCAATAATTATAACAAGCTTATTGTACAGCGTAGCCACCGCGGACCATGACAACCAGACTTTGGCTCTGCCCTTGCTTCACCTGAATACCGCGTCCATCGCGCGGAAAAGATAACAGATGATTCTTCGGTGCCGTCTCACCATTGACGAGGTCTTTACCGCCCGTCAGATCGGCAACGCCGTCTTGATCCTGTGTATAGATGACCGCAAGACCGGAACGAACAATGAACTCAGCCCCGGCCTTGCCGATCAGTATCTGCCCGGGCTTCAAGGTTACAATATTCACGGCATTGGGATCCACTGCCGGCGCTGTCGGCTCCGCCGGATTCGGAGTCGCTCCACCGCCTCCAAGCGCCTTCTGGATCTGCTGATCCACATAGCTCTTGGTAACGACGGGATCGTCAGCAGTGCCCGGCTGGGTGTTGGGGCTGGCGCTGTTAGCCGGATATGTTGAGATGGTTGAACTTATCAATATAACAACTGATAAAGCTGAGCCTAAGACAATTGATTTTGATATTGTCAAAGTCTTACCCTTAATATTCATCTTAGTCTACCTCCAAACGTTAAAAGAGCCCTCACCACGAGGGTAAGAGCTCTTTTATCTTATAGCTATTAGTTAGGAACGCGAGCAGATACAGTGAAGTTGTCAGCTGCATTGCCATTTTCGTCAGTCAGGTACAGACCATCAGCGTTACCTTTCAGTTCAACCTCGATCAGTGCACCTGCATCAGCTGCATCATCAAGAACGATAGTCAACTGATTGTTGTTAACACTCGCATCGTAGTCAGCAGCCGAAACTACGTTACCATTGACACGAACTACGAAAGTAGCCGGAGTGAGGTTCAACTCCATGTCTTCAGTGAAGCTAATCGTCACACCGTTAACAGTAGCAGTAATGACTTGATTGCCGCCAGTTACAGCGATTTCTGGCTTGATTTTGTCTGTAGCTGCTTTGCCAGTAATTGGAGCAATCTTGCGACCAAAGTTATCTACAGTCAGCAATTCTGCTGTTCCTGAAGTTCTCAGCACTACATTTCCAGCGTCAGAAGAAATATCTGTAGCCAGATTGAACTTCAGTGTAGTTTCACCATTGGAGTAACCTTGGTTCTCGATAGTGAAGTTATAAGTTGCACCAGTTGCAGTGTTAGCAATCTCGAAATCAGCAGCATTGACATATCCGAGGTCACCTTTGAACTTGGCTACTACAGCTTTCTTAGCAGTTGCCGTTACATCGCCTACTTGAACAGTAGAAGTATTACGGTTAGCAAGATCGACTGTGCTTCCCGCTGCAGCAACGTAGTTACCGTTCAGGTCTGCTACATTTACTACACGCAGTTTAGAAACATTGTTAAAGTTAGTCAGATCATCAGCATCTACTCTAATTACAACTGTGTTAGCAGTGTAAGAAGTGATTGATGCACTGGATGGGAATGGATAGTAAGTTGAGCCACTTACATAGTTGTACTTGTTGATGTCAAGTGCATTTCCAGCTCCGGAAGTAGCAACGTTTCTGTCGAATTGTACATAAACGCTGACTTCATTGTTAACTGCGTCCATTACATACCAGGAAGCAGAAGCTGCAATTGCCCCGGTTTGATTTACAGTAAACTCAACAGTCTGTGGTGCCATTGTGTTACCAAATGCAGACTTGTCACGGATACCGGAAATAGTCAAGGAATATTTTCCTGCTGGCAACTGAGCGCCCAGGGAGCTAATTACAACCTTAGTGTCATCAGTTGTTGTATTCTTCACAACATATTTCGGAGCAGTAGTTGGGTTACCGGCACTAGTAAAGCCAGAACCAGTGAATACAGTTCCATCAGCTTTTTTCAGAACATAGTTAGTTCTGTTCAGAGCATCATCTTGTTTTACACCTTCAGAGAAGCTCACAGTGATTTCGGAAACAGTTCCGTTAACTTTAGCTTCAGCGCCTACAACAGTCGGACGAACTGTGTCGATCTGTGGAGTTACTTTCACAGAGCGAGTTGCAGCGTTGTTGCTGTAGTCTGTGACTCCTTCAAGGAACACTTCAGACTCACCCAGACCCAAGCGGTTAGCTTCAGAGAACTTCAGCGTTACTTTGTTGTCGCTGATGGAAACACTAGCAGGTCTAGCAGTTGAAGTGTGGTATCCTTTGGAAACGGACTTCACAGGCTCACTGAAAGTAACTACTACAGTTTCCAGATCTGTTGCTTCAACAGAAGTAATTTCAGGAGCAGAAGCATCCTCTACTACTGTAAACGATGTGCTCATTTCTCCAACCTTGAACCCAGCAAAGTCAACAACGTTTGCTGCTGTCAGTGCATGTGTGCCCACAGGAAGATTTGTAGAAATAATTACAGAGTTAGTCAGGTAGCTGTAGTTAGCTGTTCCGGAAATCGGCTGACCATTGATGCGGTAGTTAGCAATATTACCAGCAGTCAATCTAGTTACAGGCTCAGAGAAAGCTACACGCACAGCGCTTGTTCCCAAAGCTGTTACAGAACTAACTTGTGGAATTGCAGTATCATTAACGTTGAATTGAACGGTTTCGTTAAAGATTTTGCTTCCATCAGAGTTCTTAACGTTCTTAACTGCAAGGTTAGTGTTTCTTTGTTGTGGCAGGTTGCCTCCAGTCTCGGAGAAAGTCAGAGTAACTGTTCTCTTGTCAGCGGAAAGGGAAGCATTCTCTACAGTCAATCCACTCACTGTGTAGTTATCTTCTTCTTGAGCTGTTGTGCTGTCAACTTCACCGTCGAATACAACAGTCAGTTGCTTGTAGTTGTTACCAGCCACGCTTTGGATCTTAGTAGCTGCAGTCACAGCCCAAGTTACGCTCTCAGTGTAGTCATAACCACCGTTGGAGAACTTCACTTCAGTTGCAGTGTTAGCCTTCAGAGCAGTTTCCAGAGTTACTTTTACAGCTTCGTTGTTAGACAGTTTGAAGGTAACAACTTTGCCGTTCTCGGAAACTTCGTAGGACATAACTTGTGGCTGTTGCTCAGCCAGGTAAATTGCGTAAGCAGTGTCTACCATTTGGGAACGTGTAGCGTTCGCAGTTGGGTTCGCAGAAGCGGAGATGATGTTGCTGTTGATTGCAGCTTGAACATATCCTTTAGCCCAAGTGGAAGCGTTGTTGTTCACTTCAGCAGGGATTTCCAGCTTCAGTGCACGTACCAGAACTGTAGCCATTTCCTGTACGGAAATTTTACCGTTGTAGTCGAAGATCATCTTCGTAGTGCTCTTACCTTCCATCAGACCAGCAGAGTAAACTGCTTCGATGTAAGGAACAGCCCAGTTAGAGGATGTGTAGCCTTTGTCTTTGAAAGACAGCTGGCCAGTGATTGGCTGCAGACCCATCAGAGTGGATACTACTTTCGCGAACTCAGCGCGAGTCAGTTCTTTGTCAAGGTGAGCTTGGCCGTCTGGATATCCAGCTACGACTTTAGCTTCTTTAAGTACGTCAAACTTTTGTTGTGCAGTAAGATTGTCATCACCGAATGCAACACCAGCAAACATGGAGAATGCCATTGCTGTAGACAGTGCTACGGATAAAATTTTCTTCATAACCTTTTTGTCTCCTCCTTGAATAGGAACATATAATGGATTTTCTTTAGATTGATAGCTCTTGTTACTCATTAGCCGATACACCTCCTTCCCCGAGTTGAGCAGAAATCATATAAATGATGTCTGTGACGGGTATCACAGAAACTTGTAACCGGTCGAACACTGACCCTTTTTGTAGATTCCTAGAATCCCACCTAAGGTATTATACAATGCTTGCCAAATGCCGTAAAGAACATTTTTCTAAGGAAGAGATATGTTTCTTACGCCGGTATATGTTGGGCATCTCGTTGTGCTCTACATCTTAAACGTTAAGGGAGGGAAAAAGTTGCGGATGTTTCTCAATTTTTTTTCGTTTTTTTTGAAAGCCAAGATTGATTACCCCAAAAAGGTGCTAACAACGCAGTAATACGCCCCCTAAAGAGCAAAAAAAAGACGCCTCATCGGCGTCCTCATTCCTGTCCTAACGAATCTTCATCGCGAGCTGAATAATCTGCGCCCGCATCTGCGGATCCTCGTTCAGCTTGCTGTACATGTTCTCAATGTGGTTCTTGTTGTCGCGGTATTCCTTCTCATGCTTGATCGTCACATGTGACCATTGAATCAAGGCGTTCTCCGCCAGCGTCAATTCATTAAAGGCATCATGGAAGCCTGTCTCCAGAACCAGCCCCTCCATGACCTCCTGAGTAATCTCTGGAACCTTCTTGCGAGTCAGCTCGATCTTCTTCTCCATAACCTTGGCTTTATCTTCGAACTGTGTCTTCGCTTTCATATAATCCAGCTGGGCTTTCGATAACTTCGGCTTCATAAAATCATTTCACCCTCTAAAAAATATTATGTGCTTTCGCTATTGTAGCGCATTCCCTATTTAATTTCAAAGATCTGTAACTGGTCTTACAAATATTACTAGCTTTGATTCATGGAAAAAGAGCCGGGATTCCCCGGCTCTCTCGCCTTCTATTACATCTTAGGCAGCTTCTTAAGGTCTACCATGACACGCGCCACAATGATGGCCGCATCTGCACGCAGCGTTCTCGCCTTCGGGTTAAACATATAACCCTTCGACGGATCATTCGAGTCTACAAGAGAGCCTTGAATGAAGCCCTTCTTCGCAATCGCAAGTACGCTTGGACGTGCATAATAGTTAATCTCGGCATAATCTTTGAAATACTTCTGCAGCCCTTTATCAATCTTGTCTCGATCGGTCTCCAGCTTCATATTCAGTGCGCCGGCAATAATGACCGCGGCATCCTGACGCTGAATGGAATTCGCAGCATCGAAATACTGCGGCTGAGTACCGCGGACAATACCAGCTCTTGCAGCTGTTTCGATGTATCGGAAATCATACAGCCCGTCCGGATTCACAAGTGTCGGATCTGAAGGCAGCTCGGAGAAGTGCTTCGGTCCCATGTAGTTCAGCGGCAGGTTCAGCGACTTCACGATCATCGTTGTGAACTCGCCCCGGGAAACATACTTGGACATCCCGAACTCATTCGTCGGATCAAATGCGTTCATGATTCCTTTAGCATACAGCGTCTCTGCAAAATCCTTGGCATATGGATGGTCTACAATATCCTGATAAGAGTATCCCAGCTTCGCGACAACATAGTAGCCAAACCGATCAAACGGCACCTCGATGGTATGCTTCTTGGCATCCACTACACCGCCAATATTTTCCCACTTCTTAATGTCCGGGTTGTAGCGGAAAACCGTAATCAGCTTGCCTGCCTCTACCGAAATGCTTGAATCGTAAGACAACTCAAGCGTTCCCACCTTGGATGGAACCAGCTCATCCTCTGGAATTCGGTCGTAGAACATTCTCATGCCGGAGCCCGCAAACTGGTACGGATCCACCCCGTACGTGGTTGGGTCATAATCACTCTTCGTTGCTACCCGGTCTGCAATACCCGGATCAATCCAGAATACGGGACTCGACTTCACGAAACGTGACTGGAAGTTACTGATAAACTCCCGGCGGCCTGTAGCTACCATGTTGTCGAAATCAATCGGCACACCTTCGAATTCATAACGGTTTACAACCCCGTCTTCACTGTTGCCGATCGCAAACAGAATATCATGTCCTGTAAACACCTGATTCTTCAGCTGCTCCGGAATGTTATAATCTCTGCGGATCAGGCTGGTGCCCCGCTGGAACGTCAGGGAAAGCGCATTGTCGAACACTTTATGAGATGTCTTCATCTCCATCATGTACTGTGCTCCCGGAATATTAACCGGAACGTATTGAATGGAGATTGACTGCTCCACCTCATCATCGCCGACAACGGCCACAATATCGATCTCGTTCGCCTTGTTTGGCTTGAGATCCTTCACCAGAATACGGAAAGCATTCGGATAGTCAATAACACCGTCATAATCAATATCATAGGCAAACTTCTCTGCCTTTTCCTTGCCAATCAAGATTTCAGAGGCCTGGTCGGAAGCAATGATCACCTCTACAAAGTTCTGGTTCACGATTCTCTTCCCGACTACAGGACGCAGGACGTTAATCGGCTTCGTAATCTTGATGACTTCAAGACGCTGGGAAGCAGAAGGTCCGCCGGCGCCATTGTTAAACACTTTCATCGTGTATACCTTCGGTGTGCCGTCAGCCGGTATTTCCTGGTCTCTCAGAATGAAGGAGAAGCTCTTCTTGTCCGGATGGTAGTACACAGTCAGTCCCGGTACCGGATTGGAAGCATTCATGCTCACATTGTCTACAATAAACTCATGGTCCAGAGTCCAGGTATAGGTCTGGTCGCTGCCATCAATCTTCGGAGACACGATCTGGAGCATGTATTTCTGCTTGTCCGCAGTGGTCATCGTACCGAACTTGTTATTTACTTCGGTAGGGTTACCTCCGAGATTCAAAATATCAAAGGTGCCGTATACATTCATGCGGCTCTCTTCGGTCTTGTAGATGGAACCGGACTTCTCAAAACGTGCGTCCAGCTGGTCCGGTGCTCTGTCATTATAGCCCAGGTACGGGAACGGGATAATGCCCAAGGTGTCCTTCGCCGGAATTGTCGGTACGTTGAGCGGCAGCAGGTTCACCTTATAGGTTCTTTCGTACGTATTCTTGGTTGTACGGTACACAAAGCGCACCGTATTCTGTCCGGTACTAAACCGATTATATAAATCCTGATTGGTAAGGCCTCCCGCCAATCTGAAGCCATCGCTTCCGTCAGACTCCAGACGCACCTCTACATTATTCACATACAAGTACACAGTCTGTCCGGTTCCGCTGTAGATAATATCACTGCGGTTCGGGACATTGTTCAGTGTACCGCTCATACGGCTGAGCGCATCTGCTACGGTATCACTTGCCGAAGAAATATTGGAGGTATCCACTGAAATCATCTGCTCATCGACCATGCTTGTGAACTGGACAAACGGTCCATAGAGCAGTGTTACCGCAGCATCCTTCGTATCTCCTCCATTTGGACCGTCGATACGAAACGTCAGCTTCTGATACCCGTTGGCCGGCAGGCTGGTCAGCTCCAGAATGAACCGGTCTAGATAAGTTGGTCGGCCGTTAATATTCTTCACCACAGTATCCTGGTATAGCTGAGGATACGTCGACAGCGCCAGGGTATTGCCTTTGGAGTCGGTTATGCGGCTGATTTGAATGTTATGTCCTGTACCGTTCACAACCAGCACTTCTACCGCAGTCGGCACGGAAGTGATGGTTGCACCGTCCAGCGTACTGCCTGTCAAACCAAGCAGCCGCTGATTGGACATCCCGCTGGTATAGCCATTGAGATAATTAATCTCGGCCACGTACGGGCGATTCATATCCCGCAGCGTCACATACGCATCTCCGGTCGTATCTCCCGCCCGCATGCTCAATGTTACTCTGCTGTCCAGCGTATATGAGCTGACATCACTCGTTACAAATTCCCCGATCATATACCCGTTAGAAGGGGATGACAACGGATCGAACGTCAGCGGAATCGTACCGGTCCCGGTTGCGCCGCCGCTGAAGGTGTAGGTCAATGAGGTAGGATAGGTTCCGTTCACTACAGGAACTATGACCTTACCCTTGGCGGAGATGGGATCGCCTGCTGTCGTTTCAATTGGAAAATCGGCTCCTGCCGTCATGTCTGTTGACTCTCTCAGCACGCTGCCACTGGCATTCTTCTGCAGCGCGGTTACATCATAGAAGGTCGTCCGGCCGTTAAAGAAGGTTATTTCCCGGATAGTTTCGAGCTTCTGATTCTTGTTATACACCGTCAGCTTCACAATATTCTTGCCGGAGTTAACACTGACTGGTGAAGCGATAAATTCGTAGTTATTATAGCTGGACAGATTGTAGCTCCAGATCTTGCCGTTCACTTCAACGGTAATCTTCTCTGCACTCGGAGCACTGCCTGTGATGCTGATATCCGCTTTATCCACTCCGTAGAATGGCGTCGCGACGGGAGCGATCAGCACTGCAGAATCGTTCTCCTTCAGCTCTACATCCCGGCTGCCCTGAGACAGATACGCCTTCAAGTTGTAAAGGGACGGGCCATTCCGATACTCCACATAGATCGGATTGTCGGTGATTGTGCTGGAGCCCTGTCTGCCGTGGAACACAATCTTGTTCAGGCCTGGGAACAGCTGAATCTCACTGACTTGAATGTTCTGGCCACTGGCATTGATATTGCCCGTGATGCCCTCACGACGGTCGATGATGTCCTTCTGGACGGTATTGCCGTTCACATCCTGCGTCTTGGTGATCTGGTAAACATCATAGGAGATGTTGCTGTCACTGACGCCGGACAGCGTACCGTTCAAGCTCAGCTTCTCTGAGATTGAGACCGGCGGGGACGCCAGATTGTAATATTCCTGCGGGAACAAGAATGATGTTCCTGCAGCCTTAACGCTTTCCATGAAGGCTGGGGGCATCAGGCCCGCAGCCATAACGACCGTCAGCATGATGGACAGTAGTCTTTTTAACATAGTAGCCTCCTTCGAATTCAACTCCAGTCCTATACCAGATCTTTGGAGCAGTCATATACCCTTTTATATCGGCAGGTGACTCTCCATTAATTAGTCGAAATCACAAAAAACCTCACCTGCTTCCAGGTGAGGTTCGTACTTATGCGCTATATCACGAATAATAAATTTAGAATTGCTGACGCCATTATTTACTGCCGGAATCGGCATTGGAGCGCACGCGCATCCGGCTGATCAGGCTGAGAAGCGGACGCTTGGTCTTGCTGACCAGGCCGATGACCTCCGCACCAATCTGCATGAAGAACATCATGAAGCAGATGACCACGAACGTAACCCAGTTTGCTTCGTACAGTGCGGCGGAAGACTGAATGACCGCTAATACACCGAAGAAAGTAGCAATCGCATAGATCAGCAGCACCGTCTGACGGTGGCTGAAGCCCAGCTCCCGGAGGCAATGGTGCAGGTGACCTTTATCCGGAGCAAAGATCGGCTTGTTCTGCAGCTTGCGGCGCACGATCGCGAAGAAGGTATCTGACAATGGAACACCGATAATAATGAGCGGTGTAATAAAGGACACGATCGCAATCTGCTTAAAGCCCAAGAGAGACAGCATTGCCAAGCTAAAGCCCAGGAAGAGCGAGCCTGCATCCCCCATGAAGATCTTCGCAGGATGAAAGTTAAAGAACAGGAAGCCGATAATTCCACCAAGCAGCAGCAGACAAAGCATCGCAACCATCGTATAGCCCATCAGCAGGGACATTACGAGGATCGTGCCGATGGCGATCCCGGAGACGCCGGCAGCAAGGCCGTCCAGTCCATCGATCAGGTTAATCGCATTCGTCACACCGACAATCCAGAAGATCGTCAGCGGTACAGCAATCCAGGTCTCCAGTGATGAGTAGGCATCCTGGAACGGAATATTTACAAAGTCAACGGTAATATTAAATCCGAATACGACCACACAAGCGGCCGCGATTTGAGCCAGAAATTTCACCTTGGCGGATAGCTGGAAACGATCATCCAGTGCTCCGATCAATACGATCATGGAGCCGCCAATCAGAAAGGCCTTCATAAAGTTAGCATCCCGCGCCGACAGGCTGTCCGGAATAAAGGGAAGTACGGCAATCAATCCGATCACAAATGCAAGATAAATGCCTAATCCGCCAAGCCGGGGCATAATTCTGGTATGCACTTTACGGGCATCCGGGACATCCACAGCACCGATTCTGATCGCGAACTTCTTCACGAGCGGTGTCAGCACCAGCGCCAGCGCCAGCGACACAACAAACCCGATTACGTATACTGGTAACATTGTAATCATTCAACCCCCATTATGGTTCTACCGTGTTGAATTATACTCCCTTCGTCCTTGAAATCCAATACCAATTTTCGGCGAATTTCAGTGATTTTCACGAAAAAAGCAGTACTGCCTGTCTCATTTCGTCACGTTTTCTTTCTCGCGCAGCACTTTTACGGCGAATTTCGGGAGAGCAAGCATCCGTTTGAAACGGGTCGGCTCGCGCAGCAAGCGGTAGAGCCATTCCATTCTCATCTTCTGCACCAGCTTCGGCGCCCGCTTGGACTTGCCGGAAACAATATCAAAGGTTCCGCCAACCCCCATCATCAACGGGACACCGAGGTCCTCCTTGTACCTTGCAATCCAGGGCTCCTGCGTCTCTGCGCCGCGGGCCACGAGAAGAATATGTGGCTCTGCCTTGCGGATGTCTGCAATAACCTCCTGATCCTGCTCCGGTCCAAAAAATCCATCACGGTATCCGGCCACAATTGCCGCCGGATACTGCATTTGTAACCGTTCCGCTGCTGCCTGAATCACTTCCGGCGTCGTGCCGAGGAGGTAAAACCTCCAGCGCTTCATCTCTCCGGCCCGAAACAGCTCATGTACCAGATCGAAGCCGGTTACCCGCTCCGCCACCGGCTCCCCGCCCTTGCTGGCTGCCCATACGATGCCGGTGCCATCCGGCACAATGATGTCTGCCCCCAGCATCATCTGCTTGTAGGCGGGTTTCTCAAGGGCCGCCATGACCATGATAGGATTGGCTGTAATAACTTGATGGGGACGCCCCGATTCCACGGCTTCCGTCAAATAAGCTACCGTATCCTTGAAATCCAGCTTGGAGAAAGGAATGCCGAAGATTGGAACGGTAGGAAAAGGCGATGCCTGCTTCAACTTACTCACCCTCTGTACCCAAATATTGTGCAATATGGCGGGCAGGCAGCTGTGCCTCCTGCTTTAACCGCCCGATTTGTGCTTCATGCTCTGATTTCCAGCTTTCTGCATGGTCCAGCATGGAAATCAGCAGCCGCTTGAGATCCTCAGGGTCCAGTGCCTCGCTCCGGCCCACTGGAGCGCTGTCCAGGCGCTTCAGAAAATGATCGATTTTGGGATCATATGAGATTCCGATCAGCGGAATGCTCTGATTGGCCGCATAGATGAGGCTGTGCAGCCGCATGCCGAGCACGACGTCACAGCGGCTGACCTCTGCCAACATATCCTGCGGCTGCTGCTCCTCCACATAATAGCTGATCTTTCCCCCATAGGTTGTAATATCACCCAAGCGCTCGGTAATATACCGGGACGCTTCCTCATCATCAGGACGATGAAAGGGCAGGAAACGAAGATGCACGGGACGCTGGCGCAGCAGTGCCTTCAGTCCTTCGGCAATCGCGTTCAGCTCTCGCCGCTGTGCATCCCAGAAGCGCACCGAAATGCCGATTACCGGCAGCTCATCACCAGCGTGCTGATGCAACGCCTCCGGTAACGGAAGTCCCATGACCGGATCCGGGACAACCTGGATCACGTCTGGTGCAATGCCCATGGATTGAAGCAGCTCGCCGGACTGCGTATCCCGTACTGAAATATAGGTGCATTTCCGCAGGACTGAACGGATAGCAGGGTAGAATAATCTCCGGTTCACAGGCCCGACACCCTGAGCATATATAAAAGTGGGCTTGCCCGCCCATTGCGCCAGCTTGATCACTCCGAGGTAGTACGGAATGGTCTTGGGACTCGTCACATCCTGAAGCAGACTTCCCCCGCCGCTGATGAGGCCGTCACTTGCCGCAATCGCTCTGCGCACCTCGCCTAGCTTCATGCGGTGAACCGCAGAGACACCATAAGTAGCCGCAGTCCATTCCGGATCTATGGACAGAACGACAGGCTCAATCCTGATCCCTGCCGCCTTGCCCTCCTCCTCCAGCGCCGTCAAAATCGATTTCAGAACGGCTTCATCACCGCTGTTTCTGAAGCCGTAATAACCTGAGATTACAATGGTTTTAGCCGATGAGACCATGATTTCCAAATCCTTTCCCCGATCTGCCAGGCGAGAATCAGTCCAAGCCCGATGAGCAAGCCCAGCCCCAGTCCCAGCAGTCCGCGAACCGCCGAAATATAGAGCGGGGAATGCAGATGCGTGAACGTACCTACGATGGACAGCTGGCCCATCGCTCCGATAATGAGCAGGTAGGCGGCATGGCGGTATTTAAAGGACAGGAACAGTCCCAGCAGCAGCACTGGATGCGCAAGCAGAAACTCCTTGTTCCGCGGCCGCACGCCAAATGTATTCTCCAGGAAGGATCGGAACGCCATTTCTATAGAAGAAACGGATCCCGCATTGCCCGTCCGGCTTAAATAGTACATGCCTACAATGCCAATGATCCCGGCCGCTGCTACCCAGAGCAGTGTTATCGGCGTGTTCAATAATGTCTGGATTCCGGCCCGTGAGGCCTGTCCTCCGCGATACAGCAGCACATAAATAGCAGTTAAGCCCATAGGAGCTACAGCCAAAAGATTCACGCCCCGGAACTGATCCAGAACCAGCATGTAAGTTACATTGTTTAATAGTGCCACCAGCAGCGGCACAGCAGCCAGGGTGAGCACCGTCGTCTTGATGAACAGCACCAGTGCGTGAGTCAAGCGCCTGCCGGTGCTCATTGATCCCACACGGCTGCTGCTCTCGGTCACCTTGCGTACCGCCAGAATCATAGCCACGGTCGGGCCGCTGATCGTGACAGCAAGCGCGACCGCCTGCTCCATCAGCTCGCTGTTCAGAACGTACAAGCCTGCCGTTCCGATCAGTCCGATCACAAAGGCCGGAATGGTCAACAGTGGAATAAAATACGAAATCATGAGCGTAATCAGCGCCAGAGCGCCGATCAGCGCGCCCAGCTTGAAGTAGCGCTGCAGCGAGGATTCGGACACCTCAAAGGCTTCCGCAGGCCCCATGGTAAAGCCGTTTTGTTCCATGTCCGAGATGGTGTGGCCTGTCTCTCCCAGTGCCTCCACCAGATTGTTAATGGGGTCCGTGATGGTTCCCTGTGTCCCATCGCGAAGCGGCTCCGCGTTCAGATAGAACATGCGGATATTGCGGTCCTTCGACGCCAGCACGAAGCGGTCGCTGATCACCTTCGGATCCAGCGCAGCATCCCGCTCGCTTAGAGAATACAGCCGGGCTACATTGTAATCCGTCAGGTACGAGAGCAGCTCAAAGCCTTTTTGCGGCACCTTGATGTTCTCAATCGCGATCAGGCCGATATCATATTGATTCAGCAGACCGGCAAAATGCGTCAGGCTCTTGTCCTCTTCATGATTCTTGAAGCCTTTGGCCGCATCGCCATCGAACAGAAGCCGCTGCACACCGTAATCCGCAAAGTAAGCCATCAGGCTGGTCATGTACTCTTCATGATACGGAAGCGTATCGGACAGTCTTGGAACAATGCTAAAGCCCTTCTCCCGCAGCATGTCCATCGTGATCGGATCCGGCGCCATCGGCTTCAGCCCTGCCTCAACGCGCGGTATTTCCAGGATCAGACCGTCAGAGCCGTTATATTCCCAGTCTCTTACCGGAATGTCCAGGCGGGTAAAGGTCGCTTCAATGATCGGCTTGATGGTCTCCGCGCTTTCCGCTGTCGAGAAGACGACATACGTAAAGTTGTTGCGGCGCGACACCGCCTCTTCCGTTAAATCAGCCGCCTGCTGCGCATCATACACAACAATACGGCCGGACTTGATAAATTCCTCCAGCGTGCTCTCGAACAGTGCCATACTCGTGACACCAGCATCCTTCAGCTGGTCCAGCTGCTCCGTTATGTAAGCTTCCGGATAGGTTCGATACACGGAAATATCCAGTAAATCACGATAATCAAACACCAGCTCTACCTGCTTCGAAGTTGACTCCGTCTGCAGCCGGTCATAGCCTACCGGGAGCGCAGACAGCACACCCAGGGCAACCAGAATCCATAGCCACTTGCGGGCAGCCAGACTCCAGCGCTTCCATTGTTGAACCACAAAAATTTCCCCCTCATTCAAATGACGGGATTTATCGGTACTTGCCCGCAGCCCTGCGAGGCCATCCTTCAAAATCCCGACCTGTTCAAAAAGGGCGGCGCCGTCGCTTCCTGCCTGCCGCCCTTTCTTGAAATGTTATGTTATGCGTCTACGCGTGCCATCACGATCGACGACAAATCTTTCAGCTTCTGCTTCGCTTCTTCCGAGGAAGCTCCTCTTACAGCAAAGTATACTTTGATCTTCGGCTCCGTACCGGATGGACGCAGGCAGAACCAGGAGCCGTCCGAGAGCATGTACTTCAGCACATTCTCCTTAGGCAGTCCGTCCAGGCCTTCCGCGTAATCCAGCACCTTCTCTACAACAGCACTCCCCAGCTCCTGCGGCGGGTTGGAGCGCCAGTCGGACATGATGCCCTGAATCTGCGCGATTCCGTTCTTTCCTTTCAGAGTGCGGGATTCCAGGCCCTCCAGGAAATAGCCGAACTGCTCATACAGCTCCTGCAGCACGTCATACAGAGTCTTGCCCTGGCCTTTGTAATAGGCTGCCGCCTCACAGATCAGCATGGAGGCCAGCACTGCATCCTTGTCGCGGGCATAATTGCCGGCCAGGTAACCGTAGCTCTCCTCATAGCCGAACAGGAATGTATGCTGTCCGTTGTTCTCAAACTGGGTCATTTTCTCCCCGATATATTTGAAGCCGGTCAAGGTGTTCAGCACCGCCGCGCCGTAATGCTCTGCAATGACTGCACCCATCTCGCTCGTAACAATCGTCTTGATGACCGCTCCGTTCTGAGGCAGCTTGCCTGCTTCTTTAAGCTGGCTCAGCAAATAGTGAATCATGATCGCACCGGACTGGTTGCCCGTCAGCACTACATATTCGCCGTCACGGTTCTTCACGACAGCACCCATCCGGTCTGCATCGGGATCTGTACCGATCAGAATGTCCGCATCCACCTGCTCTCCCAGCTTCATCGCCAGGGTAAAGGCTTCCCGCTCCTCCGGGTTCGGAGATTTCACACTGGAGAAATCTGCATCGGGCTGCTCTTGCTCCTCTACCACATGCACATGCTTGAAGCCGATTCCTTCCAGGACGCGGCGCACCGGCTGATTACCTGTTCCGTGAAGCGGTGTAAACACGATCCGGAAATCGTCACTCAGGCTGGAGGCGATACGCTCGCGGTTCACACTAAGGCCTGACACCGTGTTTATGAAGGCTTCGTCCTCGTCATCTCCCAGCCAGACCAGCAATCCCTGCTGCTCTGCTTCCTCCCGTGTCAGCTTCTTCACTGCGGCAAAAGAGTCTACCTCCTGAATCAGGCTGATCACCTGCTCCGCCTCATCCGGTACAAGCTGTCCACCTTCAGCGTTGTACACCTTGTAGCCGTTATACTCCGGCGGGTTATGGCTTGCCGTAATGACAATCCCTGCCGAGGCGTTCAAGTAACGTACGCTGTAGGACAGCTGCGGCGTAGAACGAAGCGAAGGATACAGCTTGGCTGCAATGCCGTTCCCTGCCAGCACCAATGCTGCCTCCAAGGCAAACTCCGGAGAGAAGTGGCGGGAATCATGGGCAATGACCACCGATGGCTGGCCCGAGCCCTGATGCTGCTTCAGAATGAACTGCGCGAAGCCTTGCGTCGCACGGCCCACCGTATATTTGTTCATCCGGTTGCTGCCGGCACCGATAATGCCGCGAAGCCCTCCGGTTCCAAACTCCAGATCACGGTAAAAGCGCTCTTCCAGCTCCTGCGGATCGGTTTCAATCCCGCGAAGCTCGGCCTTGGTTTCTTCATCCACGTGGTGATCATTCAGCCAGCGCTGTACAGTTTCTACGGTTCTTTGACTCATTTCTGCCATGATGGTTTTCCCCTTCCCAATCTCTAATATATGGTGGTGCATGTTAAGAAGAAGCTATGCGGGGTCTGACAGTGCGAACATAATCTCGCCTTCCGCAACGACCTTGCCCTCTACACTGGCGGTCGCTTTTCCCTTGCCGATGGAGCCTTTAAGACGTGTAATCTCGACTTCAAGGCGCAGCGTGTCGCCCGGAACGACCTGTCCGCGGAAGCGGAAGCCATCCAGTCCGGCCAAAAAGCCCAGCTTGCCCTTGTTGCTCTCCACACTCAGCATGGCAATAGCGCCTACCTGAGCGAGCGCCTCGGTAATTAACACGCCCGGCATCACCGGATACTGCGGAAAATGGCCGGTGAAGAACGGCTCGTTCATGGTCACATTCTTGATGCCGACCGCGCGCTGGCCCTCTTCCATCTCAATAATCTTGTCCACCAGCAGAAACGGCGGGCGATGCGGAATAATGTCCTGGATTTGTCCGATATTCAGTACCGTCACAGTAAAACTCCCTTCCCATGTATGTACCCTTAGGGTACGCCTTTTGATTGATCACTTATGTAAAAAATGCATAAATCCACGGCCTTACGGCAACAATGATGATACCCTTTATGACTGCAGACATGAAGGTTGATATAAGGGGTTCTCGGTCCTTTCAGCGCAGCCTGAGGCCAGGGGGCCCTTTTCAGCGTTAACCCCTACATTATAACGTTTAACGAAAAAAAAAGAAAACTCCCGCAAGGGAGTCTACGAACAGCATATTAAGACTGGATTGGATCAGCCTGGTTAAGGTGCAAATACCAGGTCATACACATGCTTCCAGGTTTCCCATTGCAGCGCATCACTCAGCTCTCCGCCGCCCAAAACGACATAGCCAACCACCATGCCTCCGGCAAGCGCCAGGAGCAGCATCAAGGGAACGATGATGCGGCGTGCAATTTTCCACCCGGAGGCCTTGCGGCGCTTGGGCTCGCTTGCTTCACTCACGGTATAATCACCTATCCTCGCATTGTGTTGGCAAGGTTCATCATGGTATCGCTGGAGCTCAGGGCTCGCGCGGATAGCTGATAGGCCCGCTGGACCTCCATCATTTTCATCATCTGATCAGATAAATCTACATTGGACTGCTCCAGAAAACCGGAACGCACCTGCGACAAATTCTGGCCTGCAGGACCGAACACTTCATCCTCCGTCAGGCCGCCGCGCAGCATGAACAGGTTGCCATCCATCTGCACCAGACCTTCCGGACGATCCAGCTCCGCGATCTTCAGCACCTGTCCCTGAACTCTGCCGGCTGGCGTCTCAATCCAGATCTGGCCGCCGGCATCCACAGCGATTGCTGCGCCTTGCGGCAGGGAGATTGGCTCGTTATTCTGATCCAGCACGAGATAGCCCTGATTGTTGACCAGCTGAACGCGTCCCTCATTCTCAGGGTCTGGGGAGACGTGAAATCCGCCCTCGCGCGTATATGCAATATTCTCGCCGCTTCGGACAGCGAACATGCCACGGCCCTCAATGCCAAGATCCAGCGGATTGCCGGTTTCCTTCAGAACGCCCTGCTCCATATTCTGCTCCACCGTGGACAGCTTCATGCCGAAGCCGATATTGTAGCCCGGAGGCGTCACACGCCCGGAGAGCTTGAAATCCTTATGGTGCTGCTGCACCCGGTTCAGCACATCCTCAAACACAGCATCCTTGCTCTTGTAGCCCGTTGTGTTTGCATTTGCAATATTGTCCGCGATCACATCCAGCTTCTGCTGCATGCTGTTCATGGATACCATGGCGCTGATCATGGAGTTATTCATCGCTTTCCCTCCCGATGGGTGTCATGTAGACAGTTAGACTCTGCCAATTTCGTTCACGGCCTTTTCCAGCGATCTGTCATAGAATTGAACGACCTTCTGATTGGTTTCGTAGGCCCGAAGGGCCGCTGTCAGCTCGACCATGGATTTCGATGCATCCACGTTGGAGGCTTCAATATAGCCCTGCCGGATGATAACATTATCGCCCGCAGCGAGCATTCGGAAGCCATCCTCGTTATTCAGCCGATACAGGCCGTTGCCTTCCTTCACCAGATCATTTGGAGCAGACACGACCGCAACGCCCAGCGTCTGTCCCGTCGGGTTTCCGGCTCCATCCAAAATAAATCCTTGCTCATTCACTGTAAGGTCCGCCGCTCCGCCTGTCAATACAATGGGCTGATTGTCCGCTCCCAGCACCTGAAACCCGGCTGACGTCAGAACCTGACCTTCCGGTCCTACCCGAAACTCGCCGCTGCGGGTGTAGCGCAGGTTTCCGTTATTGTCCTGCACCGTAAAGAAGGCTTGGGGGCGATAGGTTACCTCGCCATCTTCGCCAACATGCCTGCCCGATCCGTCAAAGACCATGCCAAGGCCTGTATTCTCATCAATGACGTTCAGCTCTGATACAATTGCAAAATCAGAGGCTTGTCCCGTTTCTCGGAGATCGCCCTGCAGGTGCAGCGCGATGCTCTCCTCTGCGAATACGCCTGTGTTCAGCTTGCCGATTACATGTCTCGGATTGCCGGGCTCCCCGCCAATCATGGACACCAGCACTTCCGGGAATGAACGGATCACCGTATCATTCTGCTTATACCCGGCGGTGTTCACATTTGATATATTCTGCGTTACTGTATCATGACGCCGCTGCTGGGTCACCATTCCGGCCGCCGCATTATATAAACCTCTCAGCACATCAAGCACTTCCCTTCCTGATCCAAGCGATAACAAGCAAACTCTATCCGTCAGCAAACTTCCTATCCTTATATATCGGAAGATTAGAACTTTTTCTTTACGACTTTATCCAAATGATCCAGCATCATGCCTGTACCCTTTACCACACAGTGCATCGGGTCTTCCGCGACGAGCACCGGGACGCGAAGCTCCTCCATTAACAGCTCGTCCACGCCGTGAAGCAGCGCGCCGCCGCCGGTCAGAATAACGCCCCGGTCAATAATATCCGCTGACAGCTCCGGTGGTGTCCGCTCCAGCACCTGCTTGGCCGCTGTAACAATGGCAGACATGGGATCTAACAGCGCTTCCTGAATTTCGGCCGAGGTGACGGTAATGGTCAGCGGGAGACCCGATACCATATCGCGCCCGCGGATGTCCATCTCCTCAATCCGGCCGCCGGGCCGCACGGTTCCGATCGACATCTTGAGCTCCTCCGACGTCCGTTCCCCGATCAGCAATTTATATTTATGCTTGATGTACTTGATAATCGCCTCGTCGAACTTGTCCCCCGCCATTTTGAGCGAAGAGGAAGTGACGATATCGCCCATGGACAGGACGGCCACATCCGTCGTGCCCCCTCCGATATCCACTACCATATTGCCGCTGGGCTGAAAAATATCCATGCCTGCCCCGATGGCAGCAGCCTTCGGCTCTTCCTCCAGGAACACATCCTTTGCCCCGCTGCGCTCGGCCGCTTCCCGGATCGACTTCTGCTCTACGGATGTAATATTCGTAGGCGCACAGATCAGAATACGGGGGCGGCTGTGCCAGCTTCGGGCGCCAACGCGGTCGATAAAGTATCTCAGCATGCTTTCCGTAATGTCAAAATCGGCGATAACCCCGTCCCTCAGCGGGCGGATCGCCGTAATGTTGCCGGGGGTGCGGCCTACCATACGCCGTGCTGCCTCCCCGACGGCAAGGACTCGCCGATTCTCGCTTTCGATCGCCACGACAGAGGGCTCATTCAAGACGACACCTCTGCCCTTGACGTGGATTAATACGTTCGCTGTTCCGAGATCGATCCCGATATCCTTGCTAAACATCATGAAAAGCCCCCAAAGTGTTATTTTATGATAAAAGTGTACCGGTTATCGGTAGTAGAAATAGAATCTACGGCATTAACAAACTGACATATAACGACATTTCCGGTGAAAAACCGGCACAGCCCGGGATAAAATCGTCGATCTTATACCAGCTTTTAACATATCATACTTTAGGGGAGGGATTCAACGCCATTTTCGCGACCTTTGACCTATAATCAGGATTTAGCAGAAATCACAGGCTCGCGGGAACCGGAGGCCGTTTTTTTGTACTTGATCTTGGTCGCTTCGCCGCCCCGGAGATGGCGGATGGACTTGTGGTACTCCAAGATATGCTTAACCTGATCCGCCAGGTCCGGGTTGATCTCCGGCAGACGCTCGGTTAAATCCTTATGCACCGTGCTTTTTGACACGCCAAACTCTTTGGCAATCGTTCGGACTGTATGCCTGGTTTCCACGATGCAGCGTCCGATTTTAATGGTCCGCTCTTTGATGTAATCGTGCACGCTCCCGCCTCCCTACTGTGTGGATAGTTTGGTACATTATATGAGTAGCATGACGGGATATTCGCGGTTTCACGGGGTGACAAGCTACGCGGGGCCCAATTATTTTGCGGACATGCCGGCTGGGCTGCTTCTCGCAGAGGCAGGGGCGCGCTGACACACTGGAGCAGTGGCAGCCTGTACAGCCCTTGCCACAGCACGAAAAAAGCGGGGGAACGAGCCCCCGCTTTCCTCTTGTCCATCCGGCAGCGCACGGCCTGCCAAGGCTGGTCGATATTATTTTTTGCTGAACAGTGTTTCCGGGTTCACGAGATTACCGGCCTGATACACTTCGAAGTGCAGATGGTTGCCGAGATCCTTCTCGAACTCGCTGCGTCCGGCCTGGCCGATCACATCGCCCTGCTTCACTTCGCTGCCTTCTTCAACCGCGGCACCGCTAAGGCTCTGGTATACGGTTTTCAGCTCGCCGGCATGGGTAATTTCGACTACGGTTCCGTTTACGGGATGCTCTTCTACCCGGGTCACCTGACCGCTTTGTACAGCTTGTACATCAAAAGGCTTGTTGTCCTGGCGTGCCAGGTCGATACCGGTGTTCGGTGTAAACGTGTCATTGTACTGAACCATCGCTGCCGCATGCTCTTCTTCCGGAGCTTCTGCATCAAAGAACGATTTGACGATGACCGCTTCCGCTTGATCGGCGGCCGGCCAAATCATGTTCTCCGCACTGGCAATCACTTCTACCGCTTCCCCGTCCTTGCCTTCCGCAGCCGTTGTCGTTCCTGCGCCTTGAGCGTCATTCACGGCGTTCTGCGGGTTCAGCGGTTGCTGGTCGGTGTCCTGGTAGACCCACACGAGGGTTAGTATAATTGCCGCTGCTGCTACATAAGCTGCCGGGAACACCCACCGTCTGGACAACATTTTTTTCCACGAAGACGGCGCTTGAGCCGGCTCTCCCTGTGCAGTTTTAGGAGCTTCTTCGCGGTTTGGAGCATTTTTGTTTGATTCATTCATTTGCAATCACCTCAGTAACCATTGTTACCGGGGTGTTTTCTTTTATACGTGGGCTATCTATTATTTTTTCGAGGGCAGTAGTTTATCAGTTTCGGCAAAAGAAATGCCTGTGTAGTAGTGGCTCAGAATCTCTTTCGCCAGGTAGCCTTCGAGCGCCATCCCCTCTGCACCGTACTGGCTCATGCCCACACCATGCCCGAAGCCATAGGTCGTAATGATGACCTCTTCCCCGCGCAGCTCAAGATCGAACTGACTGGAGCGCAGATCCAGCCTCTCACGGATTTCCCGGCCGCTAAAGGCTTGACCGCCCAGCAGCGCCTGCTTGATCCTCCCGCCCTCCGTGTAGGCAGTGACCTTGAAAAAGCTCGCGCTGCCCTCTCCCGACTTCGACACCGGAACCGCGGCACTGGCCAATCCCAGCTGATTCACAAGCTCCTTGCGCTTCATCGTGACGACCGTCTTGTATTTCGGCGAAACTTCCAGATCCCATGGGCTCTCTACGCTTCGGAGATAGGGAAAGGCGTTACTCCAGTAGTCTTCTGAATTCTCGGTATACCCATTACTGGTGGAGAAAAAAGAAGCCGTGATCGGCTCCCCCTCATACGTCATCACGATGCCTCGCGTGTCATTCACCGCTTGTTGAATCTTGTCCAGCTCCGGCTGCTTGCCGCCTGCCTTCCATTCCTTCTCCAGCATGTCCCGGGAAATATAGGCCTGATGCGCCACCGTGTCGGTGACCAGGGCCTTGTCCCCCGGGACTCCGCTGGTATCACCGCTGCGCAGGCGCTGCACGATATAGGTGCGGGCGGCGATCGCCTGAGCCTTTAAGGCCTCGGGCTGGAATGCCGCCGGCATTTCGGCGGCGACGACGCCGATGAGGTAGCGCTCCAGCGGGAGCTGCTCCACCGTGTCCGTCCCCGACAGGTAGACGGACACGGTCGGCTCTTCCGCCGCCTTCGGCATGGCGGAAGGGGCGGCGGGCGCCGGCCCGGGCGCGGGCGGTGCGGGCTGGTGGGTGCCCCCCGGGGCAACCACCAGCAGCGGCAGCGCCAGCGCGAGGGCCAGCAGGCCCGCCAGGGCCCACGCAGCGGGGTGCAGCTGCACCCGCTGCGGGCGGGCCGGGCGCCGCGCG